>NZ_JAKKUT010000001.1:0-300000 GCF_029582805.1 Candidatus Synechococcus calcipolaris G9 | reverse complement strand
TGCACCCGTTGGGCAGTGGAGGCATGGAAGGCTGCGGGCACATTCAAACTGGCATTCGGCCCAAAGACAATACCGGCAGGATTGAGGAGAAAGAGGTTGCTATTGCCGCCAGTGACTTGGAGTAAACCATTAATATAGCTGGGGTTGCCACCATTGACCCCCGTTAAAATATTGCGAACCTGGGGGTTAGACAAAAAATTAGCTATCTGCCCCTCATTTAAGTTAAACTCTCGCAAAAGATGAAAAAGATTTTGACCATCGCCAGAAAAGGCACCGCCGCCAATATCAAATTGCTGACCATTGACGGTGACTGTGGTGTTTGTTCCATTCAAAGCTGGGGCTATTTGGGCTTGGGCAGGTAGGGAAAGGATAAAATGGGCCCCGGCGATCGCCCCCAAACGAGCCAACCAATGAATGAGTTGGTTCAGCATAGTGCGATTGGAAAATGGGTAATAGTATGGCATGGGACAGTATCCACAGGAATGGTGTTAGGCAAACAGGCAATTTAGTGCAGTTGAGTACAGTTAAATCCAGTTCAGTGAAAAATAAATTAAAAAGAACCCATCACACCCATACAGGAACATTACCATGCAGGTCATCGGCTTAATGAGCGGCACCTCCATAGATGGTATCGATGCAGCCCTCGTTACTATTCAAGGCAAAAATCTTGACTTAAACGTTCATCTCCACGGTTTTAGCACTTATTCCTATCCGCGACAACTACGCCAGCAACTTCTTGATGTATGTGCCGGTTCTCCCCTATCCATGGCGGCGTTTGCCCAATTAGACGATGCGATCGCCCATGCCTTTGCGGACGCGGCCCAACAGTTACAGGCTGAATATGGTGGATCTGCGGATTTAATTGGTTCCCATGGTCAAACAGTGTTTCATCGTCCCCCCTCTGGAAGCCACTTGGGCTATAGCCTGCAACTTGGCCGGGGAGATCTCATTGCCCATTTAACCCATCTGCCGACGGTGAGTAATTTTCGGGTTCATGATATTGCCTATGGTGGTCAGGGGGCCCCTTTGGTGTCTCGCGTAGACCTCAGTTTGTTGGGCCACCCGGAAAAGTCTCGCTGTATCCAAAATATTGGTGGCATTAGTAATGTTACGTTTCTGCCGCCCTTGGGGCAGATTGATGATCATGGCTCTGGCGTAATTGGTTGGGATACGGGGCCGGGGAATGTCCTCATTGATTTGGCGGTAAACCATTTTTCCCAGGGTGAAAAGACTTACGATCGCGATGGGGAGTGGGCCGCCACCGGTGAAATTTGCCAGCCCCTCGTGGAGAAATGGCTGAATCATCCTTTTTTCCAGGAACCACCCCCTAAGTCCACCGGACGCGAGTTATTTAGTCCTGATTTTTTGCGGGCCTGTCTGGGGGATGCCCAAGCCTATGATCTCAGTGCAGCGGACTGTTTGGCGACCCTAACGGACTTTACGGCCCGGGCGATCGCCAGGAATTATCAGCAATTTTTGGACGTACCTCCCGATCAAGTGTTACTCTGTGGCGGCGGTGCCCACAATACCTATCTGCGGCAACGATTGATCCACCACCTTGCCCCCATTCCCGTATTAACGACGACCGAAATGGGGGTTCCAGTGGATGCAAAGGAAGCGATCGCCTTTGCAGTACTTGCCTACTGGCATCACCACCATTGTCCTGGAAATCTACCTAGTGTCACGGGGGCGAAAGCCGCCATTCCCTTAGGCCAGGCCTGGGGTTAGTCCTTTTGACTCCGATGCCGTCCTGAGGATTGGAAGCGCATTTTTTTACGCATCGCGTTTACCTTTCCTTGTTCCAAGTCCCGTTTTAAGTCCGTCAATTCTTTCATGTCTCCCATGCAAGCGTGCACAAGATCATGCTCACCGTCGTCCTCACACATATAGCAACTACATATATAGATTAGGACATAATATAGAATATAGAGAAAAAATCTGCCCTTGATTGAGAACGTTTGATGCCCAAAGCCTATGACTATGATTTTCGGCGTAAAGTCCTCGAAGCCATCGAACTCAACGGGATGACTCGGAGTGAAGCGAGTGAGGCATTTGGAATCAGCCGCAACACAATTCATCAGTGGTTCAAGCTCAGGGCAGAAACGGGAGACCTTCAAGCGCGCCCCCACAATCATTTCGGTCATAGCCATAAAATTATCGATTGGGACACATTCAAAACGTTTGTTGGGACGCATTCGGATAAAACGCAAGTGCAACTCGCGGAATTATGGGACGACGAGATCAGTGACCGAACCATTAGCCGTGCTCTCAAGCGCATCAACTTCACCCGTAAAAAAAAAGCTATGGCTACCAAGAGCGTAACGAGGAGCAGCGAGTTGAGTTTTTAGCCCAGCTAGCAACCGTTGAGTTGGAATCGATAGTGTATGCCGATGAATCAGGGATGGATAATCGTGACCAATATGACTATGGCTATAACCCAAAAGGGGAGCGTCTCTTTGCCCTCAAATCAGGTTGTCGGAGTGGGCGGGTCAATATGATTGCGGCTCTGTGTGCAGGTCAATTGATGGCTCCATTTACCGTAGACGGCATGTGTAATCGCTCCATCTTTGAGGTATGGCGAGAAACCTGCTTGATTCCCGTATTGCAGCCAGGGCAGACGCTCGTGATTGACAATGCCAGTTTTCACAAAGGCGGACGAATTGAAGAACTGGTGAAAGCAGCAGGCTGTGAGGTATGGTACTTGCCCCCCTATTCTCCCGACTTGAATCCCATTGAAAAATGTTGGTCATGGATTAAGAGCCGGATTCGCAAATGCTTAGGTGAGTTTGACACCCTACGAGAAGCGATGGAGAACGTTCTAAGCATAGCGTCCTAATCTATGTGGCGACTGCTATATCACCAAGGGCCTCTAAGTCCGTTAACTCATCATCAATGATTTGAGCTACTGCGTAGTAGTTTCCGCGATCGGCCTGGGCGATCGCCTCCTCCCGAGCTTGGGCAGCCATGAATAGGGCAACCTGCACTGCCACTTCCTTGTTTTCTGGCAACTGCTCCCACAGGTGATGATTGATTGCTTCCAAGGATAGGGTAGCCCGCAGTTCTTGCCGGTCAGGGGTATCAGGACTATTCCACGCCAGACGGAACTGGCAAAGATTGTCCGCCCCTTGACCGCTGGCTTGGGCCGGAATCTGTAAACGCACCACAACCAGAATGGGTTTACCCATTACCAAATTGGCTAACTTAAGTCGGTCCTTGGGAGTTCGTTCCAGATTGTTCAAAACCCGGAGAACTTTTCCCTCTCCCTGGGGTTCGATGCCTAAGCTCACCACCCGTCCCACGGTTGCCATTAGTCCCTGGAGTTCCACTTCAAAGATGTTTGGTAACTCTTCCGGGGACTGAATATGATAAAAATTACCATCGCCACTTTGGGCCATGGCTAGGAGTAAGTCCTCGTCGTAATCTTCCCCTAAACCCAAGGTAGTCGTACTAATACCCTTTTGCTGTAGCCCATGGACATCCTGGCTAATGCGATCCGGATTGGTTTCGCCCACATTGGCCAAACCATCGGATAAGAGCAGCACTCGGTTTAAGCATTGGGGGTCTAAATGTTGACTGACCTGTACACCACCATTCAACCATCCTTGGTGCAGGGCCGTTGAACCCCGTGCGTGAATACGCTTAATTTGCGAGAGAATACTGGCTTTATGGTTCACCAAGGTACTGGGAATTAATGTATCAATCTGATTGTCAAAGAGAGTGATGCTGACCCGATCCGTTGGTAGTAATTCCTCTACGGCAAAACAAGCCGCCTGACGGGCATAGTCAATTTTGTAGCCGCCCATCGACCCAGAGCGATCAATCACTAATCCTAAATTCAAAGGGGTGCGATCGCTGGGGACATCGGGCAGGGGGGGCGTAATTTTGATGAGGACATCTAGGGTAATGTCTTGATCTGTGCAAACGGCTTCCCGACTGGGAATGAGTTCAATCTGGGGACGATTCATGGTTCGCATCTCCTGAAGACGATTTAACAAGCACCAAGTTAACAAGGAGCAAAATCTAGCCTTTGGCTGGCCCCTAGCTCACTATCGGCCATGGCTTTGAAAGTCGGTAAAAATTGTTGCTTTACTAAAGCTAACAGTTTTAATTAGTTTGTGCCTAAATAAATAAGCATTAAAACAATTCATTGAAAGAATAATTGCCGGCGATCGCTGGTTCTTGTGAATGTTTGGAGATGGGTCGAGAGGTATTTACAGAGGGGCGTGTGGATAATTTATCAAGAATCAAAAACATTGCTTCTCGGAACGACATAATCCTCTCGCAAACCGCAGTACGCTAGTATATAGAGCCTGATTTACCCCCTTGAACCTATGAGTCAACCTAGCCTTCTGGATGTAGCCCGCCAGGGTAATCCTCGGGCCATCTCCCTGTTACTTAATGCCGTATTAATTCCGAAACAGGTAAAGGCGATCGTCACTCGCAGCGATGCCCACCTTGCGGTCACCTTAAAATCCGAGAAAAACATTAGTCAACCTGCCGCCGTTACCCTGATCCGCACAGCCCTGGAAAAGCTTTTATTGCCAGACATCGAGGGAGTTCACATTGAAGCCCGTTGTTTAGGTATTCCCCTATGGGAAGAAGAATTTTTGCTGGTATCCCAGGCGGATAACTGGAACCTCACCCTTGGCGAAATGTTTGAGTCAGAGCCATCCCCTGCCGTCGAACCGATTCAGGAGAAAGAGGAAGAACCGGCCCAAGTAGAGGCTGATCCCATTGAAGTCATTGAAACGATTGAAACCAGTGAAACCTACGTCACCCTATCAGAGATGTTTTCCCCTGAACCGCCAACCGCCATGGTGGAATTGAGCGATGGGGAGAACTCCATCCTGGATGATATAGAGATTGAGATAGAGCAAGAGATAGAGACTTTCCTGGGGCCCTTAGAATCTTCTGAGGAGCCGCTGCCGGAGCAAGACATTGAAAACCTTGAAGAGATCATTGCAACGGAGCCGCCCCTGATTGCTGAATATGCCGACGATGTGGCTCAGTCAGAAGATGCAGAGTTAGAGCATGCAGAGTTAGACAATTTAGAAAATATAGAGCCAACGCAGATTGTAGAGGATGCCCCTAATCAACCCTTTGCCGGTCTAGAAGAGATTATTGCCGCCGATTCCGCCGTTATGGCAGAGACGACTCTCCCGGATGATGGCGTGGAGGCAGAATTGGAAATACCCGAACCCGAGCCACCCGACGATTTCCAAAATTATGGTGAAGAAGACGAACCAGAAACATCCGAACCCTGGCCACCCGTTGCAGATGAACCAGATGAACCCGTACTATCACAAACGCTGCCTCAATTACCCGATCCCTGGTTAGAATCTGGCCCAGCGATCGCCCCGGATCCGACTCCGGACGTAGCTGCCCCAATCAGCGAAGTGGATGCCTCGGTTCTACCCAGTGAGCCTGCCGCCATGGCCAACGAACCAAAGGTTGAGCATTCCGTCAAGGATTTTTCTGACCATCCCCCCCAACCTACCCCACCCCCTGCTACCGATCTAAGTACAGCGGATGCAGGGATTCCCCAAGAGCAACCCCTATCTGTTACCCCATCGGGGGATATCACCGATGAAGCCGCCGCCGAGCCAGCCTTAGATTCTCCAAACGATTCTCAAGATATGGATTCCCCCTTCGAGGGAGTTAAATTTACCGTACCCACGATTGAGAAAGTGTCTCGAGATGGTGAAGCCAAAGTTGCCGGTGTTGCCGGAATGGTAATGGGTCTAGGGTTCTGTGCCACGGGCTTAGGATCCGTCATCGGTTTACCCATGGTCGTGGGTGGTATGTGGATGCTAGGGGATGAAGAGGTATTGCGGGGAGAGTGCCCCCATTGTGGCCAGTCCCTCAAAGTTCCCCTAGGTAAACTTTGGCGATTTAGCTGCCCCAGTTGCCAGGGCTTAATTCAGATCAAAAATGGTAAGTTTTACGCCAAGGCAGAATTTTAGGGCCTTTATCCTCCCAGGAGTCATCCATGCACCCATCCCCGCAAACCCGCTCCCTATATGATCGTGATTTTTATGCGTGGACTCAGGCGCAAACGGAGGCCCTACGTTCTGGGAAGCTTGACCAGCTAGACATAGTTAACCTCAGTGAAGAGATTGAGTTCTTGGGCAAACAACAGCGGCAAGAACTTCGTAACCGTCTGGGTGTTTTATTGGGGCATTTGTTGAAGTGGCATTTCCAGCCTAGGTTTCGATCCAAAAGCTGGATATACACGATCCGCGAACAACGACGTGAAATTTGTCGTCACCTCAAGGAAAATCCCAGCCTAAAACCCTACCTCAGGGAAGCGATCGCCCTAGGCTATGAAAATGGCTTAGATATGGTCGGACGGGAAACGCCCCTGGATCCTGATCAGCTTCCCCAATCCTGCCCATTTTCAGAATTTCAAATCTTTGAGGAGCCAATATCCTAGCTAGGCAAGGGCTGGGATATTAAAAAGTTAGAAAAAAATATATTTCGTCCAATTGGGACTAGACAAAGCACAATCAAATCATTTACGATGATTCCTTGCGGCCAAAAAAGGATACTGAAGAAATTTTATTCTTTAAGTCCTTGGCTATCAAGGGCGTTCAGTTTTCAACCAATACCGCAAGGATTAACCGAAAGCTGAGTTCAAAAATTATGGCTTGGGGCGATTTGTTATCCATTCTTCAACGTGTTGTATCAATGGGTTGAGGTGTGGAGTCTAGATTTGCGATCGCCTTGGTTTAGTTAAACACTACCACCATAAAATGTCCCTTCGGGGCTAAGGAGAGTATCGGTTTTCGGGCTGATTCTCCATTATTGTGTCGTGACAGTTGCTTTAAGGATTAGCGATCGTGGCAGTTGGCATCTTAGGAACAAAACTGGGCATGACCCAGATATTTGACGAAACCGGTAAAGCCGTGCCGATTACGGTCGTGCAAGCAGGGCCCTGTCCGGTCACTCAAATCAAAACGAAACAAACCGATGGCTATACGGCGGTTCAGCTTGCCTTTGGTGCAGCTACAGAGAAGGCCTTGACTCGGCCAGAATTAGGCCATTTACGCCGTTCTGAAACTGGGCCAATGCGACACCTCCAGGAATACCGCCTTGAGGATGTGTCCGCCTATCAGTTGGGGCAGCCCCTCACCGTCGAAATGTTTAATCCGGGTCAACTGGTGGATGTGCGTGGCACCAGTATTGGTCGGGGTTTTGCCGGTTATCAACGTCGCCACAATTTCAAGCGGGGGCCCATGGCCCATGGTTCTAAGAATCACCGCGCCCCTGGATCAACGGGAGCCGGTACTACCCCAGGCCGGGTTTATCCCGGTAAGCGGATGGCTGGACGCATGGGCAACGAGCGAGTCACTGTGCGGAAGCTAGAAGTTGTTCGCATTGATGCGGAGCGGAACTTGCTTTTAATTAAGGGAGCCTTGCCCGGAAAACCCGGTGCTTTAGTGAGCATTACTCCCGCCAACATTGTCGGCCAGAAGCAGTAGGGAGACGAACTCATTATGGTATCTTGCATCGTCAAAGATTGGCAGGGCGCGGAATCCGGAGAAGCCACCCTCGATTTACGGGTAGCTAAGGAAGAATCCGCCAGTCATATTGTCCACCGCGCAGTTGTGCGCCAATTAGCCAATGCTCGTCAAGGGACGGCCTCAACCAAAACTCGAGCTGAGGTTCGGGGTGGGGGGCGCAAACCCTGGCGACAAAAGGGAACGGGTCGGGCCCGGGCGGGTTCTATTCGTTCTCCCCTCTGGCGGGGTGGTGGGGTCATTTTTGGCCCAAAACCGCGGGACTACACCCAAAAAATGAACCGCAAAGAGCGACGGTTAGCTCTACGCACCGCTCTAATGAGTCGGACTGAAGACCTGATTGTGGTGCAAGACTTTTCTGAACAGCTACCTCGGCCCAAAACCAAGGAATTGATGACCGCCTTGGGACGCTGGGGAATTGAGGCGGGTCAAAAAGTATTACTGATCACGTCGGAAGCCCAGGAAAATGTTCTTCTCTCTGCCCGTAATGTGCCTAGCATCAAACTACTCCGGGCCGATCAGCTGAATGTGTTTGATCTTGTTCACGCCGATCGCATTGTTGTCACCACTGCGGCGATCGCCAAAATTCAGGAGGTGTACGGTGACTAGAGTAATCCCCCGCTCCTTGGCCGATCTGATCCGTCGTCCCATCATCACCGAGAAGGCGACCATTGCCCTGGAAAATAATCACTACACCTTTGATGTGGATCCCCGCGCCACCAAACCCCAAATCAAGGCGGCCATTGAAGAACTCTTTGGCGTCACGGTGGTTGCGGTGAATACCCAAAACCCTCCCAAGAAAAAGCGGCGGGTTGGGCGATTTATCGGCATGCGGCCTCAATACAAACGGGCGATCGTCACCCTCGCCAGTGGTGACTCCATTACCCTCTTCCCCGAAGTTTAGACGGAGCATAAGCAATTATGGGTATTCGTTCCTATCGACCTTACACCCCTGGAACTCGGCAGAAATCCGTCTCGGACTTTGCTGAAATTACCACCGACTCACCGGAAAAGTCCCTAACCCGTGGACGAAAGCGGGATAAGGGTCGGAATAATCGTGGTGTCATTACCAGTCGGCGGCGGGGAGGCGGCCATAAGCGTCGCTACCGGGATGTCGATTTTCGCCGTAGCAATAAACCCAACGTGCCCGGTAAGGTCGTGACCGTCGAGTACGATCCAAACCGGAATGCCCGTATTTCCTTGGTGCATTATCAAGATGGTGAGAAACGCTATATTCTCCATCCCCGGGATCTCGTCCCTGGCACTCAAATTGTTACTGGCCCCGATGCCCCCATTGAAGTTGGGAATTCTCTGCCCCTGTACAAAATTCCCCTAGGTACCGCCGTTCATAATGTGGAAATCACCCCCGGTCGCGGTGGTCAAATGGTACGGGCCGCAGGTGCTATGGCCCAAGTGGTTGCTAAAGAAGGGGAGATGGTGACGCTAAAGCTGCCCTCTGGGGAAGTGCGTTTATTCCGGAAAGAGTGCTATGCCACCATTGGCCAGGTGGGGAACGTCGAGGCCAACAACATCAGTATTGGTAAGGCGGGACGAAATCGCTGGAAAGGCCGCCGACCCAAGGTTCGCGGTTCAGTCATGAACCCGGTGGATCACCCCCATGGTGGTGGTGAAGGGCGTGCCCCCATTGGCCGCAGTGGCCCGGTAACGCCTTGGGGTAAACCGACCCTGGGTTATAAGACTCGCAAGAAGAAAAAACTCAGCAATGCGTTGATCGTGCGCCGGCGGAAAAAATCCTCCAAGCGCGGTCGTGGGGGTCGTCAGTCTTAGTTATCGGCAGCACTCTAGGAGAATCTAATGGGACGTTCACTAAAAAAAGGGCCATTTATTGCCGATCATCTGTTGCGGAAGATCGAAACCCTCAATGCCAAGGGAGATAAGCAGTTGATCAAGACTTGGTCGCGGGCCTCAACTATTTTGCCGGAAATGATCGGCCACACGATCGCGGTTCACAACGGTCAAAAGCATGTTCCGGTCTACATCACTGAGCAAATGGTCGGCCACAAGCTCGGCGAATTTGCCCCTACCCGCACGTTTCGTAGTCATGTTAAGGGCGATAAAAAGGCCCGTTATTAAGTTGAAGGCACGTACAGATCCATGGTTTCCTCTTTTATCCCCACTGCCCAAGCGTCCGCCCGTTATGTGCGGATGTCCCCCCACAAGGTTCGTCGAGTTCTCGATCAACTACGGGGACAAACCTATCGAGATGCCCTGATTATGCTGCGGTTTATGCCCTACCGGGCCTGTGATCCCGTGACCAAAGTATTGCGATCGGCCGCAGCCAATGCAGAGAACAACCTGGGTCTTGATCCAGCCACCTTGATCATTAGTGAGGCCTATGCGGATCAGGGGCCGAGCCTGAAGCGGTTCCGTCCTCGGGCCCAGGGCCGTGCCTACCAAATCCGTAAGCCCACCTGCCACATTACGATTTCCGTGGCATCCGTTGATTTCACTGACGAGTAGTACTAAAGGATTTTTACTGTGGGACAGAAGATTAACCCGATTGGTTTTCGCCTCGGGATTACCCAAGAACATCGTTCACGGTGGTATGCGGATCCCAGTCGCTACCCAGCCCTATTGCAGGAAGATCATCAGATTCGTCAGTACATCGAAAAAGTCCTGGCCAATGCTGGTATTGCCGATGTTCGCATTGAGCGCAAAGCCGATCAGGTGGAATTACAAATTCGCACCGCCCGTCCTGGGGTCGTTGTCGGCAAGGGTGGCCAAGGGATTGAAAAGCTTCGGGAAGATCTACGGAAAATGTTACCCACGGGACGCACTGTTAAGGTGAATGTCCTCGAAGTGAACCGAGTAGATGCGGAGGCCGGTCTGTTGGCTGAGTACATTACCCAGCAGTTGGAGCGGCGGGTTGCCTTTCGGCGGGCCGTTCGCCAAGCGATTCAACGGGCCCAGCGGGCCGGAGTTGAAGGGATCAAAATCCAGGTTGCCGGTCGGCTCAACGGGGCAGAAATTGCTCGTACCGAATGGACCAGGGAAGGTCGTGTCCCCCTCCATACTCTGCGGGCGGACATTGACTATGCCTACCGTACTGCCCGAACCATTTATGGCATTTTGGGGGTCAAGGTGTGGATATTTAAGGGTGAAGTGTTGCCGGGTCAAACGGAATCTAGCTTTGGGCGGGAACAGCCTCGGCAGCGGACGGGTCAGCGTCGCTTACCCCAGTTCGAGAATCGCTCTAACTAGCAGGAAGGAATCGGGTCATGTTAAGTCCTAAACGTACAAAATTTCGCAAACAACAACGGGGCCGCATGGGTGGGGTTGCCACTCGTGGTAGCAATATTGACTTTGGGGATTACGCCCTGCAAGCCCTTGAGCCGGCCTGGATTACATCTCGTCAAATTGAGGCCGGACGGCGGGCCATGACCCGTTATATTCGTCGGGGTGGCAAGATCTGGATTCGTATTTTTCCCGATAAGCCCGTTACCATGCGGCCGGCAGAAACACGGATGGGTTCGGGGAAAGGTTCCCCTGAATACTGGGTTGCGGTGGTGAAGCCAGGGCGGATCATGTATGAGATCGCCGGTGTTCCTGAAGAAACGGCTCGAGAAGCCATGCGCCTTGCCTCTTTTAAGATGCCGATCAAAACTCGTTTTATTGTTCGCAAGCAGGAGGAGTCCTAGATCATGGCGCTCACAAAAATAGCTGACCTACGGGAACTAGATGATCAGGCGATCGCCGATCAGATTGTTGATCTCAAAAAACAACTGTTTAATCTGCGGTTTCAAAAAGCCACCCGCCAGGAAGTAAAGCCTCACCAGTTCAAGCATTTACGCCATACCTTGGCCCAGCTACTTACCCTAGAGCAGGAACGACAGTCCAGTGCAACCTCAGCAAATGAGGAAGGAAACTAATTATGGCAGTAAAAGAACGATTGGGTCTCGTTGTTAGCGACAAGATGGAAAAAACCGTCGTGGTTGCCGTTGAAAACCGCGCTCCCCATCCGAAGTACGGCAAAATCGTCGTCAAAACCCGTCGCTATAAGGTTCACGATGAAGAAAATCGCTGCCAGACGGGCGATCGCGTGCGGATTCAGGAAACTCGCCCCCTGAGTCGGACAAAACGCTGGACCATCACCGAAATTGTTAGTTCTCCCAACCGGGGCTAGGAGTCTGTCATGATTCAGCAGGAAAGTTATCTGAATGTTGCCGATAACAGTGGTGCCAAAAAGCTCCTATGTATTCGGGTCGTGGGTGGCGGAAATCGGCGGTATGGCAGTGTCGGTGATGTGATTATTGCCACGGTCAAAGATGCTACACCGAACATGGCGGTGAAAAAATCCGATGTGGTTCGGGCGGTGATTGTGCGAACCAAGAAAGCAATTCGCCGCGAAAGTGGCATGAGTATTCGCTTTGATGACAATGCCGCCGTTCTCATCAACCCGGAAGGTAATCCCAGGGGAACGCGGGTCTTTGGCCCCGTAGCGCGGGAATTGCGGGATAAAAATTTCACTAAAATTGTCTCCTTGGCACCGGAGGTACTCTAAACATGGCCACGAAAAAGCAACCTATCCGTCATCGTATGCACGTTAAAAAAGGCGACACCGTTCAAGTCATTGCCGGGCGTGATAAGGCCAAAGTTGGCGAAATCCTGGATGTCTTTCCCAAAACCAGCAAGGTTCTGGTGAAGGGCGTGAATGTGAAAACCAAACACGTCAAACCGCAGCAGGAGGGTGAATCGGGTCAAATTGTCACTCAGGAAGCCCCCATCAATAGCTCCAAGGTGATGGTTTATTCCACGAAGCAAAATATTGCAAGTCGAATTTGCTACACCTATACCGAAGATGGTCGCAAGGTGCGAATGCTGAAAAAAACCGGAGAAATTATCGATTAATTCTTGCCTGTCCCCTAGTCTCTGACCCAGCCCAGAGCAATTCACCAAGAGAGTCTTCACGTCCTATGTCTCAACGCTTTAAAAACCTCTACACCGAAACTGTTGTGCCGCAACTTATGCAGCAATTTCAATACACCAATATCCACCAGGTTCCCAAGGTATCCAAGGTGACCGTGAATCGGGGTCTAGGGGAAGCAGCCCAAAATGCTAAAGCCCTGGAAGCAACCCTGACCGAACTTGCCACCATTACGGGGCAAAAACCGGTGGTCACCCGCGCCAAGAAGGCGATCGCTGGATTTAAGGTTCGTCAAGGAATGCCGGTGGGCGTGGCCGTCACGTTGCGATCGCAGCGGATGTATGCCTTTTTAGATCGCCTGATCAACTTGGCCCTGCCTCGAATTCGAGACTTTCGGGGCGTTAATCCTAAAAGTTTTGATGGCCGCGGCAATTACACCCTGGGTCTGCGAGAGCAGTTAATTTTTCCAGAAGTGAACTATGACGACATCGATCAGATTCGCGGCATGGATGTCTCAATCATCACCACTGCCAAAACCGATGAAGAAGGGCGCGCTTTGCTCAAAGCATTGGGGATGCCTTTCCGTGATAGTTAACCCGACAAGGAGGCAGATTTTTAAGGAGCAACTATGGCAGTAAACGATACCATCGCCGATATGCTGACTCGCATCCGCAACGCTAATTTAGCTCGGCATCAAACCACCTTAATTCCAGCAACGCGGATGACCTTAAGTATTGCCCAAGTTCTTAAGGCAGAAGGATTTATTCGCGACTTTGAAGAACAGGGTGAAGGGATCAAGCGGCATCTCGTCGTGGCCCTGAAATATCGGGGTAAACAACGCCAGCCCATTATCACCGCCCTTAAGCGGGTCAGTAAACCAGGGTTGCGGGTCTATGCCAACTCCCGGGAACTCCCACGGGTACTCGGTGGTATCGGCATTGCCATCATTTCCACCTCCAGCGGCATCATGACCGATCGCGATGCTCGGAAACAGGGGATTGGCGGTGAAGTTCTTTGTTATATCTGGTAAGCCAGGAGGAATCCCCCATGTCTCGGATCGGTAAACGTCCCATTCCCCTGCCAGCCAAGGTGACCCTAGCCCTTAATGGTCAGCAGGTCATCGTCAAAGGCCCCAGGGGCGAACTTAGTCGGGTCTTACCCCCAGAAGTGAGTATCACCCAAGAAGAAAACACTATCCTCATCCAGCGACGGAACGAGTCGCGGCCCGCTCGGCAGCGTCATGGTCTCTGCCGTACCCTTGTCGCCAACATGGTGGAAGGGGTAGATCAAGGGTTTACGAAGAAACTGGAAATCCAAGGGATCGGCTATCGGGCCCAACTGAAAGGTCAAACCCTTGTTCTCAGTATGGGCTACAGTCACCCTGTAGAAATCCCACCCCCCCCAGGGATTACCCTAGAGATTGAAGACAACCAGGGCAAGAAAGTCCAGCAGGGAACCATTATCCTCGTCAGCGGCATTGATAAGGAATTGGTGGGTAATCTGGCCGCCCAAATTCGTGGGGTACGTCCCCCCGAACCCTACAAGGGCAAAGGAATTCGCTACTCCGGTGAACTTGTCCGTCGTAAAGTTGGCAAAACAGGGAAGAAATAGATGAAACAGACACGAGTTGCCGCAGTTAAAAGTCGGCATCAACGCATCCGACGTAAAGTTACGGGCACCGGCGATCGCCCCCGGTTAGCCGTATTTCGCTCCCATCAACATATTTATGCCCAGTTGATCGATGACAGCCAACATCACACCCTCATTGCCGCCTCTAGTCTTGAGCCAGACCTGCGGCAAAAACTTGAGAGTGGCAACAATTGCAAAGCATCTGAGGAAGTTGGGCGACTCATTGCCGAACGGGCCAAAGCTGCTGGCATTGATCATGTTGTCTTTGATCGCGGTGGCAATATTTACCACGGACGAGTTAAGGCCCTTGCTGAAGCTGCCCGTGACGCTGGTCTAGAGTTTTAAGAGGAACCCCCGATGCCCAATCGTCGCAAAAACCCCCGCAAAGTAGAAAAAGAAACCGACTGGCAAGAGCGGGTTGTCCAAATTCGCCGGGTTTCTAAAGTGGTCAAAGGGGGCAAAAAACTGAGCTTCCGGGCCATTGTTATTGTTGGCAACGAACGGGGCCAAGTTGGCGTTGGCGTCGGTAAGGCCGCCGATGTAATTGGAGCCGTCCGTAAAGGCGTTGCCGATGGTAAAAAACACCTAATCGATGTCCCCATTACCAAATCCAATTCCATTCCCCATCCCACCACCGGTGAAGGGGGGGCAGCCCGGGTCATGATTCGTCCCGCCGCTCCTGGTACTGGGGTTATTGCTGGGGGAGCCGTGCGTACCGTTCTCGAACTAGCCGGAGTCCGGAATGTCCTAGCCAAGCAATTGGGTTCCAGTAATCCCCTCAACAATGCCCGGGCTGCCGTTGAGGCCCTAGCCTCCCTCCGTACCCTAGGAGAAGTGGCCGAAGAGCGGGATATTCCCCTTGAAAACCTCTATAGCCAGTAGACCTGAAGGAAAAAGCCATGCGTTTTAGTGACTTACATGCCCAAGCCGGTTCCCGCCCCCGTGGTCGTCGCATTGGCCGCGGCATTGCAGCAGGTCAAGGGGCCAGCGGTGGCTTTGGCATGCGGGGGCAAAAATCTCGCTCCGGTCGTCCCACCCGGCCAGGCTTTGAAGGTGGTCAAAATCCCCTCTATCGCCGTCTACCCAAACTCAAGCATTTCCCCATCGTTAATCAACAGCATTACACTACGATCAATGTTGATCAACTGAATACATTGCCTGCGGATACGGTTGTCACCCTGGCATCCTTGCTAGAGGTGGGCATCCTCACCACCAATGATGGGCCCCTAAAAATACTGGGTAATGGCGAACTCAATGTCAAACTGCGGGTAGAAGCCCATGGATTTACGGCAACAGCCCGCAGCAAAATTGAAGCCGCTGGTGGTGAATGCGTTGATTTAACAGCCCCAGTCCAGGATTAGAGGGAACTCTCTATGATTGTCAATCGCGGTAAAACTCCCACTGCCCAAGAAACATTTACGCAAATGGCCCAGGCCGCTGGTTTGCGAACTCGTTTACTGATTAGCCTAGGGCTTTTGATTTTTGTGCGTCTGGGTATTTACTTACCCGTGCCGGGCATCGATCGCCAAGTTTTTGCCAGCAGTGTGGAAGATAATGCTGTGATTCGCTTCCTGGATATTTTTTCTGGAGGTGGTTTATCGGCCCTAGGGATTTTTGCCCTGGGAATTTTGCCCTACATTAATGCTTCCATCATCATGCAGTTAATGACTGCGGCTCTTCCCTCCCTGGAACACCTTCAAAAAGAAGAAGGGGAAGCGGGGCGACGCAAAATTTCCCAAATTACCCGTTATGTCGCCCTGGGTTGGGCCATTATCCAGAGTACGGGGATCGCTATTTTTGTCAGTTCTATCCCTGGGGCAGCCCTGCGGCCGGGACCCATCTTCATTGCTGAGACGGTACTTGCCCTCACCGCTGGCTCCATGTTTGTGATGTGGGTCTCAGAATTGATCACTGAGCGGGGTATTGGCAACGGTGCATCCCTGCTTATTTTCTTGAGTATTGTCGCTTACCTACCCGGCTCCATTGGTCAAACCATTGCCCTAGCCGAAAGCGGCGGTAGTGTGGGTGGCATTATTATTCTGGTGGTTGTGTTTCTGGCCATGATTGTCGGGATCGTCTTTGTCCAGGAAGGAACGCGGCGAATCCCCATCGTTTCCGCGCGGCGACAAGTGGGTCGGAAACTCTATCGGGAGCAGACGAGCTATCTCCCCTTGCGATTGAACCAGGGGGGGGTGATGCCGATCATCTTTGCTTCAGCCATGTTGATTTTACCCTCCACTCTGGCCCAGTTTACCCAGAATGAACTGGTTGCTCGCATTGGTAACTACATCTCTCCTGTGGGGCCCACCCCTTGGATTTACGTCATTGTTTATTTAACGCTGATCCTTTTCTTTAGTTACTTTTACTCTTCCCTGGTGGTCAATCCAGTAGACATGTCCCAAAACCTGAAGAAAATGGGGGCTAGTATTCCTGGCATTCGTCCTGGTAAGGCAACCTCCGACTACATTGAAAAGGTTCTGAATCGCCTAACCTTCTTGGGAGCCATCTTTTTGGGTCTGGTGGCAATCATCCCCACGGCAGTGGAAAGCGCAACCCGTGTCACCACCTTCCAGGGCTTGGGGGCAACCTCCCTTTTGATTTTGGTGGGGGTAGCCATTGATACGTCCAAGCAGATTCAGACCTATGTGATTTCGCAGCGTTATGAGGGAATGGTTAAGCAGTAATGCGATTAATTCTATTTGGCGGTCCCGGCTCCGGCAAGGGAACCCAGGCATCATTTTTAGTGAAGGAGTGGGGCATCCCCCATATTTCCACGGGTGATATTCTCCGGAAGGAGCGGGCCCAGGGAACTGAGTTAGGTAAACAGGCCCAAACCTACATGGATCAAGGTGCCCTTGTCCCCGATCAAGTCATTGTGAATATGGTGGCTAATCGCATGGTAGAAGCGGATGCTCAACAGGGCTGGCTCCTGGATGGCTTTCCTCGCAATGTTCCCCAATCCCTAGCATTAGAGAAAATGCTTGAGAAAATTCGTCAACCCTATAATTATTTACTTTTTTTAGATGTTCCCGCTGCCACATTGCAGGATCGGGCCTTAAACCGAGCTAAGGAAGCAGCGGCGCAGTCGGAGCAAAAACGCAGTGATGATACCCCCGAAACCATCCTCAAGCGTGTTCATGTCTACGAGCAGGAAACCTTGCCTATGATTGAGATCTACAAATCCCATCCCAAATTTGTCCACATTGATGGAACCCTCTCCATTCCAGAAGTGACAGCGGCCATTCAACGTCAAATTGGTGGGGAGAGTTAGTCGTGTCTAAGCAAGATGCCATCGAAATTGAAGGCACGGTCACGGAGTCCTTACCCAATGCGATGTTTCGAGTGGACTTGGACAATGGGTTTAATGTGTTAGCCCATATCTCTGGAAAAATTCGCCGCAACTATATCAAAATTTTGCCCGGCGATCGCGTCAAGGTGGAGCTTACTCCCTACGACCTCACCAAGGGCCGAATCACCTATCGGCTACGCAAGAAGTAAGGGATTCGTTGATAAATTGTCCCAATTTGATTTTTGTCTCGATTTTTGCTAGAATACAGGTTTTGCGACGATTTATGAGCAGCAGCAATGAAAGTTAGAGCATCGGTGAAGAAAATCTGTGAAAAATGCCGCGTCATCCGCCGTCGGGGACGGGTAATGGTCATTTGCAGTAACCCCAAGCATAAGCAGCGTCAGGGTTAAGGTTGTCGTGTTATTACTGCTTTTAGGAAGAAACTAAATCCATGGCTCGCATTTCTGGTGTTGATTTACCGCGTGACAAACGCATTGAAATTGCCCTTACCTATATTTATGGCATTGGCTTATCCCGTTCTCAGGAAATTCTAGAGCGCACGGGGGTTAATCCTGATACCCGAACGAAGGATCTAGCAGATTCAGATATTGCCTCCCTGCGGGCTGCCATTGATGACTACGAAGTAGAAGGTGACTTACGTCGCCTAGAAGCCATGAATATCAAGCGATTGATGGACATTGGTAGTTATCGTGGTCGTCGCCATCGTATGGGTTTGCCGGTTCGGGGACAGCGGACACGCACCAATGCCCGGACTCGTCGGGGTGGTCGTCGCACGGTGGCTGGCAAGAAGAAAGCCGCAGCGAAGAAATAGCGTTCGTCTTGATCACTGTTTTGGTCACTTGTTTGTTTTTTCCTTCATTTTTGATTTTGGCAATAGGTTAACTTATGGCACAGCCCCAAAAACGTACTGGCCCCCGCAAACAGAAGCGTCATGTCCCCAGTGGTGTGGCCCATATTCAGTCCACGTTTAACAACACCATTATTACGATTACCGACACGAACGGTGAGGTCATTTCTTGGGCCTCCGCTGGTTCAAGTGGTTTCAAAGGTGCGAAAAAGGGAACCCCTTTTGCCGCTCAAACCGCCGCAGATGGTGCAGCCCGTCGGGCGATCGATCAAGGAATGCGGCAAATCGAGGTTATGGTGACTGGCCCGGGGTCAGGTCGAGAAACGGCCATTCGTGCCCTGCAAGGGGCCGGCTTAGAAATTACCCTGATCCGGGATGTTACCCCCATTCCCCACAATGGTTGTCGTCCACCAAAACGTCGCCGAGTTTAGTGATCACGGGACTATAGGGAGTATTGAGATCCATGGGCTATCAGATTGAATGTTTAGAAACGCAGGTTGATGACAATTATGGCCAGTATGGCCAATTTGCCCTGCATCCCCTTGAGCCAGGCCAAGGAACAACCGTAGGTAATGCTCTGCGTCGTGTTTTACTATCAAATCTTCCTGGGTATGCCGTGACTGCGGTACGGATTGCTGGTGTTAACCATGAATTCACCACCATTCCAGGGGTACGGGAAGATGTCATGGATATTCTTTTGCAGATGAAGCAATTAGTGGTGAGGGGGCATACCTCTGAGCCGCAAATTGGTCGTATTTTTGCTCAGGCCCCTGCCAATGAGTCTCTTACCGTTACCGCAGCGAATATTGAGCTATCTGCTGATGTGGAAGTAATTAACTTTGAGCATTACATTGCCACACTAATGCCCGGATCTACCCTGGAACTAGAGTTTAGAATTGAGCGGGGTTACGGCTATCGTTCCGTGGAGCGTGCTCGGGATGAACGGGGAGCGTCCCTCGATTATCTCCAGTTAGATGCAGTATTTATGCCAGTCAGGAAGGTCAATTATAGTATTGACACGTCGCGGGTTGGTACTGGTAATGATGATGAGCGGGTCATGCAAGACTACCTGACCTTAGAAATTTGGACGAATGGTAGTTTGAGTCCCCAGGAGTCCCTCAACCATGCTGCGGGTATTCTGGTAGATTTATTTAGTCCTCTCAAGGAAGCTCCACTTCATGCGGCCGAGTTCACCCATAGTGATGACCACGATGAAACAGGGCAAATTCAAATCGAGCAGTTGAATCTTTCGGTGCGTGCTTACAATTGCCTAAAACGGGCCCAGGTTAATACCGTGGCGGATTTACTTGAGTATTCTCAGGAAGATTTGCTAGAGATTAAAAACTTTGGTCAAAAGTCTGCGGAAGAAGTGATTGAAGCTCTGCAAAAGCATCTAGGCATTACGCTGCCACCCCAAAAAGCTGCCCGCAGTTAGTTAAGTCCCCAGTTAGTTAAGCTACTAAGGTAAATGAGGTAAATATGCGTCACCGTTGCCGTGTCCCCCAATTAGGTCTTCCTGCTGATCAGCGGCGAGCCATGTTGCGATCGTTGACCACCGAATTAATTCGCCATGGTCGGATTACTACCACAAAGGCCCGTGCCCAAGCGGTGCGTTCCGAGGCGGAGCGGATGATTACCCTGGCCAAGGATGGTTCCCTTGCCGCCCGTCGTCAAGCCATGGGATTTATCTTTGATAAGCAATTGGTTCATGCCCTTTTTGAAAAAGTGCCGCAGCGGTATGGCGATCGCCCCGGTGGGTATACGCGCCTCATCCGTACTGTGCGGCGGCGGGGAGATAATGCAGAAATGGCTGTCATTGAGTTAGTGTAGACCTTCAATGAACGCAGTTGAGGTGACGGGCACTGACCCGACGACGGTTGGCCAACGGGTGGCTCTTCTGATTCAGTATCAGGGGACAAATTTCCATGGTTGGCAACGTCAATTGAAACAGCGTACTGTCCAGGGAGAAATTGAGGCGGCGATCGCCCAAATCAGTGGTCATCCAGTGAGTGTCCTTGCCGCAGGCCGCACAGATACAGGTGTTCATGCGGCGGGTCAAGTTGCCCACTTTAATATTTGCTCTCCCATTCCAGCCCAACGCTGGGCCTCCGTTCTCAATAGCTACCTCCCCCCGGATATTTTGATCCGGGCCTCCGCTCTGGTGGCATTAAGTTGGCATGCCCGTTTTTCGGCCTCTTGGCGACGCTACCGCTATACCCTCTATAATGACTCCCGTCCTAATCTCTTTCTGCGGCACTTAACCTGGCACTATTATCACCATCCCTTGGACAGTGGCCTAATGAAATCCGTGCTTGCCCCCTTAGTGGGACGACATCATCTAAGTGCCTTTCATCGATCTGGCTCCCGAAGGGCCCATTCTTGGGTGGATGTACAGGATGTAACCTGTGAACGCCAAGGTTCCCTGATAGAAGTGGAGGTTCAAGCATCGGGATTTCTCTATGGGATGATGCGGCTTCTCATGGGGCTTTTGGTGCAGGTGGGTGCGGGCCTGAGAGCGCCCGAAAACTTTACGCAAATTTGGCAACAGGAGCAACGGCAAGATGTGAAGTATGCTGCACCCGCGGCCGGTTTATCCTTGGTGGGAGTAGGGTATCCTGATTCTCCCTTTGCGGGGCCGGTTTCCCAAGACCTTTTTCCCCACCTACGTTTTTCCCATGCCCTCCCCCAGCTATCCATTGCCTAGTCCCCTATCCGGAGAAAATTCATGTCTACCCTAACAAAAACCTACCTTCCCAGTATGGATACCATGACACCCCAGTGGTATGTCATTGATGCCGCCGATCAACGCTTAGGTCGCCTAGCAACGGCGATCGCCACAATACTGCGGGGAAAAAACAAACCCACCTACACCCCCCACATGGACACTGGCGACTTTGTTATTATTGTGAACGCAGATAAAGTTGCTGTGACAGGTAAAAAGCGCAGTCAAAAACTCTATCGACGACACTCAGGCCGCCCAGGTGGAATGAAAACCGAAACTTTTAGCCAGCTTCAGTCTAGGATTCCCGAGCGCATTGTTGAGCAGGCAGTGAAGGGAATGTTACCTAAAAATTCCCTGGGACGGCATCTATTTACTAAGCTAAAAGTCTATGCTGGCCCTGAACATCCCCATCAGGCCCAAAAACCTGAGATTCTGAATATCAATACCATTCCAGGAGCTTAAATTCATGCAAATTGCCGATCAGTCTAAACGGGTCGTTTATCTAGGTACAGGGCGGCGCAAATCGTCCATTGCCCGTGTTCGCCTTATCCCCGGTACAGGAGAATTCACCGTCAATGGTCGTCCGGGTAACGACTATCTCCAGAATAATCCCACCTATTTATCCCTCGTCAGAGCTCCCCTAGAGACCTTGGGACTAGAGAGTAGCTATGATATTTTTGTGAATGCGACGGGTGGTGGCTTAACGGGACAGGCCGATGCGATTCGCCTTGGTGTTGCCCGCGCCCTTTGTGAACTGGATGGAGAAAACCGTGGCCCGCTGAAAAGTGAAGGCTATTTAACCCGGGATCCACGGGCGAAGGAGCGGCGTAAGTACGGCTTACGCAAAGCTCGTAAGGCTCCCCAATATTCAAAACGGTAAACCATTTCTTTTAGTTGTATTGATTTTTTGGAGTTTCATCCATGCCGAAAGAAAATATTCATCCCCAATGGTATCCTGAAGCCAAGGTGTACTGTAATGGTGAAGTTGTGATGACCGTTGGTTCAACCCAGCCCGAACTTCATGTAGATATTTGGTCCGGGAATCATCCCTTTTTTACGGGGACACAAAAAATCATTGATGCGGAGGGTCGAGTTGAGCGTTTCCGGCGTAAATATAGCCGAAGTGGTGCTAAAGCTAAGACATCACCGAAGGGAGCATCGACAAAAAATACGAAAAAGTCGGGGAAATAACTCAATAACTCGATTTAATTGTCTAAAATTGGAGGAGCATTTGTTACATCTTCTTTCTGTTGTCTGGTAGTTGATATGCTCTCTAGGCCAAGGGTGTTACATGTGATTCCTGCCGTTGGCAGTGTCTATGGTGGTGCCTCAAAATTCATTACAGGTCTGATGCGCCATCTCAAAAAACACCTTGAGGTTGCTCATCTGATCACCACCAATGCTGATGGCAGTAAACGCCTGGATGTGGAGTTAAATCAATGGCTAGAGACCGATGGTTATTCTGTCCAGTATTTTCCCTGTGCTAAGGTCGGGGAATATAAGCTGAGTCGAGAGATGGCTCAGTGGCTATGGAAAAATGTTAAAAACTACGATGTTGTCCATACCCATGCGGTGTTCTCCCTCACGAATTGGCCCGCCTATTGGATTTGCCAGGCCCAAGGTATTCCCTATATTGTTTCGTGCCACGGCATGCTTGAGCCTTGGTGTCTTGAACATAAAAAGCTAAAAAAAAAATTGTCTATCATTTAATTGAAAAACCTGCCTTAGAAAAGTGCAGTGGCATTCATGCCGTGAATCTATCTGAGGCGAAAAGTTTGCGGCAGTTGGGTTTAGAAAAGCCTATCTTTGTTGTTCCCAATAGTATTGATGCGGATGAGTTTAAGACCTTGGTGCATCCCGATATTTTTTATCAATATTTCCCCCATACTCGTCATAAAAAAATTATTTTATTTTTGGGTAGAATTCATCCAGTGAAGGGATTAGACCTTTTAATCCCTGCCTTTGCCCAGGCCCAGGCCCAATATCCGGATATTCATCTTGTGATTGCCGGGCCCGACAGTGAAGGATATTTAGCCAAGGTTAAACAACTTATCCATGGGTATCGTTGTCAAGATAGTGTAACGTTTACGGGGATGCTGACAGGTTCCCTGAAGTTGAGTGCATTGGTAGCCTCAGATATTTATGTGTCAACGTCCTATTCTGAGGCGTTTAGCATTTCAATTCTGGAGGGAATGGTTTCTGGATTACCCTGTGTCATTACGACGGGATGTAATTTTACGGAAGCGGGTGACTTTGGTGTGACAATAGTAGTTGAGCCAAAGATTGAAAAGATTCGTGATGGATTGCTTGATTGCTTAAAAAATCCTCTAGAAGCTGAAATGACTGGACAACGAGCACGAAAATTCGTCCTAGAGAATTATACCTGGGAACAAATGTCATTCAAGTTCATAGAGACCTACCAGGCAATTTATGCGGGAAACCCGTTACCCTATACTGACTGAACTGGCTAAGTTGATCCAAAGCCATACATGAAAATCCTTTTAATTGCCTGTCATTTTCCACCCTTTAACAGCATTGCCTCTCTCCGAGCAGGTAAAATGGCGAAGTATTTACATCGTTTTGGTCATGATATTCGTGTTTTAACCCTTAATGAATACTCCCTATCTGCAAATTTATCGATTGAGATTCCTAAGGAAAACGTTATTTATACTTCCTGGTTAGACATTAATTTTCCAGTTAAGCGTCTATCTCATTTATTGAAATTTTCAAATAAAAATTTATCTGCTACCCCAAATGGTTTATCTGCGTATTCTCCTTCTCTCTTAAAAAAAGCATGGTTCTTCTATAGAGATTGTTTAAACTTTCCTGACCTTTATGTAGGCTGGTATCCTTTTGGAGCTTATGCTGGAATTCAGTTGAGCCGACAATGGAAGCCAGATATTATTTACGCCAGTGCTCCCCAATATACTGCCTTACTCATTGCAAGTCGTTTATCTAATTATATTAAAGTACCTTGGATTGCTGAATTTCGTGATTTATGGATGGATAATCCCTATATTCATCGTCCTCTATGGAGAGAAAAAATTGAAAGTTTAGTTGAGAAAAAAATATTACTCTCTTCTTCTGGAGTTATTACAGTATCTCAGCCCCTAACTAAAGTAATCACCAATAAGTTTTCTCTGCCAACACATACAATAACCAATGGTTTTGATGCAGAAGATTTCATGAATTTACATCTTGACAAGAGACCATCTAGGAAGTTAAATATTGTGTATACGGGAAAAATTTACGATGGTTATCGAGATCCCCTACCATTAATTCAAGCGATTTCTAAAATACAAAGTCTATCTAGTAATATCCAAGTCGATTTTTATGGGACTTATTCCCATAACTTAGAAAATTTTATAACTGAATATAATTTAACCCATGTAGTTACCATCCATCCCATGGTTACTTATAAAGAGAGCTTAAAGCTGCAACTAGAAGCAGATATACTGCTTTTATTAACTTGGAATAGTCCAAGTGAGAAGGGAGTTTATACGGGCAAACTATTTGAGTATATTGGTGCCCGTCGGCCCATCTTAGCAATTGGTTCTATGGATAACGTAGCTGCTGATTTAATCAGAGAAAGGAAGGTAGGAGTGGTAGAAAACGATCCTGATAAGCTAGCCAATATCTTAAAGGAATGGATTGCCATCAAACAGTCTGGGCAAGATATCCCGAGTACTCCGATGGAAGCCCTTCAAGGTTTAAGTCGAGAAGATCAAGCTAAACAGCTTGTGGAATTTTTTAAGGAATGTTTACGCTGAAATACTCCTGCAATGCGTCATTTTTTGCAATTGATTTAATTTTTCTTGGACAATGCCTTTCTCAAGGAGTTCCTGCGTCAATTGAATGCCCTCCTCCAAGGTTTGCATGGGGTAAAATTGCCATAGATAAAATCCACTATTCCAGACTAGGGCTTGATGAAGCTCCCCAGGTTCTCCCGCTAAAACAGCTTTTATTTCCCTGAGTCCTGGGGAGAGTCCTTGCCATGGCGGATTTTTGCCGGCAAATCCATAATCCTGGGCATGGAGTCGTAATCGGCTAAAGGATTCACTCCCCTCTAGGGATCGATTTAAGCCGATAATTCCGGTTCGCTCCCTAGGAAGATCACAACTGCCCTCTAACCCTTTCACGGTTGTAAACTCTGTGATCCCCCTTAGGTTTAGGGCCTCGCGCATCATTAATTCTGTGGGTGGATGGACAAACCCGGCCACGATATGGGCCGGGCCACTATAGGGGCACCAAATTAATTCCACGGTGGCAAGGGGGGGACGTTTACCAATCTGTTCTCGGTAAGGGACTAAACCATGGGCGAGGGGAAAATGTTCCGGTAAATAGACAAACCCAATGTCTGTATTCTGCAAAATCTCCTGAATTTGTCCCAAACTGAGCGATCGCCAATGAATTCCCAATCCCTGCCAAATATCTATTAAGGGAACCCCGGCCTTGGTGGGCATGACATCACCGCCATGTTGCAGTACGGGAATTCCAGCGGCGGCGAGAACCAGGCTGGTGAGGGGACCGAGGGGAAGGGTGCGATCGCGGCCATCGTAGGGTTGGGATAAAATAACAACAGGTTTTTCAGACTGGATCGCCGGAACCTGGGGGCCATACTGGTCAAAGGCATCTAACATTCCCGCCAATTCTTCGCCAGTGGGACGGCGGATGCGATGGGCAATTAAAAAGGCACCAATCTGAGCAGGTGTTGCTTCCTGGGTTAACATCATTCCCATGGCGGTGGCCGCTTCTTGTCGGGTCAGGGCCTTACTGGTGTGGGTGCCACTACCGACTTTTTTGAGGAGTTCTCGAAAGGCGTTGCTCATTCAAACCTCACAACAGATTCATCCCAGACTGGGCCACAATTAACTTAAACAGGTAATCAATGGGGGGAATGGCCAGACGATCTCCGGTGGTAATCACCGCAACTTGGCGACGTAGGCCAGAAGATTGATCATTGTCCATGACATCTCGGATGGTTAGGAGGGGATCCTTGGCCGCTTCACTTAGGGCTGATTCCGGCAAAAAAGCTAACATTTGACTTTCCCGAATTACGCCCCGAAAGGCTTCTGGGGTATTTAATTCTAAGGCCGCCTGCAGGGGAGTATGGCGGCGCAAAAATTCTTCTTCGACGAGGCGACGCATACCATAGCCATCCTTGAAAATGACTTGGGGGTAGTTCCTCAGGTCTGACCAGGGAATGATCGGCAACTGGGCCAGGGGGTGGTGGGCGGCCATGAGTAGGCGAATGGGTTCATCGTAAAGGGTATGGGAAACAAGACCGGCAATTTGGTTAGTAAAGTGATTGTTCATCACAATGACTAAATCCACTAAGCCATCCCTAAGTACCTTGAGGGCGCGATCGCTCCCTAGGGCCGTCACCCGCAATTGCACCAGGGGAAACTGGTGGCAAAATTTAGGGAGAAGGGCGGGTAAAAAATTTGTACAGATGGAATGGATCGCCCCAATACACAGTTCGGTTTGTTTCCCCTGATGCAGCTCCAAAAGTTCCTGGTGGACGGTTTGCCATTCCTGCCACATCTTCTTGGCCCGCCGGAGGAAAATATCTCCTGCCAAGGTCAAACTAGTCTGGTTACTGCGATGGAAGAGGGCCGCCCCCAAATCCGCTTCTAGGGCCTGAATTTGACGACTAATGGTGGGTTGACTCACACCACACTGAAGGGCCGCCTGCTGAAAACTGCCCGTATCTGCCACGGCCAGAAAGGCCTGCAATTGTTCAATGCGCATAGGCTGCGCCGTGTTCTCCTGAGAATTGAATCGGTAGACTGAATGAATGAGAACAGTAGGGGATTTTTGCCCTCTATTTATGTAGAGCTTGATACATTTTGCCCCCGATGATGGCAAGTTTGGCATCTAAGCCTTAGCCGCAGAAGAAAGCAGTCCAAATTCAACTAGGGCGGATCGAAAGTTACGATTTTCATGGCCCGGGCGACTCAGTTTGATCAGGGCAAAGCGTTGCAGCGGTGAAAGGGCCGCCCAATAATCTAGGGTTAAGAAATGGCCGGGGGTTTTGTCTAGCTGACTAAGGACAGAGGCGGGAATATCATTGCTGGTTAGCCAAGGAGGATGGTGAGGAACCTCTAGGGTATCGGCGGGGGAACCACTTACCTGGGCCACCCAGGTTTGCAGCGTAGTGCGATAGGTGTCAATTTCCGGGGGCGTTTCACAGTCCATATCCACCAGTTCTTGGCGTTGCCCTTGGGAAAGTTGATGCCAATGAACCAGTTTGAGTTTTACGCCACAGGTGTCGAGTTTATAGCGCACCATCATGGGAATACAGCGGAGAGAGTCCACAAAATCGGCTTCAAACTGAAAGAACATGGGTATGGGGGGGGTGAATGGGAGGACGCTGACCCTGGGCATGGATGGGAACCAGTTGCACCGCACAGGCTTTGAGTTCCGGTTGCAGGGAAATGGGGCAGGAAATGGGATGGGTTAAACTATTGACTTCCGTATCATCCCCCCAGAGGTACCCCCAGTGCATGGGCATAAATACAGTTCCAGGCCGTATTCCCTTGGTTATATGCACGGGCAAACAAACTTGGGCCCGCCGCGATCTCACGTCTACCCAATCTCCTTCACTTAAGCAGAGGCGATCGGCATCCTGGGGATGGATTTCTAGGAGGGGGCGGGGATGCATTTTCGTGATTTTAGGAATGCGGCCCGTGCGGGTTTGGGTATGCCAATGGCCGTAGAGGCGACCGTTGGTTAAAACGTAGGGATAATCAATATCCACCGGTTCCCCTAACCCCTGGGAGGTAAAAATGCCAAAGTGGGCGCGGCGATCGCTGGTGGAAAATTGATAGTCGGTGTACAGCCGTTTGGCCTGTTGGGCTTCTGGGTCTGGCAGTCCCTCTGGGCAAGGCCATTGGAGGGGCCCCAGGGTTTCTAGGCGTTCATGGCTGAGACCGGATTGATCGCAGAGACGGCCCTTCGTAGCTTGGACAAACTCGCCATAGACTGCGGCTGAAGTCTCAAAGGAAAAATGCTCCTCAAACCCCAGACGACGACCCACCTCGGCAAAAATTTCCCAGTCCGCTTTGGCTTCCCCTGGGGGAGATCGAAAGGCGGGGCAAAGGGTGACACATCGCTCGGAATTAGTCATTACGCCGGTTTTTTCACCCCATTGGGCCGCGGGTAAGAGTAAATGGGCATAGGCTGCGGTTTCCGTTGGGAAATAGGCATCTTGATAGACCGTAAAGGGCGATCGCAGCAGGGCAGCTTTTGTCCGCTCCAGATCCGGCATACTCACCACCGGATTTGTGGCCGCAATCCATAATAGGCCCACGTCCCCCGTTTCCAGACCTGTGATCATCTCCCAGGCCGATCGCCCCGGTGTAGCCGAAATCTGCCCCGCCGGTAATTGCCACAGTTCCTCTAGCTCATGGCGATGCTGGGGATTTTTCACCAGACGATAGCCGGGCAACAGATGGGATAAGCCCCCCGCTTCCCGGCCGCCCATGGCATTGGGTTGACCTGTCAGGGAAAATGGGCCACAACCGGGCCGCCCCACCTGGCCCGTGAGTAAATGTAGGTTAATTAAACTGCGGGCCTTGGCCGTGCCCTCCGAGGATTGATTAATGCCCATGGACCAGAGGGATAGCACCCCCTTGGCTTGCCCCCAATAGCGGGCCGCCTTTTCCAAGTCCTGAACTGTAATACCACAGCGTTGGGCCACCTGTTCGGGGGGATAATTCCCTAAAAGCTTTACATAGTCGGCAAAACCCGTCGTACATTCATCAATAAATTCCGGGTCAATTAGGCGCATTTGTAGTAATAAATGTCCAATCCCATGCAACAGATCAATATCCGTCCCTGGGGCGATCGCTAGGTGGAGATCCGCTACCTCGGCGGTGGGGGTGCGGCGGGGATCTACCACAATCAGTTTGACCTTGCGATTTTGCTTATGGTGTTTCCGCAGGCGATTAAAGACAATGGGGTGGCATTCAGCGGTATTAGTGCCAATTAAAAAAGCGCAGTCCGTCAGTTCCAGATCATCGTAGCAACAGGGGGGGCCATCGGAGCCAAAACTCTGGATATAGGCCGCCACCGCCGAGGACATACACAGCCGCGAATTGGCATCAAAGTTATTCGTGCCTAAACAACCCTTGAGTAATTTTTGGGCGGTATAGTAATCCTCGGTTTGAAACTGCCCTGACCCATACATACAGATGCCATCGGCACCTTGGTTTTCCTGTACGGCTTGGATCCGCTCCACAATGCGCCCAACAGCCTCATCCCAACTGATGCGGCGAAAGGGTTGATCTAGCCGTTCTCGCCAGAGGGGATACAACAGGCGATCGCGATCCAAGGATTCCATAATTGTCGCCCCCTTGACACAGATCATGCCCTGACTAGAGGGGTGCTGGCGATCGCCACGAATTTTGTAGCCTCCCTCGGCAGCACTGTTGGGAACCGCCTCCAGACCACAGCCCACCCCACAGTAGGGACATTGGCTTTGCACCACTTCCTGGGCGATCCCTTGGGACGGGGGAGCGGAATGGACTCCATCCGTTACCAGGGTTTTACAGGGAATAAGTTGTAAAGGTGCCGACTTTGGCGTAGAGCTATAGATCTTTAGGTCTGCGTCCGCATCTGCCCAAAAAAATAATTGCTGGAAGGGAAAAACCACCCGCTCCCAGTTGGCCTGATCAGATAACTTGAGGACTTGTACCTGAGCGGTTTGATTGCTGTAGTAGCACAACTGCGGCTCAGATTTAACCGCAAGGGATGCATGGGTAGGGAAAGAAGAATCAGGAGTACCAGGAGTCATAGCACAATTAAAACAAACGCAGCACAATTGCGGGAATCGTCAACGTCCTCATTCCTTCCCATCATTGGCCAGTAGGATGCTACAGGGAATCAAGTTTAAGGGCACTGCCCCTGGCCCACAGGTGTAAACCTTCAGATCAACGGTTGGATCCGCCCAGAAAAGTAACTTCTGCAACGGGAAGACGATTTTTTCCCAATGAGCATCATTAGACAACCGCAGGATTTGAATTTGGGAACTTTCATTGCAGTAGTAGCACAGTTTTGGCCCAGGGGTCGCCAGAAGCGAAGTGGTTTGGGGTTGTTGGGAAGAAAAATGAGTCATAATAATGAACCCGTTAAATAAAAACTAAATGACTGAACTGCCTCAGTAGGAGTCATCAACAGGGAGTGTACTGGGATGGTTAAACTTCTTGCCCAGGAGCCAATACCTCTGGAGCCGGAGCAAGTTCCCCTTCATGGTGACTGTCAAAGGAGCCTTTAGGTTCAAGGAGAAAGAATCCGCAGAGGAAGGCAACAATCATGGAGGTCACCCCCAGGGTTTGGAAGAAAATCTGATTGCCAACGGCACCTTCCGGCAAAAGGCTATAGAGGGTGAGATAGCAGACTGCCCCGACATTGCCATAGGCGCCGACATTACCGGCAATTTGCCCAGTAACTCGCCGTTTGATCAGGGGGACAATCGCAAAGGTAGATCCTTCCCCCGCCTGGACAAAGAAGGAACACAGCATGGTTACGAGGATGGCTCCCGGCAACCACCAACTGCTGTTTTGACCTGCCATAATCAGATAGCCAATGCCCATGGCCGCCGTCAGAATCGTCATAGTCCATTTCCGGCTCCCCAGGCGATCGCTAATAATGCCGCCGCCGGGCCGGGCCATCAAATTCATAAAGGCATAGCTAGAGGCAATCATCCCCGCATGGGGTTTAGAGAGGCTAAAGGTGAGTTCAAAGAAGGCCGGCAGCATGGACACCACCGCCAATTCGGAACCAAAGTTCACGATATAGGTAAGTTCCAAGAGAAAGACTTGGTTAAAGCGATAGCGATCTTCAGCGGGATAGCGTTTCTTTTGGGTAAAGAGATCCCGGTTTACATCCCAGCATTTATAGGACTGGAAAAGGTATAGACCAACTAGGGCAATCCAAGTGATGTATAGGGCAAAGGTATCCAGGAAGCCAATTTGCTCTAATCGCCAGGCCAGTAGCCCCAACACCCCAGTCAGCGGCAAGTTTGCAGCCAACATAAACCAAAAATCTTTAACACTGGTGACTTCCATGCCACCATGGCGGGCTGGTTTTTGGTAAACTTTGCCCTCCGGCGTATCTTTGACATTAACAAAATAAATAAACCCATAGATGGCTGTGGCAATCCCGGTCAGGGCGATCGTCATCCGCCAGTTTCCTTGGCCTCCGGAGAAAACCGCTAAGGCTACGGCAATAGTGGGCAGGGTGAAGGCCGCTGCTGCCGAGCCAAAATTTCCCCAACCGCCGTAAACCCCTTCGGCAAAGCCAATTTCCTTGGGGGGAAACCATTCTGCCACCATGCGAATACCAATGACAAAGCCCGCACCCACAATACTCAGGAGGAGGCGGCTAATTACTAGCCAGTAGAAATCCTGGGCGGCGGCAAACATTAAACAGGGAATGGCAGAAAAGATCAGCAGGCAGGTATAGGTAATGCGAGGGCCGTAGCGGTCTAGAACCATACCAATGATGATTCGCGCCGGAACGGTGAGGGCGACATTACAGATAGCCAGAGTCCGAATTTGCGGCGTTGTTAAGCCCATATCTTCCTGCACCATCGTGGCCAGGGGGGCAAAGTTAAACCACACCACAAAGGTTAGGAAAAAGGCAAACCAGGTGAGGTGAAGGATGCGATAACGATCGCGAAACGATAGAATAGCTTTTAGCATGATAGTTCCAAAAATCAGCACAATAAATTAGACCCTGGGGGCGATCGGTGGCAGCCGTGTCGCACTTGGGGCTAAGAATTTAAGACAAATCAGACGTAACCTATTTCAATCCCAGTGAATTCGGGATTAGGGTTCACCCCTAGGCAACGGCGATGGATTCAGCCGTTACATTCAGGTGACTATTCTGGGGTAGATCATCGGTGCGCGGGGAAGCACCAAATTGTTCAATCAACAGGTCGCGCAAAATCGGTTGCAGGTCATCACAGGGAATGCCCTTACGAACACAGGTTCCCAACTGGGCATCTTTACCCACCTTGCCCCCCATGTAGAGGTCTACCCCCTCCACGGTTTGGCCATTGCGGCGTACTTTTGTGCCCATCAAACCTATATCGGCTACTTGGGGTTGTCCGCAGGAGTTGGGGCAACCGGTCCAGTGAATGCGAACGGGTTGGGGGACATAAAGCTCCGCATCTAGGGCCGCACTTAGGGCTAGGGCACGGTTTTTTGTTTCCACAAGGGCAAAATTGCAAAACTGCGCTCCGGTACAGGAAACGAGCGATCGCTGCAAGGGGGGAGGCGCAATGCCAAATTTGGCGAGGAGGGGTTCCTCCAGTAAATGGGCCAGAAGGGTATTGGACACATAGGGCAAAATTAAATTCTGCTCTACGGTTAAACGCACCTCGCCATTGCCATAGAACTGAGCTAGGCGAGCCAACTCAAAAAAGTCCGGGGCATATAGGCGACCCACGGGGACGTGGAGGCCAACGAAACTCAGACCCGGTTGCTTTTGGGGATAGACCCCTAGGTGATCCCGCTTTTCCCAGTCAATTTCATCCTTGGGGGCGGCCCGATGTAGGGGAAAGCTCAGCTTGGCCGTAACCGCACTGCGAAAATGATCAATTCCCCATTCATCAATCAACCACATCAGCCGCGATTTTTGCCGATTGGCCCGCGGCCCATGATCCCGATAGAGTTCTAGGATGGCTCGGCACAGTTCCACCACCGATTGATCCGGGGGTACCCAGGCATCCAGGGGGATGGCAGCTTCGCACCGTCGGGCCGAGAAAAAGCCCCCGACAAGAACATTGAATCCGAGGACACCCCACCGATAGGCGGGGACAAAGGCAATGTCATTGATCTCCGCATGGACGGAGTTATCTCGTCCCCCTTCAATGGCAATATTAAATTTTCGCGGTAGGTTGCTAAATTCGGGATTGCCCTGGCCATTATTGGTAATCATGGCTTGGAGTTGCCGCACCAAGGGCCGGGTATCAATCAGTTCACTGCCGTCAATGCCGGCAATGGGGGAGCCGGTAATATTCCGAACATTGTCCATGCCTGACTGTACCGAGGTGAGGCCACAGGCACTCAGGCGTTCAAAAATATCGGGAATATCCTCAATGAGGATGCCGCGAATTTGTATGTTTTGCCGAGTGGTGATGTCGCCGTTACCGTTTTCGCCATAGCGATCGACAATTTCCCCGAGGGTACGCAATTGGGCACTGGTGAGAATGCCATTGGGAACCCGCAGACGTAGCATGAACTTTCCCGGCGTGACTGGACGGAAAAAGATGCCAAGCCATTTCAACCGCAGGTCTCGATCCGCTTCGGGAATGTCCTGCCAACCAATGGCGGCAAAATGCTCCAGTTCGTCCTTGACCGCAAGGCCGTCTTTGGCGGCTTTAACTGCTTCAAACTTGTTAGTCACAGGTCTTCATTCATGTAACAGTGGAACTAACGTTAAGGAATCTGACTAGGGCTTTTTGTACGTTTTGTTACATTTTATTGCCGTCCATACGGTAAGTGTATTAACAAAATGCAAAAAACGCATATCAACTCTTGAATGATGGAAATCCGTTGAAATTGTTCGTTGCCGTGCATGATCGCGTACAATTTCTCGCAATACGGGCTATGGCATAGATTGCATCCATGGATGGATCGTGGTGGGTTTTACCCTAGGAGGGCTTAATGAAGTTACGGGAACTTTTGGAGGCAGCAAATTTATCTCCTGAAATAGACGATTGCGATTTAGAACGGGATGTCACCCACTTAAGTACGAATTCCTGGGATTGCCGTCCAGGAACCTTATTTATGGGCATGCCGGGGTCGCGGGTGGATGGGGGAAATTTTTGGCCCAGTGCCCTTGCGGCCGGCGCTGTTGCCGCCCTCATTTCCCCCACAGCTAAACAGCCCACCCCAGGGGATAGAGCTTCAGGGGATAACGTTTGTGTGATTCCAGTGGCAAATATTCAGCGGGCCTGTGGAGCTATTGCGGCAGCGTTCTATGACTATCCGGCCCAACACCTTGCCCTGGTTGGGGTAACGGGAACCAATGGTAAAACCACGACAACTCATTTAATTGAATTTTTGCTCAGTCAGGTGGGTTATCCCACGGCCCTCCTCGGTACCCTCTATAGTCGCTGGCCAGGCCATGAAGAAGTGGCCAGTCACACAACTCCCTTTGCGGTGGATCTACAAGCCCGATTAGGGGCGGCCCGATCTGCAGGTTGTCGCTTTGGAGTGATGGAGGTGAGTTCCCATGCCCTAGATCAGGATCGGGTTTGGGGTTGTACCTTTGAAACGGCGGTTTTTACCAATTTGACCCAGGATCACCTGGACTACCATCCAACGATGGAGGATTACTTTGCTGCTAAAGCAAAACTCTTTAGTGGGGATTACCTGAAGGGGCGGGCGATCGCCAATGTGGATGATCCCTACGGACAGAAACTCCTCGCCAACATGAAACCGGAGCAGGCCTGGGGTTACAGCACGGAAACCAGCGCAGATTTTTACACGACGGATCTGGTCTATCGGGTGGATGGGGTCGCTGGCACTGTTCATACCCCCACAGGGGTAGCAGAGTTTAATTCTCCCTTGGTGGGTCAGTTCAATGTGGCTAATTTATTGGCGGCGATCGCCGTGGGCATTGATCTGGGATTGCCCCTCGATGGTATGGTCAAGGCCCTGGCAGACTTTCCGGGGGTGCCTGGGCGAATGCAGCAAATTCGGGTGCAACCGGATCAGGATATTAGCGTCATTGTGGACTATGCCCATACCCCGGATAGCTTGGATAATCTGCTGCGGGCAGCGCGGCCCTTTATTCAGGGAGAGATGATCTGTGTCTTTGGCTGTGGTGGCGATCGCGATCGTAGCAAACGGCCCCAAATGGGAGCTATTGCCGCCCAACGAGCCGATCAGGTGGTTGTCACCTCCGATAATCCACGCACCGAAGACCCCCGACGGATTTTAGAGGATATTCTCACAGGTATTCCCGAAACCACCCCCAAAATAGTCAATGGCGATCGCCGCGAAGCCATTCATGCCGCCATCTTGCAGGCAAAACCAGGGGATGGGGTGATTATTGCCGGTAAGGGGCACGAAGACTATCAGATTTTAGGCACTGAAAAAGTTCACTTTGACGATCGCGAAGAAGCTATGGCAGCCTTAAGGAAACGACTCTCCTCCATGGGTAACTCAGTTTCCTGATTATGGGTGCAATTTCCCGCCAAATCCCTCCCCCCTTACCCTTGGCCCAACCCTGGCGACGGGGGGCGGCCACGATGATTGATTTTCTCTTAGCCTGGCTGTTTAGTGTTCTCGGCTATTCTCCCGGAGCGGCAATTCAGTGGGCCCAAATTCTGGTGTTTTTTATTGCCTGGTGGGGGCTGCGGGTGGCCTTTGTCAATCGCAATAGGGGTCAAAGTCCCGGCCATTGGTTAATGGATGTACGTTTATTGGATCGGCGGGGGCGAACCCCAGATTTTATTTCTTTGAACAAGCGGGAACTGGTGATGGGGGTCTGTGCCCTGCTGACTCTGGTGGTTTTAGAAACCTTTGGCCGCGGCTTTACGGTTTTATTGTTATTAGCTCCCCTGCTGATTAACTGTGCCCCTGCCTGGGTGGATGAACGCCATCGCACCCTCCACGATCGCCTGGGGGCAACGGAGGTCTATCGTTGCTATCGGGGATTTTCACTGGATCGAAAACTGATTCAGATTATGTCAAAACTGCGGAAAGATGTGTAATAATAATAGACCGGCCCACCGCAGAGTACTTACACGTAAAGTTAGGCAAAATCCATGGCGAAGGCAAAAGGATCCAGGATCATCATTACCCTGGAATGTACAGAATGTCGGACAAACTCGGCCCAGCGATCGCCGGGGGTTTCCCGCTACACGACAACAAAAAATCGTCGTACCACAACGGCTCGGCTTGAGTTGAAAAAATTCTGCACCCACTGCAACAAGCACACCGTCCATAAAGAAATCAAATAAAGCACTCGCGTAACCTCATCTATTCGCAATCTATTCAGTAGGGAAACTTAGATTCTATGGCTTTTTATCGTCGGCGTATTTCTCCTGTCAAACCCGGAGATCCCATTGACTACAAAGATGTGGACTTACTGCGGCGGTTCATTACCGAACGGGGTAAGATTCTCCCCCGGCGGGTGACAGGGCTAACGGCAAAACAGCAGCGACAGTTGGCCGTTGCGATTAAACGGGCCCGAATCATGGCATTTTTACCCTTTCTTAATGCGGAAGGCTAGGTTCTCCATTTCTTCTCTGGTCAATTTGGCCTAGGCTAGGACATAGGGGCGATCGCCCTTACTATAGGTCAGTGGGCTTAGTCATTAAAATCCGGGAGGACAGGGGCCATGGGTGAATTTATTGGCTTTTTATTTTTACTGGCGATCGGGGGTTCCGGAGTTGCCAGTTCTGTGCGGATTATTAATCAGGGCAACATGGCCCTAGTGGAGCGGTTAGGCAGTTATAAAGGCCGCATGGAGCCAGGACTCAATTTTGTCCTACCCGTCTTAGATCGGGTGGTCTATCACGAAACCATCCGCGAAAAAGTCCTAGATATTCCCCCTCAGCAATGTATTACCCGTGATAACGTGGCCATCAGTGTGGATGCGGTGGTCTATTGGCGGATTATCGACATGGAGCGGGCCTACTACAAGGTGGAAAATCTGAGAATGGCCATGGTCAACCTGGTTTTAACCCAAATTCGGGCAGAGATGGGCAAACTGGAACTGGACGAAACCTTTACGGCTCGTTCCCAGGTAAATGAAACCCTCCTTAATGATTTAGACGTGGCCACGGATCCCTGGGGCGTGAAAGTGAACCGGGTGGAATTGCGGGATATTGTTCCCTCCAAGGCGGTTCAGGAATCCATGGAAATGCAAATGACTGCCGAACGTCGTAAACGGGCTGCCATCCTAACCTCGGAAGGGGAGCGGGATGCCGCCATTAATAGTGCCCAGGGGAAAGCGGAAGCCCAAATATTAGCGGCCGAAGCGGATCAAAAAGCGGTTCTTCTCGCGGCCGAAGCCGATCAAAAAGTAGTTATCCTGCGGGCTCAAGCGGAGCGGCAGGATCAAATTTTGCGGGCCCAAGGGACAGCAGAAGCCATGCAGGTGATTGCCAAGGTTCTCAGGGATGATCCGAAAAACCAAGAGGCTCTGAAATTTTTGGTTGCCCAGGGCTACCTGGATATGGGTAAAGTCATTGGTAAAAGTGATAGCAGTAAGGTGATGTTTATGGATCCCCAGTCCATTCCCGCCACCCTAGAAGGGATGAAATCCTTAATCAGCGATCGCAGCCTGGGAGCGTAGGGTGGCTGAATTTGATGCCAAGGTTTACGTTACTTTGCGGCCTTCGGTGCTGGATCCCGCCGGAGTTGCTGTCCAGTCAGGCATCCATCAGTTGGGGTATCCCCAAGTGCAGCAGGTTCGCATCGGTAAATATGTAGAATTAACCGTAACTGCCAGCGATCGCGGTGCAGCAGAGGAGCAACTGACCCAGATTTGTGATCAAATTCTTGCCAATCCGGTGATCGAAGTCTATCGGTTTGAGATCATGGAGCGGGTATCCTCATCCTAATAGTGCCAAATTAGTGCCAATGCAAGGAGGGACCAATGTTTGATTGGTGGGATCAACTCTTAGCCAGTGTGGAAGCGGGGGTCAAGTCTGGCGTTGAATCAGGACTACAGGCGATCGCCGATACCCTAGCACCCCTCCTGCAAGTCCCCGAACCGGCCGCCCCCTTTCAGCGGATTTGTCTATTTCGTCCCGGCGTGGATTCCCCTCTCAGCCATAAGGGTCTGACCCTAGATGCGGCTGCCTGGCGCATTGAAGCCCATTGGCCCCAAGTCATTCCCCTCTTTGAAATTCCCGAAGCCCATTTGCTGATGGAAGTGCCCTCTGCCCAAAAAGGGGATCAATTACTTCTGTGCCGGGCCCTGGTGCGAACCGCAACGTTAACGGATGGGGCCCTGATGTATTTAAGCCGTGCCCAACCCTTTGGTTGGACATTTTCCCGCACCACCCCACTGATGGGCAATCAAGATTGGCATTTATGTGAAGTTCCCTTCCATCTGAAACCGGAAAACGAAACCCCTGGACTAATCAAGGTGGGTATAGAATTTACCGGTCAGGGGGTGATCTGGCTTCGGGACATTGAACTATTGCAAGCTCCTGCCAAATTAAAACCCATTACGGAAATGATGGAGGGATTTATTTAAGAATAGGATTATGCTAGGTTTTGATTGCAAACTCAGGTAATGGTTATGGCGCATCCCGATTTCCCAGCAGCTCTATTGGTTTTAGCGGATGGCTCGGTTTTTTCCGGCTGGTCCTTTGGTGCGCCCGGGACAACGGTGGGGGAAGTTGTTTTTAATACCGGCATGACCGGCTACCAAGAAGTATTAACGGATCCAAGCTACTGTGGCCAAATTGTCACATTTACCTATCCGGAATTGGGAAATACGGGCATTAATTCTGAAGATGAAGAATCCCTCCGGCCCCAAGCACGGGGAGCGATCGCCCGTAATATTTGTTTGGAACCAAGTAATTGGCGATCGCAGCAGTCCCTAACGGCCTACCTCAAAGAACATGGTCTGCCGGGAATTTATGGGATTGATACCCGCGCCCTCACCCGCAAGATCCGCACCACCGGAGCCATGAATGGGGCCATTTCCACGGAAATTTTAGATCCCCTAGAACTCCTCCAAAAAGTACAGACCGCCCCCAGTATGCAGGGACTCAATCTGGCTAAGGTGGTTTCAACAACAACGGCCTATGAATGGACAGAACCCACCGCCACTGCCTGGGAATTTAGCCCCAAGGCAAATCCACATACCGAGTCTCCCCTAACTGTAGTAGCGATCGATTTTGGAGTTAAGCGCAATATTCTGCGTCGTTTAGCCAGCTATGGTTGCCGGATCATTGTTGTGCCAGCAGATACCTCAACTGCCGAGATACTAGCTCACAATCCCGATGGTATTTTTCTCTCCAATGGCCCAGGGGATCCCGCCGCCGTCCAAGAAGGGATTACCACGGCCCGGGAACTTCTAGAGGCAGGGCGACCGATGTTTGGCATTTGCTTAGGCCACCAACTCTTGGGGCTATCCTTGGGGGCAGATACCTTCAAGCTCAAGTTTGGCCATCGGGGGCTCAATCAGCCGGCGGGACTGGATCGGCAAGTGGAAATTACCAGCCAAAACCATGGGTTTGCTATTTCCCCAGACTCTCTAAGTGATACGGGTGTCACCGTTACCCACCTCAACTTAAATGATCAAACCATTGCCGGATTAGAGCATACCAATTTGCCCCTCTTTTCCGTGCAGTATCACCCCGAAGCCAGTCCGGGGCCCCACGATGCCGATTATCTATTTGGTAAGTTTGTGCAGCAGATGCGGGAGTATCATCAAAAGAAGGTTAAGAGTACACCCTAGCCCTGTGAATAAGATTTGCCATGACACGATCGCCCCACCCCCTACGGGTCTTTTTGGTCTGTACCGGGGTTGGCATTATGAACCGCGGACTGGAAACCTTTGCCCGTAACTGCTTTGATCATCTTCAGGATTTAGACGGCCTAGACCTCCATTTATTTAAGGGAGCGGGAGAGGATAGCGAGCGGGAACATTGCCTCTGGACGATTCCGCGCACGAGTCCCCTAGCGGAGAGAATTGGCCGGGGAATCCGCCGCAATGGTTATGTGGTAGAGCAATTGTCTTCGGTCTTGCCCCTAGTTCCCTGGATCCGGCGGTTGCGGCCCCAGGTTATTTTTTATAGTGATTCCAACTTGGGGTTTCAACTCTACTATTGGCGAAAATGGATCGGGGTTCCCTATCACCTGCTGTTTTCCAATGGCGCGCCCATCGGGCCCAATTTTCCCCGGACGGATTTTGTCCATCAGGTCACTCCCTACTTTCGGGATCTGGCCCTAGGGGCCGGTGAACCCCAGCAACGACAATTTATGGTTCCCTACGGCATTGATGTCCCCCTAGGGGAACCCAGCTATGACCCGCACCAACGTCAAGAACGACGCAAAAAACTTCATTTACCGGGCGATCGCCCAATCGTGTTAAGTGTGGGGGCCATTGATCCCCAGAGTCATAAACGGATGGATTATCTCATTAATGAAATTGCCCAGTTACCGGAACCCCGCCCCTTTCTCGTACTTTTAGGCCATATGCCCCCTGGTAGTGAGATCCATATTCAGCAGGCCCAGGAGCAATTGGGAGAGACAGGATTTACGGCCCGCTCCGTCCCCTCAGACCAAGTGCTGGACTATTATCAAGCAGCGGATCTCTTTGCCCTCGCTTCCTTGCAGGAGGGATTTGGCCGCGTCTATTTAGAGGCCTTGAGCCAGGGATTACCCTGCTTTGTCCATGATCATCCGGTCATGCGCTACGTCCTAGGAGATCAGGGCTACTATGGAGATTTTTCCCAACCGGGGGCGATCGCCCAACAGTTGCCGGAATTATTACGGCAGCCCCTCAGCCCAGAAACCATGGCCCAACGTCGTCAATCCATCCGCGATCGCTTCAGTTGGCCGGTTCTCGGGCCCAAATACCTAGAAATGTTTCAGGCTTGTTGTCAGCTAAATTCCTGAACCATTCAAAAACTCTTCTATGGCCCGATCTCGAACACAATGATTGGCATTATTCCCCGTGCGGTTGCTAGGGACATTCGCCGCCACCAGTACCTTATCGGTATAGATGTCTCCAGGGGGGATAGTCCCTTCTGGCTGAATTTGGGGATTCTGAACTTGGGCCTCTAAGGCTTCAATGCGATCCAACAGATGGCGAATAACCTTGGCCTCGGAGTCCGGTAAATGACCATGATCTAGGGGATCCACCTTCGCCCCTGCCCGATAAACCACCCGCCCAGGGATGCCAACCACCGTGCAATCTGCGGGTACGTCCCGCAATACGACAGAGCCAGCTCCAATCCGTACATTCTGACCAATATTGAGGTTGCCCAGAACCTTCGCCCCTGCCCCGACAACGACATTTTCGCCCAGGGTGGGGTGACGTTTCCCGGATTCCTTGCCGGTTCCCCCCAGGGTAACGCCCTGATAGATCAGGCAGTAGTTGCCAATGATCGCCGTTTCCCCAATCACAACCCCCATGCCATGGTCAATAAAGACACCTTCGCCAATGGTGGCACCGGGGTGAATCTCAATTCCCGTGAAGAAGCGACCAATGTGGGACATGAAACGGGGGATAAAGGGAATCCCTAAACACCATAGCCAATGACTCAACCGATGCATCAGGAGTGCCTGGAGACCAGGATAACAAAACATCACTTCCCACCAATTGCGGGCAGCGGGATCACGCTCAAAGATAATTTGGAAGTCGGCCCTTAGGGTGTTAAACACAAAAAACTCCTTGATGGTTCTTTTGGCATCCTTTAGACAGGGGTTGACATCGCAACATAAAATGCCTGGGACAGTCAACATTCAAAAACAGTCCCCATTTGATCCTAGCGGAGATTTAGCTAAGTTTTATGACGGTTTTCCGAATACCTTACCCTTGGGAGGCAACCCCTACCTGTAGACCGGTAGGTAATTCCAGGGTATCGTCAATGCGATCGCCATCATGATAGGCCGCTAATAGCACATCACAGTTTTTTCCCCAGGCGATCTCCCCCTGGTGATCCAAACCAATGGCCCCAAAATCCCGCTGTCGTTTAGCAGCTTCCTGGAAGGATTTATCAAAGGCCTCTAAAAGGGAAAAGCCATCCGTTACTCGGATAACAATGCGGCTGGCCAACGATTCATCAATAATATCTTCACCAATGCCGGTGCAACTAATGGCTGCAATTTCGCTGGCATAATTCCCGGCAGGCATGGCTGAATCACTCACCCGCCCAATGCGTTCAAAGCCCTTGCCGCCAGTGGAGGTTCCTGCTGCTAAATGACCCTGTTGATCCAGGACAACGACACCAATGGTTCCCCGTCCCGATTCGGCCACCACCCCCGCCATAGACCTCTGAAAGTTGCCTTTGCGTTCCTCCATCCATTCTCCTAGGCGTAGTTCCGTCAGGGGATTATGAATGGGGAGTTGGAGTTCTCGGGCCAATTCCGCTGCCCCCGCATCAGAGAGAACGCGATCGGGGCAGGTTTGCAGCCACGTCGCCAGATCTACTGGATTTTTAATACGAGACACATTGATCACACCACTGAGCCGCTGGCTTTGACCATCCATGAGGGATGCACTCATGCGAATTTGGCCATCGGCCTGCAAGACCGAGCCAGTGCCAGCATTAAACCGGGGTTCATCTTCGAGTAATCGACAACCAAAGGCCGCAGCCGAAAGGGCCCCATCCCCGTGCAGGAGTCGGGCGTAGATCTGCTGAACAATGCCCCGCAGGGATCCTCGCACCGCCTCTAGGCCCCCTTTATCTTGGAGAGAATAGCCTGCGCCACCGTGAATGATTACCTTGGGTTGGATCACCTAGTATGCTCCTGAGTCTGTGAATGCTTTTTTTCCTGAAACTTTATTATTTCACTTTTAGGATTTCACGGTGTTCGCTTGCGATCGTCCCTGCCATTGAAAGCATCCTAGTGTGACTGAAGTGCCTCCCCTAGATTGGGAGGGTCGGCCAAGGGAATTAATCGTCAATCGGCGATCGCTCTACTTGGTGAAAAACATGGCCGCCAGTGATATAGTTACTCCAGTACATACGCGATCGATTTGTCCAAGGTATGGCTTACAGCCCATGTACTATAATTGGCTCATTGCTAAGCGCGTCAATCAAGACATAAAGCCTGGTACAGCCGTTTTTTTGAAGGTTATTGGGTAATCATTAAATTAACTGCGCGGCTTTAATTTATAGGGAACCTCGATTAATTCAAAATTTGGGGAGATCGCAAACGAGATTTCAATGGTTTCAGCCTCTATTTTTAGCAGATCGAGCAATTTTTTGAGGTGCCCTATAGATTAGACTGGTTTTACTCTAAATAAGTAAATTATACAGACTAAAACAGATGATTAAAGTTCTAAATTATCTAAAGTCTATTTTCTATCCTCTATCTTCCTATATTTTTTCTGATACCTGGCAAAAACCAACAAGGTGTGACGTTTTACTTGTGTGTAATGATAACGATCGCGGTTATGTTTATAAAAATCAAGCCTATGCACAGATTTTAGATTCATTTGGAGATTGTCTTGAAAAACAAGGATTTACGGTTCAGTCAATTGTACGTTTACCTTATTCAAAATTAATTGGAAATAAAGCTTACAGAAATCCGATAGAATTTCCTTGGATCGAAGAAATATATGCATCTGCAAAATTTAGAAGCCGCCTATTAAAATTTATTCATAAACCAATCACTAAAAGAAAAATTATAAATAACTGGATTGAGACACAGCTCGTAAATTCATGGAAAAATATATTATTGCAAAGCAACGCAAAAATAGTGATTGGTATTCAACCAACTACATACATATGTAAAGCCTGTCACGATAGAAAAATTTTAGTATATGACTTACAACATGGCATGATTGATCCCGATGAAATTTTTATTCAAGCCTTAGGCTATTATAATAAGAACTACAAAGACTTAACTATTCTAGAATCTTCTCCCCATGGATTTCTATGCTGGGATCAGAAAACTGCTTCTAATCTAAGAAAAAAAATTGATCATGATGTAATTAGTACCTATAGTATTGGGCATCCATGGCTGAATCGTTTTTTAAGAAATGATCCAGCAGATCAATTAGTTCAAGAAGCACGGAAGCAGTGGCGTTGTTTGAAGAATGATAAACCAAAAATCTTGGTTTCATTACAATGGGGGATGAAAGAAAATTATTCTCAGTATGTGCCTAACTTTGTTATGCCTTTAGCATTGGAGGATGTAATTCTTGCAGAAGGTGATAAGTATCATTGGTTAGTTCGGTTGCACCCTGTACAAATACGAGGGGATGAAATTAGCTATGTTCTGAATTACTTAGAGCAAACCTTTGGTAAGAATAGAACAATAGAATGGGACGTGCCCAGCAATGCACCATTGCCAATAGTTTTGGAGTGGTCTGATTTACACATTACTTTTGATAGCAGTACCACGATTGAAGCCGCAATGATGGGCGTAAAGACTGGCTTGCTTAGCCCAGAAATCGGTTCTTACTATAGTTATGAGCGAGAAATTGGGATGGCAACTCATTTACTATTAGATAGTTTAATTATACAAGAATGGATTATGAGTAAAATTGAGAGTAAAAAACATCAGAAAAAATTAAATGATGTAGATAAGCTCAACTACAATGATTCCGAATTGGATAACTTTATTAAGTTTATCAAGAGTATTATTTATGAATAAATTCGATTTAAATAATTGTCGGAAAGTTTTACTTGGCACATTAAATGATCCTAGCTCAGATCCCAGGCCATATCGAATCATTTGGCTACTAAAATCTATGAATTATAGAATTGATCTAATTAGTTTTTTATTGGAATCTAATTTGCCAATTGAAAACCATTTTGAGTTAATAATAAAATCAAAAGAAAATTCCTTTAAAAATCTTATTAGAAAAATAAAATTCGTTCTTATTCGTCTTTTAGTAAAATTTTATATCCCTCATGATCTCTTCAAAAAAGCTTTTCTTGACTCCGATTTATATCCAATGAGATTTGATATAAATGATATAGTTAAAAAAATTGGCAAAGATGATTATAGCATTATCATTATTGAAGACTTATATCTTCTACCCTTAGCATTAAAATACAAAAAGAATGCAAAAGTAATATTTGATGCGCGTGAATATTATCCTAAACAAAATGAAGATCGTATTCTTTTCAGAATTTTAGAACAACCCTTGCGTTATCATATCTGTGATAAATATATGTCTAAATGTGATTTAGTGATTACCGTATCTTCTGGCTTGGCAGATGCCTATCTTAATGAGTTTAATGTTCAAGCAAAAGTGATTCAAAGCACACCATTATCGTACTACTGCGAACCTAAAAAAACAGAAATAAATAAAATTCAAATGGTTCATCATGGAGGTGCAAACTGTAATCGAAGACTAGAAACTATGATTCAACTATTTGATTATCTTGATAAACGATTTAGCCTTGACTTCTATTTGGTTGGAAATCCAGATTATGTTAATGTGCTAAAGCAACTCGCCCAAAACAATCCAGCCATAAATTTTCGTGATCCAGTTGATTTTAATGATATTATTCCGATGTTAAGTGCTTATGATATAGGTTTATATTTTTTTACAGAACCATCTAATTTCAATATAAGGCATTGTCTCCCTAATAAGTTATTTGAGTTTATTCAAGCTCGATTAATGGTGGCAATTGGCCCCGCCCCAGAAATGTCTAAAATTGTCCAAGAATATGGTTGTGGTGTTGTGTCAGATGATTACTTACCCGGCTCTTTGGCAGACTGTCTAAATCAACTAACGTTAGATGATGTTTTTAGATATAAACAAAAAAGTCATGATGCAGCTAAAGTCTTAAATTGGGAGCAAGAAAGTCTTAAACTTACTGAGTTACTAGAGAACTTATGAGTGGTTGCTTAATAACTTATTGATAGAAAAACATGGTGAAAGTAAGCCTAATCAAAAAAAGTGGACATATTCCAAAAGTTGCCAATGAAGGAAAATGCCCAAATAACCCAACCTTAACGTAAATCAGTATTTTGAATATGAGCGATCGCTGGACTTGCAGAATGTGTTATCCTTGATTCTAATGCGATTAAACAATAAGTAAGAAAAAATATAAAAAAGCTAATCATATCTACATTGGAAAAGAATAAAAAAAGCCTCTAGAAATTTATTCAATGTACCAAATAAACTAGTTCTCAGTAAATTTTTTCCCATAATTTACTTCAAGCAAATTAGTAAATCATTAAAACTATGCAAAAGAACTATCAACAATGTACGCGCTGTATCATGGATACGACTGATCCAGATATCTATTTTGATGATAGTGGGGTATGTAATCATTGTCACTATTTTGATCTCCATGCTAAGCAGGTATGGGATCCAACGCCTAATGGCAAATCAAAACTAGATAAGATAGTATTAGATATAAAAGAAAAAAATAAAAATAAGCGTTATGATTGTATTCTTGGTTTAAGTGGAGGTCTAGATAGTAGTTATGTTGCATTAGTTATAAAAGAATATAACCTTAGAGCTTTAGCTGTTCATGTTGATGGAGGCTGGAATTCAGAACTAGCTGTTTCTAATATTCAGACAATTATTGAATATTGTGGCTTTGATCTTCATACCTATGTTGTAAACTGGGAAACTATGAGAAATTTGCAACTTGCCTATTTCAAATCAGGAGTATCTAACCTAGATGTTCCTCAAGATCATGTGTTTTTTGCAGTCTTACATTCAGAAGCTTTAGCCTATAAATGTAATGTTTTTATCAGTGGTGGAAATGTTGCTACTGAATCTGTTTTTCCTCAAAATTGGCATGGAGATGCCATGGATAGAATTAATTTAATAGATATTAATAGAACCCATGGCAATGGATCATTAAAGGATTATAAAACCATCAGTTTTTTAGATTGGCATATTTTATTCAGATTACGTGGCTTTTATCAATTAAGACCCTTAAATTATTTACCCTATGGGGTACAAATTGCTAAAACCAAACTCTCGGAAATTGGTTGGAGGGCGTACCCAAGAAAACATGGGGAATCTATCTTCACTAAGTTTTTTCAAAATTATTTTCTACCTACAAGATTTGGATATGATAAACGATTACCCCACCTATCATCACGCATTCTTTCAGGTGATATTTCTCGGCAACACGCTATAGAACTTTTATCAGAGCCACTATATGATGAAAAAGAACTTTTGGAGGACAAGGATTATATCGCTAAAAAACTTGGGATTACCATTAACGAACTGAATTCGTTCTTATATATTCCAAAGAAAGACTATTCTCAATATAAAAACTGGGATTCTCGAGTTAATGCTTTAAGATATTGTTCAAGCTTATTTAGGCAATTTAAGCGTTTTCTCAAATAAGGTTATAACTTATAATGCAAAAAGCATTATTGATGTGTTTTTCTGATATATCCACTGATCCACGGCCTCGAAGAACACTTGAGAGCCTTAATCAAGTTAAGATAAAAACTGATTTAACTGCTTACTCTATCTGTACAACAATTGATATCAATTCTTTTTATTTAATTAAATTTGCTGAAAAAAACGTTATTTTTAGATTTTTCAAACGCATTAGAAACGTATTGGGTTTACTAATCAGGCTTTTACCCATTAATTCTAAAATCAAAAATTTAATTAATGCTCAACGGTATAGAATATCAGAACTGTATGATTTATTAAAAAATAATGAATATGATATTATTATAGTTGAAGATATTTATTTGTTAAGTCTTGCTTTTCAAATAAGAAAAAATGCTCGTGTAATGTTTGATGCTCGTGAGTATTACCCAAAACAACAGGAAGATAGCTTAATATTTAATTGGCTTGAAAAACCTGAACGAATTCGCTTGTGTCAAACCTATCTCCCTCAATGTGATCACGTTATTACCGTTTCACCAGGACTTTCTCAAGCCTATTATCAAGAGTTTAATGTTGTTCCCCATGTTATTAGGAGTACTCCGGTATATCAGGATATTCAACCACAAAAAACAGATGAAAATTTATTTCGTATGGTCTATCATGGTGCTGCCAATCGGAATCGTCAACTGGAAAACATGATTGAAGTTGTCAAGCAACTGGATGAACGATTTACATTAGACTTTTATTTAGTTTCAAATTCTAACTATATAAAATTTCTTAAAAAACAAGCACACACCTGCGATCGTATTCGCTTTAATAAACCTGTTCCGTTTGAACAAATTATTCCAATGTTGACGAATTATGATATTGGTTTCTTCTATGTAGAGCCAACTACGTTTAATCTACGCCATTGTTTACCCAATAAATTATTTGAATTTATTCAAGCGCGTCTTCTAGTTGCCATTGGCCCCTCACCAGATATGGCGGCAATTGTGAGGCAGTATAATTGTGGAGTTGTGGCTGAGTCTTTTTCTATCCATGCAATGGTAAAAGCACTGGACAGCTTAAATCCGGATTTAATTGATAAAGCTAAACAAAATAGCCACAGGGCTGCTAAGGAGCTATGTTTTGAGAAAGAACAGAAAAAACTGATAAAACTTATTTTTAATCCATCGATAACCGATACAACTAATGGATGATTTTTTATGAATATCCAAATCATCAATGTTGGTCTTGGTAATGTTGCCAGTATCCAGAACATGCTAAAAAAACTGGGTCATCCATCATCGCTGAACGCTACACCAGACCTAGAGAACCCTCCCAACCTAATTATTCTTCCAGGGGTCGGAGCTTATGATGCGGGCATGTCCCTATTGAAGAAATATGGATGGCCTAGCTATCTGGCCGATCTTGTTCATCAGGGTACCACTCGGATCTTGGGCATTTGTTTAGGGATGCAACTATTATGTGAAGGGAGTGAAGAGGGATCACCCCCTGGTTTAGGATTGATTCCTGGCCATTTCAAACGATTTGCCTTTAAGGATACGGCTCTAAAAGTTCCCCATATGGGCTGGAATAGAGTTAAATTTCAGGCAACTGAGCATCCCTTAATTGCACTCCATACTACACCCTGTCGTTTTTATTTCGTTCACTCCTATTACTATTTGTCTGAGAATGATCATTATATTATTGGTTGGTGTACCCATGGTGAACCCTTTGGGGCGGCTATTCATCATGGAATGATAACAGGAGTTCAGTTTCACCCAGAGAAAAGTCATAAATTTGGTATGCAGTTTTTCCAAAGCTACTTGAGTTCCGTATGTTAGAACATCGTGTTATTCCATGTTTACTTTTGCAGAATGGTGGACTAGTAAAAACCAAGCAGTTTAAGAACCCTAAATATGTGGGCGATCCCATTAATGCAATCCGTATTTTTAATGAAAAAGAAGTTGATGAACTAATGGTTCTTGATATTATTGCTTCTAAACAAGGACGAGAACCAGACTACTCAGGGATTAAACAATTTGCCAGTGAATGTTTTATGCCCCTTTGTTATGGCGGTGGGATTCGTACCATTGAACAGGCAGGCCGTATTTTTTCCTTGGGAGTTGAGAAAATTTGTCTTCAGACTGCTGCCCTATCCAACCCACAGTTAGTTCAAGATATTACCTCAAAATTTGGTTCCCAGTCCGTTGTGGTTTCCCTGGATATTAAGCGAGACTGGCTCGGCCGTTATCAACTTTATCAAACCTCGAAATCTAAAATTATAGATTCCCCATGGGAAGCATTTCTTCAGACAGCTATTCGTATGGGGGCCGGAGAAATATTATTAAATGCCGTAGATCGGGACGGAATGTTACAAGGCCCCGATATAGAACTCATCCAAAAAGCAACGAAAAATTTAGGGGTACCCCTGATTGCCGTGGGCGGGGTGGGAAAACTTGACGATATTAAAATGGCGGTTAATGCTGGAGCAAGTGCTGTCGCAGCCGGTTCATTTTTTGTATTTCATGGCCCCCACCGGGCTGTGCTGATTACCTATCCTCGCTATCAAGAGCTTGAAGCCCTCTTTCAAAATCTCTGATGTTTATTATTTAGATTATTATGATAGGAGCATTCATAGGAAGGATTAAATTTCTTGTCTAAGGATTCAAATGGGGTATTTCAGCAATGTACTCGCTGTGTCATGGATACTAGCGTAGATGACATTATCTTTAATGAAAATGGGATTTGTAATTACTGCACCAATTTTTTAGAAGAGGCAAAGCCTATTACCGAAGAAACTGAAGAAAATAGAAAAATCCGCTTGAAAAACTTTGTTGCCCAAGTAAAACAGTCTGGAAAAAATAAGCCCTATGACTGTGTTGTTGGAGTTTCAGGCGGCGTTGACAGTTCTTGGACATTGGTTCAGGTTGTTCAATTGGGCCTGTGCCCTTTGGCCGTTCATATGGATAATGGTTGGAATTCTGAATTAGCCCAAAATAATATTGCTAACTTAGTGCGTGGTTTAGGTGTCGACTTATATACCCATGTCATTGATTGGCAAGAATATCGGGCCCTTATGCAGGCTTTTTTTGATGCGGATGTCATTGACATAGAACTCCTCTATGATAATGCTATGCTTGCCGTAAATTATCAGCAAGCTGATCGTCATGGAGTAAAATTTATTCTGAGTGGTGTTAATCAAGCTACTGAAGGTATGCGAATGCCTCAGAAATGGAACTGGTTTAAGTGGGATAGACGAAATATAAAAGCCCTAGGTCAGCGTTTTGGTCATATCAAACTGAAAACATTTCCAGCCATGGGTACGTTAGATTATATTTATTATGAAATTTTTAAGAAAATCAAATGGGTATCATTTTTAGACTTTCTTCCCTACAATAAGTTTGATGCTCTAAACATCCTTGAGAAAGAATTTAGCTATAAACGTTATCCATACAAACATTATGAGTCAATTTTTACACGCTTTTACCAGGGCTACTTGCTCCCCAAAAAATTTAACGTAGATAAACGAAAACTACATTTAAGCACCTTAGTCATTTCTGGTCAGATGAGTCGAGAGGAGGCGTTAGAAAGTTTAAAAGGTATTGCCTATCTAGATGAACAAAGCCTACAGAACGATATTGACTATTTCCTTAAAAAAATGCAATGGACACCTGAGCAGTTGGAAAATTACTTGGCGCGACCTGAAATTCCCCATGATTTTTACCCTACTGAAAAACCCTTTTGGGATTTTGCCTATCGGGTTTATCAGACCATTAAGAATAGGTAAGAAAATTTAAAGATGGTTGGGGGCGTAATGATCGGTAAGGGTGCGAGTCACGCCAGCATAGCGAAAGGCTAAATCCGTATTGCCCATCATGATAATATCGCCATCGTGCAAGAGTTTTTCCGTGATCAGAGAACCATTAACAAGAGTACCATTGCGGCTATGGTGATCCACGATCCAAAAAAGTAAGAGGTGTTGCCTAGGGCGGGCTTCCAGGGTCGCTTGTTGTCGGGAAATACAGGGATCATTAATTTTAATATCACAATCCCGCGATCGCCCAATTGTCCAAGTTGTCCGTCCAGCTAAACGAAACTTACCCACCAGCTCCGATTGATAACGGATAATTAGCCAGGCTTCATGATTGTCACAATCGTTAGTCCCCATGGGTATCTTTGGAAGATGCTGAGATTGAATAGGTCTAAATCCTATGATAGAACTATTTCTCAGTTTCGGGTTCTTTTGAGGTTGGATTTGGATTAATCGTGGCACTGATGATTTGGCGACGACCAGCGGCCTTTGCTTCATAAAGATAGGTGTCTGCCATTCGATACAGACTGGTTAAATCTTGACCATGGTGGGGAAATTGGGCAATACCCGCACTAAAGGAAACCTGGAATGGGGCTTGCTCCCCTGGCTTAAAGGTATATTGGCTTAACTTATCGAGGCATTTTTGCAAGCGGCTGTGGGCAGCAGTAAGGGGTACTCCATACATCCCCAAGAGAAACTCCTCTCCCCCCCAGCGGGCAACTACGTCTTCACTGCGAAGGGATTGACGCAGGATTCGGGCTGTTGTTACCAAAACATCATCTCCGACATCATGGCCGTAGCGATCGTTAATTTGCTTAAAATGATCTAAATCCAATAGGGCAACACAGACCGATTGCTGGTATTCCTGGGCAATATCAATAAATTTATCAATATCCTCGGTGGCTTTGCGACGATTGGCAACACCGGTGAGGGGATCAATTTCCGCTAGGCTTTTGAGCAGGCGCGTGCGATCCAATCGATTCACAATTCGGGTAATGAGTTCGGGGCCGACAATGGGTTTATTTACAAAATCATCGGCTCCCGCAGCAAATAGCTGGGTCACGAGGGCTGATTCGCGACTTGCGGTTAAAAAAAGAATCGGCAAACGGCTCCAGCGGGAATCATTCCGCACCACTTGGCACAGTTCAATGCCATTAATTCCGGGCATTTGTACATCTAAAACCAGTAGGTCAGGGTTTGTCTCTTCTAGGACATCCCAAAATCGTTGGGGATCCTGAACGGCGGTGACTCGCATCCCCCAGGGTTCTAATAGTCGTTTTAGGACTGCCAATGTGACGGGATCATCATCCACCGTGAGGATATTGGCCTGGGTTTTATCCTGGCGTTGCAGAAGTTGCTGAACACTTGTGAGCACCTGATCGGCTCGGATGGGTTTACTCAGACAAACCCGCCCCCCTAATCGAATGGCTGCTAGGCGATCGCGCCAGGTATCTTGCTCTGTAAAAACAATACTGGGAATGGCGGGGGATTGTTGGCCCAGGTCAGTGAGCAGGCGAACACTCTCCTCGGGACTGGGGGCTAGATTGGGATTCAAAATTACCACATTGGGTTGTCGTTGCTCCAGAATCGCAAGGGCCGCCGGCCAGGTGGAAGCGGAGCACCAACTTAGATCTAGATCAATGGATTGTTCTTCTAGTTCCTGGAGGAGTTGAGTGTCGTCATCAATATGGAGAACCCAGCGATCGCCCGCATGGGGAGAATCCGCTGTGGATAGGCTGGGGGTTTTCAGGGGCAGGTCTGGGGAAGCAGGGGCAAGGAGGGGCTGGCCCAGCAGGTTGCGGACTCGTTGAACTAAATCCTGGGGATCAAAGGGTTTCATTAAATAGTCATCGGCAATATCAGCGATCGCAATGGCAGCATCCGGGTGGCGATCGCCACTGATCAGTAGTAACACCTTACCCTCAAATTCTTCCAGTCTGAGCTTTTGGTAAACGTGCAATCTATCTAGGTCAGAAGAATGACAATCAACCACTAAGAGCTTGTAGGCTTTATTCTGTAAATACTCACTAATGTTGACACCCTGGGGGACTAAATCAATGGGATAGTTTTCTGCCGTTAGTAGGGAAACCAGTGCGGCGGCCGTGGGTAAATCATCTTCAACAATAAGAATAGACATAGGGGGTTAATCACCCTTCTGAAAAATTAGCAAGCTAATACTAAGCCTAAAATCGTTATTATTTTAAGGCCATTCCCAAGGGCAGGGTATTTTCTTATGGAATTTTTAGGAAAATTAAAAAAATGGGTAGATCTCCTCAATTCTGATACCAATCGGATATCAAAGTGAATCGGACACCTACCCATCAACCTATCTGTTGTTCTAGACAAACCTATTCAGCGGTAACTAGCTCAGTGCTACCCCGTTGCTTCCGGCGAGTCAGACTATTAAAGAGTAGCTGACCAATGGCTTTAACCAGGTTTCCTTCCAGTTCTTGGAATAGCTTCATGTTCATGCCAAAGGCAGCATTGGCTTCCTCGACAATGGTATCAATAGTGGCATCATCTAGGGGCAATTCATCCAGGGTTTGACGATACTGGGCTTTGAACGCCTTTTCGTCGGCGATCGCCTCAAAATGATAGAAATCTGTTCCCTGGCCCTCTTGCAAATTCATAGCCCGCTCGGCAATCCCCTTGAGGATTTGACCACCGGACAGATCGCCGAGATAGCGGGTATAGGAATGGGCGATGAGTAACTCAGGGGCGGAATTGGCAATCTCATGGATGCGTTGAACATAGGTCTGGGTGGCAGGGGATGGCTCAATTTGTTCCCGCCAGTTAGAACCAAAATAGTAGGTTAAATCCCGCTCTAAGCTGGCCTTACGATTTAGTTCAGGAAAATAAATCTTAGCCACAATGGGATGATCCTTTAGCCGCTCCATTTCTGCTTCAATGGCACTGTAGACATGGTAGAGGCTGGCAACAAGCTTGCGATAGGAGCTTTTTTCAACGGTTCCCTTGAGGAAACACCGGACAAATCCGACATTCTCTGCCATTGTGTGGGCTTTTTTTGTGCCTTCACGCAATTTTGCTGCTAAATCACTGCTCATTGTATCGCTGACCGTTCGTTAAGGTTTGCAACATTTCTTACTGAATTTGGCCCCGCTTACGGGCCCATTCCCTAGGCTAAACTGAGTTGACAACCTTTTTTATTAAAAATCGTTAAGCTATCCCGGTTCTGAAGGACTGGTTTACTGCTGCAAGTTGCGGTCAACCCTTGACAAGTTGATTCCCTATTCTTTAGAGTAAAGGTCTGTGAATATGTGTGCTATGTAGATGTTTGCGGGTATAGCTCAGTGGTAGAGCGCAACCTTGCCAAGGTTGATGTCGCGCGTTCGAATCGCGTTACCCGCTTATTACTTGAAGAGATTAGTGACCTTAAGGCAAACGTTAAGACATTAGCGGCGTAATCCATTGATCGATAATTTCTGGGGAACCATACCAGGGGGCGGTCAGGTTATTCCGTAAACGGCTACGCGGTGAATGGAGGACATCCGGCAGGGTTAGATTTTTGGCTCCTTCCAAGTGGGCCGAATCTACGGGGGTTACGCCATCTCCCCAACAGGCCCCTTCCCCACAGGTGAGTTTATAGCTTTGATAGGTAAACCAATTCCCCAGGGAACCCTTGGGTTGACCATAGATCGCTTTTCCGGCAATACAAATGTAATCCACTGAGTCATGGAAGGCTCCGGGATAGGTGATATTGACAAAATCTAGATTCCGGCGCGTCCAGCGTTCCTGACTGGTGTGGGGTGTTCCCAGGGTGACAAGGGTACGCACGTTTTTATGGCCGGCCCACTGGCGATCGCCATAGCTGACAGACCCCAAATAGATCCGGGAGATCCAGCCCCCCGCCGAATGGCCAATGAGATTGATCTGGGTTGCGGGCGATCGCCCTAGCACCTGTTTAATGGTCTGGTCGAGGATATGCAAAATGGGCGTCACCGGCCGTCCTCCCAGGGTCGGAAGCCAACTGCGACTGCGTAACGGCACAATGGTGACATCCAGTCCTCGATCCATGAGGGTATCCCGGAATTGCTCATACTCTTTCGCCGCCGCCAGATACCCCGGCAGGATGACAACAGGTAAGGTAGGTAGGGCCATAGTGATTAGTTTTATTTCTTATCGTAGCAAAACTTATCGCAACAAAATCAACCCCAACCTCCTCCCTATGATTAAGCCGACCTGGGATTAAAACGAAAAGCTAGTACGAATTAATCCCTGCAAAATAGGGGAGTTGGCGGAATTGTTATTAGCATTGGTAATGGCCATCACGACCGGGGTAATGGTAATATGATCGCTCAAGGGGACTCGGAAAAATAGTTCATAGTTCGTTTGGGTCGCGTCATTGATGCCCGGCGCAGAGCCAAGACTATTAATAAAGGGCTGTCCTACGGCCCCCGCCAAAAGGGAGCCATCCACGAATAAATCCCGATACCCCAGACCGGCCATCCAGGTTTGAGCCGTAAAGTTCAGGGTTGTGTCTGCCGGCATTGGAAAGGGAGCTACAGCAAAGGGCCCCAGTCCCAGGGTCGTTCCCCCCGAACCGTAGAGTTTTGCCCCGGAATAGCCATAGCGGCCAAAGAGGCCAAATTTACCCAGGGAAAGCTCCGTATTAATCCCCCCGGCATTTTGGGCAATATTCAAGGTGGAAGAATTGGTGTATTGGAGCCGCACCGCAAAGCTATTTTGATCACGGGAACCAAAACTATTGCTGTATTCCAATTCCACCGTGCCCTGATAGGGATCGCCAAAAAGACCACCATTAATGTTATCTACGGGAGCTGTAAGAGCGTTCGGCGCATTAGCACCAGCGGCAACATAAACTCCGCGTAGGGTAATGGGGCCATTGCCGGGATTCCATTGGACAAAACCACCACCGCCACCGGGGCCATCTACGGGGGCAACCACAATTAGGCGATTATTAATAAAGAAACTTGAACTAAAATCACTAAAGGAGTCATTGGCGTAACTGTTGCCGTCCACCACATCGCTGGGATAAAACTCGGGCCCAACACCAATGGTGAGGGTTTCTAAGAGTTGGAACGTGTAGATCAAACGATCTAAAAAGACTTGGTTGGAAATACCAATGTAATCCACAGCCCCAGCATTGATAAAGCCATCGATACCTATACCTGCGCCGCCAATGGTATCAAATCCATTATTGCCCACCTCTAGGGCGATTTGTAACAGATCTGTGCCCGTAAAGCTGGTATCCAAGTTTAAGACCACTTTACTGATCACCGTGGGATTAAAGTCACCGCTGGTACTGGTGAGGCCGGTCACCGGATCAAAGACTGTGCCGGTGGTATCCCCCATTTGCACCGCAAAGATTGTTTGTCCTGAGAGTTGGGTGGTGGTGGCAAACTGGTTTGCTTCTAGGTGGGCAAGGCGGCCATCTAGGTTATTGACCCGGCCCTGTACCAGGGCAAGTTCCGTTGCAAATTCTTCCATGAGTTGCCGCAGGATCGCCAGTTCGTCCTTGGTGGCAAAGCGATCGCTGATCACATCTAAACAGGCATTTAAGGCCGCCGCTAGTTCAAAACGAGTCGCCGCCCGATTTCCCCGGAATGTGCCATCGGGATAGCCAGCAATACAACCGTACTTCTCGACGAGGGAGGCCAGGGCTTGATAGGCCCAGTCGGTGGGTTGGACATCGGATAACTGACTGACGGAGGTGAGTTGATCAATGGATGGGGAGGAATTCAAAGAGGCGGAGCGGGAGGGGGTGTAGTGGGATCCTAAAAATCGCTCCTGATGTTGATTAGGGGAGGATGAGGGATAGTCTAATATCTGAGGAAAGGGTTGCCCCTGAGCTGCTATTGGGGCCATTGTCGGGGCGATCGCTAACAATAGCCCTAATCCGGGTAAAAAGATTCGTTGCTTCATGGGTCACTCCTTAAAAATTGAATGGCAGGGGTATCCTACAGGAGATTGCCTAATTAAAGCAAGGACATATTGAATATTTAGTAATGATTTAGCAATGAGTGAATTTATAGACGGTTCCTGCCGTGACAGGACTAACGACTCATGGCGAAAATTTGTTCCGCCGTTAGGGGAATGCCCGGAAACAGAATCGAGGCGATCTGGTCTTCTCCTCGAAATACTTTTCCCGGTAAATATTCACCATTTTCAAGTTGATAGATCGTAATGGTGGGTTGTTTAGGTGAGCCAATATATCGAATTCCGCCAAAGGCGGCGTAGTCTATAATCAGGTATTCCAAAACGCCCAGGTCTTCGTACTCAGCCAGTTTGGTCAGGTAATCATCTTTCCAGTTATTGCTCACCACTTCAATCACGCCTGGTGGTGGCACGTAGGCGGCTGCGGAGCTAGAATTAGTCTTCATTCGCTGCCATTCATCTTTTGCAAAAATGACGATATCTGCTTTGCGACTTTTTTCCCTATCTCCAGGGGCAGTCTTGAGACGCACTTGCTTAGATTGTCGTGAGACGTAGGGAAGGGCTTGATCTTGGCAGTAGGTTTCTAGATAAGTGCAGAGCCGCTCAATCAAGTCTTCATGGTTGGCATTGGGTTCGGATAGGGGCACGGGGATTCCATCTAATAGCTCAAAGGTTCTACCAGATGCGTCATCCCATGCGAGGAATTCTGCAAAGGTTAGGGTTTGGGGGATGGCTGCATACATGGTCTCGGTTCCATCGCTGATGGGGTCTTAGTTGATTTGAGGATAGCTCCATAGGCTTCCTAGACCATTTTAGTCTGGGTTATTAATCTGGCTTAAGGAATCCGCCGTTGAGTGGGTGGCTCCAGCAAAACATCTTCGTACAATGCCCATAGGGTATCGGAAAAATTTACACTCCGCAGTTCAAAATCATTTGCTTCGGGGGTATAGAATTGCAAAACCCATAGCCCTTCTGGGTTGCGACGAAAACACTCCACACGTTGCTGCCTTGTGTTGATCAAAACATATTCGTCCAAGCTGTCCAAGGTCTGATAATGGGCAAACTTATCGCCACGATCAAAGGCTTCCGTAGAGTCTGAGAGAACCTCTACAATCAACGAGGGAAATCCTTTGTAATGGGGTGTTTCTTGATCCTGGGGATGGCAGGTCACCATGACATCGGGATAATAAAAACAGTTACACGCTTCAACACGGACTTTCATGTCAGCAATATACACTCGACATCCCCTTCCCCGTAGATGGCTGCGGAGTAAGGCAAAAAGATTACCGGCGATCGTGATATGGGCATCGCTGGCTCCCGCCATGGCATAGGTATCACCATTAATATATTCGTGTTTAGTCTGGCTTTGGCTCTCTAGCTGGAGATAGTCTGTGGGGGAGAGGGTGGGCTGGGGTGAGGCAATCATTGAAACTAGGGAATGAAGATCGGTTTACAGGCTTCAATCGTCCTTAAATCCCTCATGTTATAAATCATAAATAATGTCATAAAATGATTTTCGAGTAGAAAGATTTACAGATTGAAGAATGGTTTTGATTTGCTGACTAACATGGCCAGACCCATACCATGATTCTACTAAAGGTAGCTGACGTTGAAATGATTCTGAAAGAGCATGGTGGATCCCGGTGATAATATCTGGGCATTTCTCGGCAACGGTAATGACGGAGGTTGCTTTGAGACGACCTTTCTGGCGATCGCCAATGTTAACAGTGGCTTTTTTGAGGGCTGGAGCCTCGGTGATACCGCTAGAGGAGTTACCTAAAATCACATCGGCTTGGTTCATTAAACTTAAATACCGTTGCTGACCTAAGGAAACAAACGCCTGCGATCGCGGTTGATTTTGGATGACCCACTGATCAATTTGTTGAATGAGTCCCCGTCCTGCTGTGTCGGCATTGGGATAGGTAAAAACAACCGTTGCCTTAGGAAAGGCATCCAGGGCGAATAGGAGTTCATTTAGACTTGTTTCTGGGGATTGATCCGCCAAGGTGACGGGATGATAGGTGACGAGAAAGAGGGGAGACTTGAGTTTCATATCAAGTAGGGTTTCTAACTCATGGCGACTCAGCCAGACTAAATGCTCCAGATGATCTAGGCCGGGAGTGCCCACATTAAACACGAGATCGGGAGGCTCTCCCATTTGAATCACCCGATGACGATAGGGTTCAGCGGCGACAAAATGCCAGTGGGCAAGTTTCGTAATGGCATGGCGAATACTGTCGTCAAAGGCTCCTTCGGTGAGTTCACCACCGTGGAGATGGGCAATGGGAATTCGAGCAACCATGGCTGCTTGAGCCGCCGCTAAAATTTCAAAGCGATCGCCCAGTAAAACTAAAATATCCGGTTTTAGGGTTTCTAGAGCATCAGCAAAGCCAATCACACCTAAGCCAATGGATTTGGTTATGCCGACGGGCGTATCGGACGACAGGAGCATCTCTACCTTGGCATCAATCCTAAAACCATCTGCTTCAATTTGCTGATAGGTCAAACCAAACTCTGGAGATAGATGCATCCCAGTGACGATGAGTTGCAGTTTTAAGGCTGGATCGGCATTAATCTCTTTTAGAAGCCAGAAAAGTAAGCCATACTCCGCCCGTGAGCCAGTGACAACACAAATCGTTCGCAAATTTTCCATTAATCCCTCAGACCCGTGACCAGCTTGGGACTACTGGGAAGATTAATCAAACTCACCTCCAATTGCTCGGCAACGGGTAAGGGGGCACGGGGGCAATGGGTATACATGGGGAGCCGATGGAGGAGTGTCCAGGTGGGACGACATTGGAATCCAGCATCATTGGCAATGGTTAACAGGCGATCGCGGATTTCTCGACTCGGCTGAGTTAACTGAATTGTATTTAACCAATAGTTGCTGAGACAATTTTCCGGCGCATGAATAAAATTAATCCCTTCTATCTCCTTAAAAATGTCTTGATAGGCTTGGGCCAGTTGGCGTTTTTTCTCTAGGAACATAGGCAATTCCATCAGTTGAGCGCAACCCAGGGCGGCATTTAGGTTGGGTAGTCGATAATTCCAGCCAACGTGATCATGGAAAAATTCCCAACGATGGGGTTGTTTGGCCGTGGTTGTTAAGTGTTTTGCCTGGTTTGCCAAATCCTGATGATTGGTCAAAATGGCACCGCCGCCCCCCGTAGTTATAATTTTATTTCCATTAAAACTCAGAATTCCTGCCAGGCCCAATGTTCCGGTATGAGTGCCTTGATAGGTACTGCCCAGGGACTCCGCCGCATCTTCGATGACCGGTAGCTGGTAATGCTTGGCAACGTGAAGTAAGGGGCCTAGGGAAACGGGATGGCCATAGGTGTGCATGGGAATGATGGCCGCAATCCGGCGTTGGGTCAGTTTATTGATCAGACCTTGAGGCGTTACTTGAGCGATCCGCTCTAGGTAATTTTGCAGGGCTAGGGGGTCTAAGCCGAGGGTAGAAAACTCGCTATCGACAAAGTGGGGAATAGCTCCACAATGGGCAACGGCATTGGCAGTGGCCACAAAGGATAGGGCTGGCACCAGGACTTCATCTCCAGGAGTCACACCTGCCAGGAGTAGGGCAATATGTAGGGCGGCGGTACCATTGACAACAGCGATCGCGGCCTTTGCCCCCGTAAATTCAGCTAACTGGGCTTCAAATTGATCCACGTACTGACCCACCGATGAGACAAAGGTAGAGTCAATGCAGTGATTCAAAAATTCACGCTCACGGCCCCCAAATTCAGGTTCATGGAGGGGGATAAAGGGACTGGGTTTTCCTAAGACTTGGTCTAGGGCGGCTAAAAAATTGCTCTCAAGAGTATCCACACCCACTGAGTCCTTAAATAATCCTAAATAACTCTAAATGACATAGCGATCGCTTTGGTAGGCAGCTAAATTTTCAGGGTTTGTAAACCAGTCAGCGGTTTCCTGAAGTCCCCGCCTAAAACCATCACGCCCCCCATACTGAGGTTGCCACCCTAGCAATGCCTGTGCTTTACGATTATCAGCCCAAAGACGGTTGACTTCGGATTTTTCAGGTCGAAGACGCTCTTCATCAGTAATGATTTCAATTTCAGTATCCATGACTTCGGCAATCAAATGGGCGGTATCGCCAATGGAAATTTCAAAGTTACTGCCGATATTAATCACCTCACCCATCCCCTGATCCGCATTTAGGGCAGCAATAAAGCCTGCAACCGTATCCTTAACATAATTAAAATCCCGTGTCGGTGAAACCGCGCCGAGCTTAATTTGACGTTGCCCCTTAGCAATCTGGCTAATAATCGTCGGTATCACAGCCCGAGCTGATTGGCGGGGCCCATAAGTATTAAAGGGACGCAATATGATCACCGGCAAGCCAAAGGAGGTATAGAAGGAATAGGCTAATTGATCCGCAGCGATCTTCGTGGCGGAATAGGGGGACTGGCCCTGTAAGGGATGGTCTTCAGTGATGGGTACAAATTGGGCTGTTCCGTAGACTTCACTGGTTGATGTTTGAATGAGCCGTTGAACGCCTAGCTCTCGGGCGGCTTGGAGTACATTTAATGTTCCTTTGACATTGGTATCAATGTAGGTATCTGGTGAGTGATAGGAATAGGGAATGGCAATCAGGGCCGCTAGGTGAAGCACACAATCACATCCTTTCATGGCCTGTTTAACACCATAGGGATCCCGAATGTCTCCGGCAAATACATCTAAGTTATCGCGGATTGGTTTTGGCAGGCGATCGAGCCAACCCCAGGAATTAAAGGAATTGTAGAGGACAAAAGCTCGAACATTGTATCCTTGAGTAATTAGAGTTTCGGTCAAATGGGAGCCAATAAATCCATCTGCTCCTGTAACTAAAATCCTCATTATTAATATGCTAATTTTGCTTTAGATTTATAATGAACTGGTAATTTTTCAACTTGTTCAGACAGGGCACTAATTGTTGATTGAGTAGGCCTTAAAAAAAAATTACATCCAGCACACATATCTTTTTTACCAAAAGGTGAAAACTGATGCCTTATTTTTTTCATTAGTTGATTATTTTTCCAATTCTCAATTCCATCTGAAATATAGCCCAAATTAATTTCTGCAGAAAAATCTGCACAGCAAAGAGCCAGTTTACCATCAAATGCAACAGTGATATATGTAAAGGGATAAGTACAAAACCTTGTTAGATCACGTTCATGATCATAATAATCAGTTTGAATATCAGAATTAAGCTCGGAAATAAATTTTCCAGATTTGGTATCGTACCGTGTCGTTGTCATTAATGGTGATATTGAAATTTGATCAACAAAATCAGCCCAACAAGCAAAAAATTCATCAATATTCACACTTTGGGTGGCAAGTAAATTACAGTTAATCAAAGGTCGCTGAGAATGGTCACGAATATAATTCCAAAATTCTTCAATATTTCGCTTTACAATATCAAACTTAAGAGGATAGCGGAACTTTTCATAGGATTCTTTATCCCAACCCTCAATTGAATACTGAAGATAATCAACCCTGGAGAGAACCTCAAAATGTTTATATAGCATTGATGCATTAGTTGAAACTGTAACAAAAAAATTCTTGTCTTTTAGGATTGATACATATTCAGCAAATTGAGGATGTAAAGTAGGTTCGGCAGTTGCATATAATCTAACATCAGTGATACCCATTGATTCAGCTTGGGAAACAGAAATATCAAAGGTTTCACGATCCATAAACCCCCTGGCCCGTTCTTCAGGCATATGAATTCGGGGGCAAAAAGGACATTGAGCATTACAGGCCCCACAAATATCTAAAATCATATTAGTGGGATGATAAGTATTAAAATAATACCTGTAAGCGGATGAAGCCTTATTTCTCAGATTTCTCATAAAAACAGCGTATAGATGATTCTACCCGATCAATTTCATCGATTTTAACATATATTCCTTGATCACTAAGTTGTTGACACATTTTTCGAAGGGTAATTTTGTCCTTTTGAAATTTATTAAAATCAAATATTAAGTAAATTTTTTCTTTGATTTTTCTCATTATACCCCATAAATATTTGAAAGGTGTTATTGACTTAAATATTGATTTCGATGAATTTGTAATATTATTTTTTTTCAAATTATTGGTACATAAGTTTGAATAATTATCCATAGCTTTCTTAATGGCAGATTTAATTTTTATTTTTTCATTTTCATTAGTTTTAGCGTCTAGTAAGGGTAGCAATGTATGGTTTATGAAATCTTCACGAAAATCATTTTTTTCAGGTGCTAACCACCATTCGTGAAACTGGTTATTTCTACTCAGACTAATATCTTCTGAATTGGAAATCGATGGATTTTCAAATGATCGAAGCCAATGAAGATAAGGAATAATTTTCGATTTTCCAAAATATACTACTGATAATTCAAATTGCAACTCACCAATAGCGAATATTGGAAATTCATAATTAATATTAGCTTGAAATGCGCGAATCCAAACTTCACGTCTTACGACTGAATATATTGTCGAACAGATATATTGACTCATATGATCTATCATTCGTTGACAGGGATCTTCAGACTGAATACTATGATCCTTAAGGGACTCATATATCGATGAAGCAATAATACTGTTATCACTGGAATTATATTGAAAGCCTATTGCCAAGCCCATACATGCAACAAGTGTATGATCATTTTCTAGTTCATTAATCGAAGCAAGTAAACTAGTTTCAAGGAAAAACTCATCATCTCCAATTAAAGCCACATAATCAGTAGCCAAAAATTGAACAGCATAGCCAAGGCGTTCCTGACAAGAAAGGGGAATATGATGATAGAAAATATTATCGGAAAAAATAAGTAAATCATTATTATCAATAGGATATGATGTACCATCAATAACATGAAGGAAAACTTCTTTTCCAGACCAAAATCTCATATTTCGTAATGCATAGAGTTGCCTATTATAACTCAGCATTACTAAGGTCAATTTTTTTAAATTTTTATCTGCCTTGACCATATTCTCTGCTCTAAAGACGTTTTAAATAACCATCGGGGGCTACTGTGATCAAAAGTTTATTTTGAATATTTGTATCGATTTCAAATTCAGGATGGGTTTTCAGGTATTCCCACACGGCTGTTTTTGGATTATTACCCACTCCCCAAGGCCTGTCACTAAACATATTATCAGGTAAATCCTCAATTATGGTATCAAACACTACGCAATAGCTGCCGACTGACACCAATGGTGCATAAGCTTCTAGTTCAGCCAATACATGATCGTGGGTATGGTTGCTGTCTAGAAATACTAAAATTTTCTGCTTGCCAGATGCTTTTGCCTTCACCTGTTCAATAATTTCAGGATCAATGCTCGATCCTTGAATCATCGAAATGCGTTTAAACATCGGATGGGATTCAATAGCTTCCCGATTGTGGGTGCGAATATCAATATCCAATCCCAAAACCTCTGCATCTTGGCAACCACCACAGATCGCGTTAAGCTCTAGCATCGAAGCCGAAAAAATCAGTGATCCACCATGGGCAATACCTGTTTCAACAATTAAATCAGGCTGAACTTTCCATATCAACTCTTGCAGTGCAATTATATCCTGCGGATACTGAATAATCGGGCGACCAAGCCAAGTAAAATTATAAGTGTACTGGTAAGGAGCAGAATCCAGCATAAACTGAATAGCTGACTTCTGCACATTATCATCATTTCCCAAACCTGCAATATTTATAGACTTTGATTGATCAAATTGTTCAATAGGATTCATGCTAGAAATTCTTTCCAATAGATTGTTGAAGACTTGATATATGCTTTACCCTGTTTACCAGTATTAGCAATAAGGTCTAGTATAGAAACATGAGGGTTAAATCCAGAAAATTGCTGTGGATAAGGCAGCCTGAGATAGTTCATATATTCTACTCTAATCCCATTCTTTTCAAAAAGAGAATGATCTAAGTAATTTTTAGCCCCATGGCCAGTAATGTAATGTGTTCCATTTAAATGCTTAACTATCCGGTACACTCTCTCAGAGCTACTACCTTCTATTCCAACTTTAGAAGCAGTATAAAAAGTTTTATATTCTGCAAGATCAAAGTAGTGAATACTCAGTCCCATACTTTTCATAGATAATTCTGAAATAGTAGTAAGAGACAAATCAAAAAGATTAGTTACTAACTCTAACATTTCCTTGGCATATGGAGCATTCTTATATGCTTGCTTAAGTATTTCTAAATGTTGGTTTTGCCAATTCTTTTGATTGTTTATTTCTAACTCATTAATTAAAACACCCAGCTTTAGATTTTTTAAAGGAACTGTAAGCCACTTAAACCCCTCCAGCGAATTAGTTTTTACTTGTACACGATTAGTAAAGCTACCTTTAGAAAACTGAACATCATCGTAATTTACATAAGCATCGCATAAATTTATCTGCTCAAACATACCAATCCAAGGGAAATACATGGGTTGCGAGATAACTATTTTCATCTTATGAGTTGATTATTTTAGTATTTTCATGTTGTTGCAACTCAAGAAATCCCTCCACAAAATTTGAATTCTGTAATATCGGGTTTGCAGAGAGGGAATAAGGTAAAGCTTCTATTATTTCAAAGCTTGAGAAATCGTTAGCAAAAGCAATATAGTTTTTTTCAAGTAGTTCTATCCCTATCAAAGTTAAATATACTTTTTGCAAAAAAGAAACCTTAGAAGCTTTTTCTAAGTTAGTTTGATGGGGCATAGGTGTTTGTATCTGAGCAATAATAGCTCCAGTATCTATACCTTCATCTATCAGATGTAGTGTAGCACCCATGAATTTAGCTCCAGATTGAATAAATTGCTCAACAGCATTTATCCCTTTAAAAGCAGGTAGCAACGCAGGGTGTATATTGAGACAAGGATATTTCATAAAGAGATCTTTTGTTAATATTCGCAAAAAGTATAAAAAGATTACATCCACACCACCAATACTGTAGATATATTCATTAGCTTCTATCGAAAACCGTTTGCGGTCAACATATGTAATTCGTTTATATGGAATATCGTTGTTGCGACAAAAATTTTCGATTCCACATTCTCTATCCGTAAAAACAAAATAATCATGCTTAGTGGATGAATATTTGCAAAGTATTTTCCATGTTTCTATAAATGCACTTCCTCCACTAGATGCTAAAATTCCTATACGCATATCCTGTGTTTCTATAAATACAAAATAGATAATTTCTTGTCCTTCCATGAAGCTATACCTCCAATAATTTGAGATGCAATTCTTGGGTTAATCCCTACATAAATACTGGTTACATCTTGGGGTAAGTCATCGGGATGATGTATATCCTTACCCATTACTTTTGTGTTGTGTAAAAGCGGGTTTTGATCTATGAAGCATTGAACATTATTTAAATTTTCAAGGCATGTAGCAATAAAACTACCATAAACACCTGCTCCGTATATGGCGGATTTTTGTCCTCTCACAGACTGCTCAAATTGACAAATTTTATCCTGTAAGGTATTCCAATAATTGGCTGTTTCTTGCACGGCATTTACTACGTCTGCCAATTTTTGGGAATTAATATCAAATTCTAGCGAGTTTTGCGATTTCTTTTTGCCTATAGCAATGTAAGCACCGAAATGGGAGAAAGCATCAATTTCAACAGTTTCAAAACCTGCTTTTGCTAACAGATATTTCAAGGATACATCACTATAATGATGTACATGGTCAGCAACTATAAAGTCACCTGTATTCTCAAAGACATTAGGCACAATACAATAAAAATATCCGCCATCCTTTAGTAAGTTATTAATATTACGCAGTTCTTTGACAGGATATGGGGCGTGTTCAAAAGCAAAGAACGATGTAACTAAATCAAATTTCTTGTGCCATTCTGGTTTTATTTTGTAAGAAGCATAATGATCTGAAGGCAAAAATTTGTCCCATAAATTGACATACATTTGACTGACATCAAACAAGTATATTTCTACGGAGGGATTATGTAAACCCAGACGTTTCATCACTGTACCCTTAGCACAGCCATAATCTAAGACTTGCATCCCGGCTTCAAAATTAATCTTTGACAATAGAGTATTAACCTGATGCTCTTGTCTAAAGACTTTTTTGCCATCAATTACCTTATATAAAATATCATCTTCATCACTTTGATTAAAGAATTGATATTGTTTATCGTAGTAAACTTCAATATCTTTGATTTCTTTAGTCTGTAAATGACCTATTTCTTCATTAAAATAAACAACGGTTTTGCCCTCATAAGTTTGGCTCAAAGAAGTAACAGATAAATTTCCTTGCGATTCATAAATTGGCTTTTTTAAAGTTTTTCCAGTTAAGGCACAGTTAATCATAGTAGTTGATGTTAGATTTGAAGACAACTTGGATCCACGCAAAGCGCTAATCTATAACTAATTCAGGATGAATGTCTTTAAGTTGTGTACCATTGGCGACACAACCAGTCCAATTAATGCGAATTCCGCTGGGATCTTCAAAACTAAAGTACCTAAATTGTATACTCCAGCGAGATCTTTCAGAAATATTAACACCCGATGAATGTAAAGTAAGAAAATCTATTAATAATAAGTCTCCTGGTTCAGAAAGTGGTGCAACAGTACCATATTGAGCAATTAAAGCTTCTTCATTCTCTAAGCGCATTGCATATACTCCCGTTTTTTCAGGATTGTCTGGATCTTTCAAATAAGATCGCCGTAATCCACCCACATGAGATCGTGGGCATATCTGTACTGGCCCCATTTCAGAGATTAAATTGACCAGGGGACTCCAGAAAACTATACCATCTATACTTCTCAACTGATCTCTATATTCGTAATGCCACAAAGAACGATATTTTTCTTCGTGAGGGTTATCAATGCGAATACCATAGCCTGCTGCGGCAATTGCTGGAGTATTAATGTTTCGTAATTGCATAAATACCCGATCGTTTTTTTCTAAACTAAGCAGACGCATAAAGGCAGGTATCTGTTTAATAGCATCATACACTTCCCCCCCATATTTACGATTAACAGAAATTAACTTTTGATAGCCATAATCAAAGGTCTCAGGAGAAAAGTCTTTAGATTCTATTTCAATATTATATTTTTAAAAGATTTTAATATTTCCAAATACCATATAATATAGGCTCTATCTCTACCTTACGGTTGTAGAATCCTTTGATGACAATATAGCCGTATTCATTAAACTCTGTTACTTGTTCTTCTGTAAGTAAATTATTTAGCATTTAGACATAATTTCTAGTTTTTTGGAAATACAGTCTATAACAAAAGATAGGTATTGTTGATTTATATCATAATAGCTAGGTAGATTAATCGAACGTAATGGAATATTCCATGAATTTATATTAACTTCTTTCTTCTCAAACATCGATAAACTCGACAAAGGATGAAAGAATACTCTTGCGTCTATATTTTCTGATGTGAAAAGAGATTGTAACTGTTCGCGGGTCACTCCAGTTTGTTTATCAAAGACAATGGTGGGCATCCATGCCCCATTAATCGTTCCCTCTGGCTCAGGATTCATCGACACACCCTCAAGACACTCAAGATGATCTTTATAAAATTTCAGAATCTCACGTTTCCGATCAATTAGTTCATCAATGCGCTGCATTTGTCCATAACCGATCGCCGCCTGAATATTAGACATTTTATACTTAAAGCCCACCATATTTGGCCAAAATTGCTTTTTTTGTCCTCTGGCGCGTCCATGATTAGAAAGAGTAAGTACAGTTTCATAAAGATCAGCATCGTTTGTGACAAACATCCCACCCTCACCAGTAGTTAGTGTCTTTGTCCCGTGAAAGGAGAAACTCCCGAACTTGCCCATACTTCCAGCTCGTTTTCCATGATAAATCGAACCGATCGCCTCTGCTGCATCTTCAATAACTGGAATTTCATATTTCTTCCCAATAGCTAGCAAACGATCCATTTCGCATAAATTGCCATACAAATGAACTGCAACAATTGCTTTTGTTTTAGGTGTAATAGCAGCTTCCGCTAGTTCAGGGTCGATGCACCAGCTATCCGGTAAGATATCTACAAAGACAGGTTTTGCTCCTAAATGTACAATGGGTGCTGCGGTAGCGATCCAATTGGTATCTGCCAGAATTACTTCATCACCTAGGCCAATTCCCAAAGCTGCCATACCCATGTGCAATGCACCCGTGCAACTTGAAGTTGCAATGGCATACTTTACACCAAGATGATTTTTAAATGCTTCCTCAAATCGATCAATATATTCATAACAGCGATCTCCCCAGCCATTGCGAGCGGCATCCGTAGCATACTCAACTTCTAATTCAGTAATAGAAGGCTTCGTGTAGTAAATACGAGAATTCATATTACCTCCATTTGGGGAATAGCCAAAACCAGCTTTCCCCCCCAATCTCGAATATACTCAAGCTGAAGCATGATTTCTTTTTTTAAATTCCAAGGTAAAATCACCACATAACTAGGCTTAGTGCTTTTGATTTGACTTTCATTTACAACAGGAATACGACTCCCTGGCATAAACTTTCCCTGTTTGGCAGGAGAAGCATCACAAATATAGGGTAGTAAATCCGGTTTTATACCAGCATAATTCAGCAGTGTATTTCCCTTGGCAGCAGCTCCATAGGCAGCAACTTGTTTTCCCTTTCGTTTTTGTTCAACTAAAAATGAAATAAGATGGTTTTTGACTGTATTTGCCCTTTCTTGAAAGGTTTGATAGGGAATTGGGTTTTGTAAACTAGCAGTTGCCTCTTGATCTAATATCGATTGGACTCTTCCAGTGATCGATCTCCGATCATCTTTGTGACATCCATAAACCCGTAGGCTGCCTCCATGGGTAGATAACTCTTCAGTGTCCCAAATTTTGAGGCCAGCATCATTGAAAATTTTATTCACAGTATAGAGAGATAAATAGGAAAAATGCTCATGATAAATTGTATCAAATTGTACCTGTTGAATAAGTTTCATTACATGGGGAAATTCTAGGGTGATTGTTCCACCGGGTTTGAGTGCAGCCTTTAGCCCACGGGTAAAATCGTTAATGTCCGGCACATGGGCATACACATTGTTCCCTACAATTAAGTTGGCTTGCTGTCCTTGGTCTGCTAATCGTTGACCTAATGGTTCCCCAAAAAATTCCCGTAGGACTGGAATCCCTAATTTTTCAGCTACTGCGGCAGTACTTGCCGTAGGTTCAATGCCCAAGCAAGGAATCTCTTTCTTAACGAAGTTTTTCAGCAAATAGCCGTCATTTGAGGCGATTTCAATCACAAAACTGTCCGAGTTTAGCCCAAGGTCTTTAATGATTGCCTGGCTATACTGGGCTGCATGGGCCAACCAACTTTTGGATGTACTCGAAAAATAGGCATATTCCGCATTAAACAACTCATCTGCTTGAGTAAAATCTTCTGTTTGAACCAGCCAACACTTTTGGCAAACCAAGACCCGTAAGGGAAACCATAATTCTGGGGAATGAAGCTTTTCTGGTGTTAGATAAGCGTTTGAAGGAGGAGCACTGCCCAAATCTATCAGTGGAAGAGTCATGTCAGCACCACAATGACGACACTTCATAAACTGATTCCTGAAAACTCATCAGCTAACAGGGGATGAGTTTGATCTCGCTGGGACAGATCCGTTGGCACTAGGGGCCAAGAAATACCCAAGCGAGGATCATTGTAGCGTAGCCCACCTTCTGCCGTTGGGGTATAGGGAGCCGTATGAAGATAAAGCAATTCGCTACCTGTCTCTAAAACTTGAAAACCATGGGCACATCCTTCAGGGATCACAACCATTATCGAGGCATTTGGCTCTAATTCTACACCATGCCATTCCAAAAATGTCTTTGAACCCTCTCGTAAATCAACGACAACATCCCAGACTCGGCCCCGAAGACAGCGAACCAGTTTCATCTCAGTAGCGGGTGGAGTTTGAAAGTGGAGTCCGCGAATTGCCCCAATCTCCATGGTTTGTGAGATATTTATTTGGCGAATGATTCGACCGCCCAAGACTGAAGCCAACTGTTGATCACAAAATGCTCGATAAAAGAAGCCCCGCCGATCTCGAAACGGTTGACCTTGGACAAGAACCATTCCAGTAATTGGGGTTTCTTTAAGCGTTAGACTCATAGCTCTCCCACACTATTTTGATAGGCATTAATTTGCCCTAAAGAGTACGTAGCCATTTCTTGACCCGCCAACCAGGCCCGATGCCACTCAATGGTTGCCGCTAGGGCTTGCTGAATTGACCATCGGGGAGACCACCCCAATTCACAGCGGGCACGGGTAATATCCAGCCTTAAAAGGCTAGCCTCATGGGGTTGGTTAGTCATGATCTCAGCATTAATTTGGGCATTTTCACCCCAAAGAACTGCCATCATTGCGGCCACTTCTCCCACTTGGGCTTCTCCCCTAGAACCCGGGCCAAAGTTCCAGGCACCATTATAGACACCAGAAGTAAGAAGTTTCTCAGCCAGTTGCAAGTAGCCAGAAAGTGGCTCTAGGACGTGTTGCCAGGGGCGTACTGCTTGGGGATGACGTAACAACACGGGTTGATTTACTTCAAAAGCCCGCAAACAATCAGGCACGAGTCGATCTACAGCCCAGTCACCTCCACCCACCACATTCCCTGCTCGTACTGTGACAAGTTTTGGCTGTTCTTGACCGCTAAAAAAACTACGGCGATAGCTGGAAACCACTAATTCCGCAGCGGCTTTACTGGCACTGTAGGGATCATAACCGCCTAATCTATCTACTTCACGGTAGGGGTAGACCCACTCATGGTTTTCATAAACCTTATCAGTGGTAATAATAATAACTACTTTGACGCATGGTAAATCTCGCACAATGTCTAAGACATGGGCTGTGCCCATCACATTGGTGGCAAATGTGCCCAGGGGATTGCGGTAACTTTCTCTAACTAGGGGTTGCGCCGCTAGATGGAAGACAACATGGGGTTGGGCATTCATCATGGCCTGTCGCAGGGTGGCAAGGCTTGCCAAGTCGGCCCGAGTGTCTTGGCTTAAAAACCGATTGACTTCAGCCACTTCAAATAGATTTGGTTGGGTCGGCGGTGCTAGGGCATAGCCATAAATATTTGCTCCCAATTGATGGAGCCATAGACTTAGCCAACTTCCCTTAAAGCCAGTATGGCCCGTCACAAAAACTGGGGTATTCTGCCAAATCGTCGGATCAAGGGTCACGGAGTCACCACATTTTCCAGGGAGCTTGGCCCGTCTGCCAGAGGTCTTCTAGGTAATTTTTATCTCTGAGAGTATCCATCGGTTGCCAAAATCCCTGATGCTCAAAGGCCATTAATTCTCCTCTAGAAGCCAGTTTATCTAAAGGTTCGGCTTCCCAGGAAGTCATATCTCCAGCAATTAAGCTAATACATTGGGGTGAAAGAATAAAAAAACCACCATTGATAAACCCACCATCTCCAGGAGGTTTTTCTGTAAATCCGGTTACATAGTCTTCCTGGTTGATCTGCAAAGCCCCATAACGTCCTGGTGGTCTTACCGCCGTTACAGTGGCCAATTTGCCATGACTCTGATGGAAATCAATTTGCCGAGTAATATTAATATCAGCAATGCCATCCCCATAGGTAAAACAAAAGGCTTTCTCTCCCTGTAGATATTCTGATACACGCTTAAGTCGTCCGCCAGTGAGGGTATTCTCCCCGGTATCTACAAGTGTGACACGCCAAGGCTCTGCTTTTCTTTGGTGCACAATCATAGTATTTGTGGCCATATCGAAAGTGACATCGGACATATGTAAAAAGTAGTTAGCAAAGTATTCTTTGATGATGTAGCCTTTATAGCCACAGCAAATAATAAACTCATTCACGCCATGGGCAGAATAGATTTTTAGGATATGCCAGAGAATGGGCCGCCCACCAATTTCAATCATGGGCTTGGGCTTGAGATGAGTTTCCTCAGAAATGCGCGTACCAAGTCCACCGGCTAGTATCACAGCACGGTTAATTAGATTTCCCATTTTCGATTATCAGTAGACAGAAAAGTTTGATAAGCATTCTACAGCCTATTTCTAATCTGTACCATATCATTGTTTATACGATCGTAAAATGGCAGAGTTTGTTCCATGAAAAGCCTTCCTTAAGATGATGATTACTGGCTTAGACGACTCAGAAATGTTTGATATTCAGAGGAGGCAAGACCCATGTTTAACCCCTGCAACACCTGGCGGATATTCCCTGCCAATAGAGCCTGAACATCGAGCCACAGCCCTGGAAATACCTGACTTTTGAGATAACTGCCATCAACAACCTGACGTTCATAGCTACCCTTAATGAGAACATACCAGTAAAAATCCGGCTCTTGGGTCGTCCACACCAGATACTCCTGTACCCCATTGCGACAATAGACCTCTAGCTTATCGTGAAGATCATAGGCGGCACTACTGGAGGCAATTTCCACAACTAATTCAGGGGCACCTTCCAGGTAGTCATCGGAGGTAATCCAAGACTGGCCGCCTACAGCAGTATGTAGCCGCAATAGAGCATCAGGTTGAACCTCGTTCTCTGCCCCCAAACGAACCGTTCCATTATCAACTAATTGAGTCCCCAGAGTGGAGGCAGTATAGACTCCCAGCCAAGTCATAATCTGACTGTGAGGCTCTGCATGCCGCTTGATTCTTACTGGGGATGCCATGTACACAACTCCATTAATCAGTTCGGCTTTCTTGACCTTTGGCATCTGGGTATAGCGTCGCTCAAATTCATAGCGTTCCAGGCGATCGCCATTTTCTAAAACGGGTATCTGTACTTGATTCAAAGACACCACGTTATTCCTCCGAGAGTCCTTCGACAGCATCAGCATAGCTGTAAATTTCGATTCCCAACGCTTCAGCAACTGGCAAAGCGCGGTGATCTACCATCGGTGAAATGACAATTTTGCGGCTAATATCCCGTTGGGCATGGCGGGCATAGAAATTCACCTTTCGGTCAAAGATATACATGCCTGCCTTATCAATAGAGGATTTAATTTCACAGGCGATCGTCATCCCGTTTTTGATAATCAAATCAATCTCCACCTGATCGGGGCGACCAAAGACTTCACCCTCATTGTCATAGAGGGTCAGATTTAAGACATCAACCCCAAAAGATTCGGTTAAAATACCCGCTAAGGCACTACGAAAACTAGCTTCAGAAGCAATGCCCCAGCGAGAACCTAGGGCACCAATCGTACTCTCAAATCGCTTATCAAGACGACGGATTTCTGCCAGTTGTTCGTGCCATCTGCGATCTTGTTCTTCCCACCGGCGGGCTTGCTCTTGCCAACGATGATCTTGCTCTTCCCACCGGCGGGCTTGCTCTTGCCAACGACGATCTTGCTCTTCCCACCGGCGGGCTTGCTCTTGCCAGCGACCGGCTTGTTCTTCCCACCGACCGGCTTGTTCTTCCCACTTGCGGTTTTGTTCTTCCCACTTGCGAGTTTGCTCCTCGCGATCTCGCTGAAGTTCAGCCAAAATGCGATCAAACTTACTATCGGCTTCGTGTCTGCTTATATAAAACTCAGAGACTGTTCGCAGGACAAAATCTCTGACTAGGGGATCCTGGGCGACTAGCTGCGGTAGCTCTTGTTGAATAATGGCAATGACTTCGGCTGGTTCCACGAGGCAATTAAAACTCTGATTAATTTATTTTATCTAGTTTTTTGGCGTAACTGCTGCACAAATGTTTGATATTCAGGAGAGGCAAGGCCAAGGTTTAAGACCTGTAACACTTGGCGGATATTCCCGGCTAATAGGGCATGAAGATCAAGCCACAACCCTGGAAATACCTGACTTTTGAGATAGTCCCCATCAATAACCTGGCGTTCATAGCGACCCTTCTGGAGAACATACCAGTAAAAATCTGGCTCTTGGGTTGTCCACACTAGGTACTCCTGTACTCCATGGCGACAATAGACCTCTAGCTTATCGTGGAGATCATAGGCAGCACTACTAGAGGCTATTTCCACAATTAATTCTGGGGCACCTTCCAGGTAGTCATCGGGGGTAATCCGAGACTGGCCGCCTACGGCAGTATCCAAACGCAAGAGAGTATCGGGTTGGACTTCATTGTAGCTATCAAGACGCACTGTGGCATTGTCAGCAACCTCAGCGCAGGGCGTAACTACTGCATACACCTGTAGCCAAGCATTGATTTGACTATGGGGTTGGCCATGCTGTCGATACCGCAAAGGGGAGGCCATGTATACGACTCCATTAATCAGTTCGGCTTTCTTGATCTCTGGCATCTGGGCATAGCGTCGCTCAAATTCATGGCGTTCCAGGCGATCGCCAGTTTCCAAAGGAGGTAGAGAAGATGAAGGTGGCCAAATTATCGTCATAGTCTAGGTTCTTATACCGACCGGTAATATATTACTACTCAGGCAAAAAAGACTCATCTGTTAGCTCTTGCCAACGATAGGGGCAGCTTTCTGGAAAAATGTCTGCATCTAAAAATGTTTCCTTAAGAGCACCTTTACGTCGATTCTTTTAAGGGAACCAATCTTCATCTAATACTTGATCAAGATCAGCGATTGACTTTTTGGGAAACGTGCTGAGAGGAAGCTGTGATCTATCGCCAAAAATCTCTCTAGCATCTTGATAGCATTCTTCAAAAACCTCTTGACAATATTCCTTTAAGCTAGGACTAGCTTTCAACTCCTTTTTAATTTGTTTACGAAAAGTACGCACTTCACCTTGCCAATGTCCAAGATTTTGGTCTTTCTCAGACTGCCAATACTTTAATTTTAGTAAATGTTCAATGAGTCGAGTTAGCAAGCTTTCTAGTTTTCGTTTATCTCGCCGACTCAAATCAGCAACCTCCTCAATTAAATTTTCCAAGTCAAGGGCATTAAACTCTCTTTTCTCTAGTTGCTTAACTGTTTCAATTACCCAAAGATTGTAATCAATTTCATACAATGTTTTGGACATGATTTTTAATTGATCAGTCATATCTTATAGTCTCTGGATATAATTCAGTGATTTGCAGCGAATAGTTGGGCGATCGCCGTTAGCTTAAATCAAATTTGGATCAATGCCTAGCTCGCGTAACTTAGTTGCCAACTTAGCTACTCTTTGTTCAGCTTGATCCTTGGCTTGTTCCATCTCCCTGGGGCTAAGTAATTTGGTTCCTGACTTGGGAGCATAAAAACGCATCTCACCATTTGCCTCTAACCATAGCTCTAAGTCCAGAGTTTCAGAATAAACCGAGAGGCGATCGCCCTGAATTTGCCCTGGTATGGGTAAATAATTGTCTTCAATTAAACGAAATCCTTGCAAACATGGTTTCAAATAATCAGCAGTGGGATCATATTGAAAATATTCTTGCACTCCCAAGTAAGCATATAAACCTCTTTTCGTGCCGCGATCTTCACTGGCGGTACTTTTTGAAGTAATTTCCAATACAAAATTAGGAATTTTGCCCTGTTCCTCCCATGTCTTATAGGAAGGTCGCTTTTTTTTCTCCACACCAAACACCACAAATACATCAGGAGCTACGACTGCTTTGGGGTTTCCCTGTTCGTAATAGATAAATAAATTTCCAGAAACATATACATCAGCATTTTCTTTAAAATAACTGTCTAAGGCTTCGAAACTATAAATCAAGTAATCTCTAGTTGCATCACTCTCAGCCATTGGCAAGCCATCACTATCAGGATAAGTAACATCAAAAAGTGAATATCTAACGGAGGTTGCCATCATTAAGACCTCACAAAACTATATCTTAAAATCTAGGGTAACATATTCACTATTTCCGAGAAGCGACAACGTCTTTCGCGCTAATCGTAAGGGGCAGTTGTTCAAGGATTGACTGGGGTGCAGTACAATTAAGACCTGATTCAAGCTATTTTTCGGGAGAGAATGATGCGGTAGTCCATCATTTACCAGTTGTTTGATCTTACCGTTCCCCCCTTCGCTTCCACCGTTTTAGTTCAAAAATCAGCTAAAAAATATCGACTTCTCCAGGCAAATCAATGATTGAACTGTGAGCTGCTTCACCACAGGTACGGGGGGTGGGAAAAATCTTATCCGGATTAGCCAAGTGCTTAGGATCAAAGGCAGCCCGCAATGCCTGCATGGTCTCTAGATCGGCAGCACTAAACATATCGGGCATAAAACAGCGTTTATCACTACCAATGCCATGTTCCCCGGAAATACTGCCCCCTGCCTGCACACATAACTTGAGTATCTCTCCCCCTAGATGTTCTACGGCTTCTAGGGAACCGGGAATGGTTTCATCGTAGAGAATTAAGGGGTGTAAGTTTCCATCCCCAGCGTGGAAGACATTGGCAATGCGGTAGCCACTGGTTTCACTGAGGATATTAATCTGATCCAAAATTTGTGAGAGTTGGCTACGGGGAATCACCCCATCCTGAACAAAGTAGTTGGGACTGAGCCGACCTGCCGCTGCAAAGGCCGCTTTTCGCCCTTTCCATAGTTTTAGGCGTTCTTCAATGTCGGTGGCGATCGCCACAGTCCTGGATCCATTGTCATAGCAAATCCTTTGGATCTGTTCCTGGAGTAGGGGTACTTCTGCGGCCAGACCATCCACTTCTACCAAGAGAATGGCTCCCGCATCCCGGGGGTAGCAGTTGGTCGCCACCACATCTTCCACCGCATTAATACTGATGTTATCCATAATTTCCATGCCCGCTGGAATGATCCCGGCCCGAATAATGGCAGAGACCGTTTCCCCTGCGGCAGTAATGGTCGTGAAATCCGCTAACAGAACAGCGATCGCCTCTGGGGTCTTCAAAATCTTTAATGTAATTTCTGTGGCAATCCCCAAGGTGCCTTCGGAGCCAACAAATACCCCCGTCAGGTCATAACCAGGCTGATCTGCCACCGGGCCCCCTAGAGCCACAATATCCCCCTGGGGTAAGACGACCTTGAGACCAAGAACATGGTTTGTGGTCACCCCATACTTGAGGCAATGCACGCCACCGGAGTTTTCGGCCACATTACCGCCAATGGAACAGATAATTTGGCTGGAGGGATCCGGTGCGTAGTAAAACCCGGCTCCACTGACCGCTTGGGTGACCCAGGCATTGATCACCCCCGGTTGAACCACCACCTGCTGATTATCTAAATCAATGCTCAAAATTTGATTCATGCGGGAGGTGACAATCAATAACCCGTCGGCCATGGGCAAGGCTCCGCCGGAGAGGCCCGTCCCAGACCCTCTGGCCACAAAGGGAATCCGATAGCGATCGCACACCTTGAGAATGGCTGCCACCTGTTCCGTCGTTGTTGGTAAAACCACCAGGGGCGGCCGCTGCCGATAACTGGCCAACCCGTCACATTCATAAACCAGTCGCTCGGATTCATCGCTAACCACCGCGTCTGCACCGGCGATCGCCCGCAGTTCAGCGGCAATGCGCTGCCAGGGAGTTGTTTGGGATAAAACCATCCGTTACCGTCCTAACCCTTTAGAAAAAGAGTAATTAATTTTACTATAGCGTTTTCGCTGATTCCCCCTAGAGTCTCCCCTGGAAAAGGTAAAGTTTTGATAAAGAATGGCGGATAGGTTATCCTCATTTTTGTACTCAAAGGGGACATCACTAGAAACGCCTATGCCACCCTTATTGTTCAATCAATTTGACCTCGCTCCATGGAGTCCGATCGCTCAAGTTGCTGCTGAAGATATTAACCTAGCCGAAATTAGTCCCCTGATTCTTGCGGCAGTACTCCTTAGCCTTGTGGTCATCTACCTCGCCAGTAAATTGGGCGGTGAAATTTGTGCCCGTGTGAACCTGCCCCCGGTGTTAGGTGAACTTTTTGGTGGCGTGGTCGTGGGAGTCTCGGTTCTCCACCTCCTCATTTTTTCCGAAGGAGCAGCGGTTGAACCTTCGGTTTTGACGACGTTTATTCAACAAACCGCTGGCATGGATCCAACGATCTCTGGGACGGTGGCCAGTACAGCCAGTGAAGTCATCTCCGTCCTATCGGAAATTGGGGTGATGATCCTCCTGTTTGAAATTGGCCTAGAGTCAGATCTAGAGGGCTTACTTAAAGTTGGCCCCCAGGCGGCCCTGGTGGCCCTGGTGGGGGTGGTGGCACCCTTTTCCGCCGGAACCATTGGTCTGATCACCCTATTTCATGTGGATCTAGTGCCGGCCATTTTTGCGGGTGCGGCCCTCACGGCTACCAGTATTGGCATTACCGCCAAGGTGTTAGCGGAAATTCAAAAGCTCACCTCCCCAGAAGGGCAAATTATTATTGGGGCGGCGGTACTCGATGATATTTTGGGCATCATTGTTTTAGCGGTGGTGGCAAGTTTGGCCAAAACTGGTACGGTCGAGGTCAGTAATGTTCTTTACCTGATTGGTAGTTCCGTCGTCTTTTTAGTTGGCTCCATTGTCCTGGGCCGGTTTCTCAGTCCCTTTTTCCTGGGGATGGTTTCTCGATTGACGACCCGGGGCGGCCTCTTGATTCCCTCCTTGGTTTTTGCCTTTGTCCTGGGGTATATTGCCGTCATTTTGGGTCTAGAAGCGATTTTGGGAGCGTTTACCGCCGGTTTAGTCCTGGGAGAGACGGATAAACGGCGGGCATTGGAGGAGCAAATTGTCCCCATTGCCGATATGTTAGTGCCCGTCTTCTTTGTCTGTGTGGGTGCGAAAACTGATATTAGTGTCCTCAATCCGATGGTTCCGGAAAATCGTGAGGGCTTAATTATTGCCTCCTTTCTGATTGTGGTGGCGATCGTCGGCAAGGTGGTTTCTGGGGCCACGGTCTACAGTCCACCGGGGATCAATCGTTGGGCCATTGGCATTGGCATGATTCCACGGGGGGAAGTGGGCTTAATTTTTGCAGCGGTGGGGTCTGCCAGTGGTGCCCTATCCAAATCCTTGGAGGCGGGGGTGATTGTCATGGTGATCCTCACGACGTTTGTGGCCCCGCCCCTACTGCGCGTTGTCTTTAAGACCGACGAAGAAGCTGTCGATGCCCCTAGCCTTGCCAGTGAAGTAGCAGAGTTACCCCCCGATGGTTGACCGACGACCCGTGCAAGGAATGGATTCCCAGCCGGCTGACTCAGCTATTACGGTGATTGGTGGTGGCCTAGCGGGCACGGAAGCGGCCTGGCAAATTGCCCAAGCGGGTATTCCGGTACGATTCTATGAAATGCGGCCCCAACGGTTGAGTCCAGCCCACCATAGTGGTGAATTGGCGGAATTGGTCTGTAGTAATTCCTTTGGAGCCAAGGCTAGCGATCGCGCCACTGGACTATTGCACAGCGAACTACGGGCCCTGGGATCCATCATTATTCGCACTGCCGATCGCCATCAAGTGCCAGCCGGGGGAGCCTTAGCCGTTGATCGGAGCCAATTTAGCCAAGAACTGACCCAGACCCTTGCCCACCATCCCCTGATTGATTTTCGCCGGGAAGAAGTGACGGAAATTCCCCGCCAAGGCATTGTCGTTTTAGCCACCGGGCCCCTCACCAGTCCTGCCCTGAGTGAGGATCTACAAAGGATTACGGGTTTGGAGTACCTCAGTTTTTTCGATGCGGCCAGTCCCATTGTTGTCGGTGAATCCATTGATCAAACTATCGCCTTTTTAGCCTCTCGCTACGATCGCGGTGAAGCGGCCTATCTCAACTGTCCCTTTACTAAGGATGAATACCTGGGCTTTTGGACGGCTCTAAACCAAGGGGAACAGGCCCCTCTGAAGGACTTTGATCGGGAAACGGCTAAATTTTTTGAAGCCTGCCTGCCCGTCGAAGAACTGGCTCAACGGGGGGAAGATACCCTCAGATACGGCCCCCTCAAACCTGTGGGACTGACGGATCCGCGCCATCCTGGGCAACGACCCTATGCGATCGCCCAGTTACGTCAAGAGGATAAACAGGGGCAACTCTGGAATCTGGTGGGATTTCAAACCAATTTACGCTGGGGAGAGCAGCAGCGAATTTTTCGGATGATTCCGGGGTTAGGGCAGGCTGAATTTGTGCGGATGGGAGTGATGCACCGGAATACCTTTTTGAATGCCCCCAAATTACTGACCCCAAGCCTATCCTTTGGCGATCGCCCCACCCTTTTTGCCGCTGGCCAATTAACAGGCACCGAAGGCTATACCGCCGCTGCCGCAGGAGGTTGGTTAGCGGGAACTAATGCTACACGAGTTTTGCGGGGTCAAACTCCCCTTGTTCTGCCGCCGACAACCATGGCTGGGGCCCTATTTCAATACATCAGTACCGCCGATATTAAGCATTTTCAACCCATGCCCCCCAACTTTGGCATTTTTCCTGCCTTACCCACAAAAATCCGTAATAAGCAGCAACGCTATGGAGCCTACCGCGATCGCGCCCTTAGGGATTTAGAAGATTGGGCAAAAGCGGCTGATGTAAGGTTGTTGCCGATAGAGTTAGCCGCCGTTGTTCCGGGGTAGCCACCACTAATTCAACCTTGAGATACTCCTCCGGTAAATCCGGTAAATATTCGGGCCATTCAATCACCACAATGCCAGGAGCCACCTCTTCTCCCTGCCAATAGAGTTCAGGATGTAAGTCCCGCACTTCTTGGGGTAAGAGACGGTAGAGGTCAAAGTGATAGAGGGGAATCCGGCCCTCAAGGTATTCCTGAATCAAGCTAAAGGTGGGACTCTGAATTGGCTCTGTAATTCCTAACCCCTCACCGATGCTTTGAACCAGGGTTGTTTTACCTGCGCCCAAATCGCCATAAATGAGAACGACTGCCCCCGCTGGCAATGCTTTCCCCCAGTGCCGTCCCAACTGTTGCAGACGTGGAAGGTCTAAATTAAGGGGTAAATGAGTTCCCATGGCTAAAGGAGCTTTTCTTGCCCACTCGTATAATAAAAACGGTAGGGATTAGCTTTTTAATTATCTGTAATACTATCAGAAAACCTATCAAAAGTATAGATTGTATTGCTGCAACACCCTTGATTTGTGATTAAGGAAAATCTCATGTCTACTCTGATTCAACCACCACTAAAAACCCCGGAAACTCCTGACGTTGGGGTTCCTGAACAAAAAGTCTGGACGGATGAAGCGTTCATGGCACTACCTGACGACGGGCAGCACTATGAGGTTGTGAACGGAGAATTGATTGATATGGGAAATTCAGGGGCAAAGCATGGCTATATAGCGATTATTTTAAGTTCTGCCTTATTTGCAGTTGTGATGGCTAAAAAACTAGGTGCTTTGTTTGATTCCAGCACGGCCTTCAAGATGAAAAGTGGTAATAAACGATCCCCTGATATTTCCTTTTTTGCCAAAGAGCGTTTACAAGAATTGAATGACCTTCCCATTGGTTTTTTGGATGGCGCACCGGATCTGGCGATCGAAATCCTTTCACCGACGAATACAATTGCAGAAATTGACAGTAAATTAGCTGAATACTTTGAGAATGGTACTCGACTTGTTTGGGTGATTCATCCTAACCAGCACCATATTCTGGTTTACCGCTCTGCCCAAGAACCAGATCGCCTGCTCAAATCAGCAGATTCTCTGGAGGGCGAAGAGGTGATCCCCGGATTTACCCTGCCCGTGACTGATTTATTTCAAAAGCGTTCCTTCTAAAAATCCAAGTTTCCATTAGCCGAAATAGCTATCACGTTTGATGCGCAACTCACATCGCCATGAATGTTTTCCAGCAATTAAATCATCGGTAGGGTTTGGGACTGGGAATTTTTCTGATCGGCGGCTTGAATGACATCATGATAGAAAACCTCTAGGCGATCGATATTATGTTGGAGACTATAGCGATCTAGAACCCGTTGGCGCGCTTTTTGTCCCAAAATTGGAATCATTTCTGGGTGCTGCTGAAACAGGGGTAATAGGGTTTGCAGTTGGCTCTTGACATACTGAGGATTCAGCAAAATACCCGCTCCTTCTAAAACTTCGCCATCGGCTCCCACGTCCGTTGCCAAGCAGGCCAGACCACAGGACATTGCCTCTAATAGGGATAGGGATAATCCCTCAACAAAGGACGGCAAAATAAATACATCCGCTCCCCGTAAAATATCAATGCGGCGTTGCTCATCCAGAATCGTACCCAGCCAAAGAATATTTTGCTCCGGGCCAAAACTAGCCATGAGGGACGGCATTAACGATCCTCCCCCCACCAAGACCAATTTGCAATGATCGGGCATCTCCGCCTTGCACCACGATCGCAACAGGGATTCAATATTTTTCTCAATGGCAATGCGACCTTGGTAAATGTAGAGACATTCCGCATGAAATTCATTTTTAACCTGGGACGGGCCGGGGGAATACTTCTGGGTATCTACCCCATTGGGAATGACGGTGAGGCGATCGCCGGGCACCCCAAGTCGAATTAATAGATCCCGCTGGGCCTGGGAAAAAATAATGACCTGATCATAATTGGCTAAAAAGGGGGCATACAACTGATAGGTAACGAGTTGGGTTCCGGCGGAGAGGGTGCGGTGTTTTTCACTATAGGCAGGATGAAACGTTGCCACCAAAGGAATACCCAACTCCAGGCAAATTTCTGGCAGGACAAAATCGAGGGGTGACAAGGTAAGGGAGGCATGCACCACATCAGGGCGCAATTTTTTCAGGGCGGCCACCAGCATTTTATTGGAGCGGGGGCTGGGAATGGTATAGACCTGGGATTTATAGAGGTAGGGTAAGGGCACATCAGGGCAATCATTCCCCGTTACGGCGATCGGCGATCGCTCATCTTCTTGGGCAAAATGTAAAAAACTAACCTGATAGCCCCGATCTAACAGGCCATTGGTAATTTCTCGACTATAGGTGACATTGCCACAGGGAGGAGATTTTTTACCAAGCCAAGCAATATGAAGCGACACAGACCATTCATTCCAAAACCTAACGTTATCCTACCCTATCCCCCAGAAATCCTTTAGGAGCATCCAGGAAAGCCCTAGGGCCGCCATAAAAACAACCTGAGGAACAGATAAGACCATTCCCCAGGATAAATAAACAATGGGTTCACAATGAATTCACAACCGAACGCGATAGTGCATTCATCATGGTTTGCCAACTCAGGAATCCCTAAGCATCGTAGGCGTTCTTACCGGAAAACTTAATCTCAGAGGGGTTAGGATTTTCGCCAATGGAGCGGGGAACGCTGTTGACAGCCACCCGTCCTTGGTTCACCTTCTCAGGAAATACGCCATCTTTGGGATGGAGTAGAACCGTCTCGCCATCCGGGAAGACCCGATAGATTTTGTAGTCATTGATTTTACGGGGACGAAGTTGTTGGGCCGCTAAAGCCAAGCATTGCTCCTTACGGGCCAAGTAAACAAGGTTTTCCCCTTCGCGCATAATGGCGGCACCAGCAGTGGGCATCTCAAAAACCTGCTCTTTGGAACTGGTCCAGGTGATGGCATACTTCTCTTCAACATCAGCTTTGCTCAGCAAGCCACCAGTACTGCCAGCATACAGAGGGGGTTGCCCGGTCAATGTTTGCGTCATGCTTAAATAACTCCCAATCTCGCACAAGTGTTCCTAGGCCTAAATCTAGTCACAAAAACCAGATTCAGTGGGAATCGTACCATTGATAGCGGGGCCGTAGGGGCAGTTGTGAGAAACTGTAACAGTTCTTAGGGTTTTCCCTAGACCTTGACAACCTTGAGTTTATAAGATCAATGGTGACGGGCATTTATTCCCACTCAATGGTGCCGGGGGGCTTGGAGGTGATGTCATAGACCACCCGATTCACGCCGCGTACTTCATTGACAATCCGGTTAGACATGGTTTCCAGTAGTTCGTAGGGAACCCGAGACCAATCTGCGGTCATGCCATCTTCACTGGAGACCAACCGCAAAACAATGGGATAGGCGTAGGTGCGCTGATCCCCCATCACCCCAACGGTTCGCACGGGCAACAGCACCGCAAAGGCTTGCCAAAAGTCATGGTAACTATCGGCGCGGTTAATTTCCTGGCGAACAATAAAGTCGGCATCCCGGAGAATTTCTAGACGTTCCGGTGTTACTTCCCCCAAAATGCGAATGGCTAACCCTGGCCCGGGAAAGGGATGGCGGCGGACAATTTCTTCCGGTAGTCCCAGCGATCGCCCCACCTGTCGCACTTCATCCTTGAAGAGTTTCCGCAGGGGTTCCACCAGCTTAAACCGCAAATTATCAGGCAATCCGCCCACATTGTGATGGCTTTTGATTTTGACGGCTACCCGCTCCCCGGTTTGGGGATTCACATTGGTATTGGCAGACTCAATTACATCGGGATAGAGGGTGCCCTGGGCGAGGTAATCAAAGGGCCCCAGGCGTTGGGATTCGGTTTCAAAGACCTGAATAAATTCATGGCCGATGCGCTTCCGCTTTTCTTCGGGATCTGTCACTCCGGCGATCTGGGCTAAAAAGCGATCGCTGGCATCCACGTACTCCACATGAATATGAAACTGCTCTTGGAAAAGTTTAACCAGACGTTCCGGCTCCTGCTTCCGCATAAACCCCTGATCAATAAACATACAGGTGAGTCGATCGCCAATGGCACGATGGAGTAAAAACGCCAAGGTAGAGGAATCGACCCCGCCAGAGAGGGCCAATAATACTCGCTTATCCCCGACTTTTGCCCGCACTTCCCGAATTGCCTCTTCCACAAAGGCCTCGGTTGTCCAAGTGGGTTCACAGTCACAAATGTGATAGACAAAATTTCGCAGCAGAGCAATGCCCCCCACGGAATGCACGACTTCCGGGTGGAACTGGACACCGTAGAGCTTGCGATCGTGGTCGGCAATGGCGGCAATGTCTGTATTTGCCGTATGGGCTAAAATCTTAAACCCTGAAGGTAATGCCGTAACACTGTCGCCGTGACTCATCCACATCGTAGTCTCTTGATCCACATTGGTGAGTAAGTCCGTGGGATCATCAATAGCCAAGGCCGCTTTACCATATTCCCCAGCCGTGGCCTGTTCAACCGTCCCCCCTAGTTGTTGCACCATCAGTTGCATCCCGTAACAGACCCCTAAAATGGGAATGCCCAATTGCCACAGTCCCGGATCACAGAGGGGCGCGTGGGGTTCGTAGACGGAATTTGGCCCACCGGATAGAATAATGCCCTGGGGAGCTAATTGTTGCAGTTGCTCCACACTGGTGCGATAGGAAATAACCTCTGAGTAAACTTGGGTTTCCCGAATCCGGCGGGCAATTAATTCGGAATATTGGGAGCCAAAATCTAAAACAACAATTAACTGCCGTTGCAAGGAATTGCTGGATGGGTTGACAGTAGAGGTTTCGGCAAGGGTGGGCTGAGTCAAGGGACTATCCTTCAAGGTAGGGGCTAAAGCTATTCCTACTAGGATAATTGATTTCCCCTTGGGGTTGTAGCCCTAGCTCTAAACCACTGAAGCCCCCTCGGTTGTCCGAGGCTAAGGTTGTCCCAAGTTACGTTTAAGAGTGAATTAAACTCTGGAGCCAATCGATCAAACTCATGCCCCCCAGTGCTAACCCTAGGAGGATGGAGGAGGTTAATACTAACCCACATAAGCAAAGCATTAAGCCGCCCAGACTAATCACGCCGTCATCGTCTAGGAGGCCAAAGCCGGTGACAAAAATACCGATCGCCGGTAGGGTATTTGTGCCTGGAATTGGAATCATCATTGAAATAGCCATCAGAGCGATCGCCAGTCCAATAATAAATCGCCCCAAACCACTCTGACACACCGGCAACAACCGAGGCCGGGATACCCCTTCAATACGTCGCAGCCAGGGTAATCCCGCACGGGTTATTTTTTGTACCGTGCCGAGGGCGAGGGGACGCTTCAGAAATTTCTGGGGTAACCATGGGGTTTTTGCACCCATAATGAGTTGGACGGCCAGAACAAATAAAACAACTCCAAAGGGAATGGAGTAACCTGGGGCCGGTATCGGTAAAGCGGAAGGCAAGGCTAGAATCACGAACAAAAAGCCGAACACCCTCTCCCCTGCAAGTCCCAAGACATCCGACAAGCAAACTGAATCTTGACACACCGAATCTGGGGAAACCCCATGGGTGGGATCCGTTATAAAGGCACGCTCAAGTTCCCGCGAGAGTTGGGCCATCGCCACACCTAGGTAATGAAAGAAATTTTAATCAAACCTAACAATAGCCGAAAAAGGCTACCCCAACTCAGCTAAACTCTGATCCTTTGGCTATTCAATTTTGATCGACTGGGGGCCAGAGGTGGGGGGGTCTGACGGGGGAGGGGAAACCTCAACATTGCCATACTTTTCGAGCCATTCGCTCACGGGCTTTTGATCTAAGCTGAGACCGAGTAGACCAGAGACAAACCCCCCCATAAATGCAACGGGCTTATGGGTGAGTTCCTTCATTAGGGGAGAGAGTTCCATCAAAAACATGCTAGAGCCACCACATTGATCTACGGCACATTATTACACATCGCCCCTGAGACAGTCCCTTCCCCCTGCAACAGTCCTGACCAGACCTCTCTAGGCAAGATGATGGGGTAGGCAAGAAAGACTTATGACGATGCTTAACACGCTGAGGTTAACACTCTGGAACCTGATCTTAAGGAAAAAAGGCGAATCCGGATGTAATTCTGATAAAGTATTACAAAAGTTAAGATTTATGATCAGAGATTTTCATGACGTTATTGGTTGTTGGTGCTACTGGAACCTTGGGACGGCAGATTGTTCGTCGGGGCCTAGATCAAGGTCATGCTGTCACCTGTTTAGTCCGAAGTTTACGCAAAGCAACCTTTTTAAGGGAATGGGGAGCCACCCTGGTTCAAGGTGATTTATGTCAACCTGACACCCTAGGCACGGCCCTAGAGGGGGTAACGACCCTCATTGATGCGGCCACCACTCGTCCCACCGATAGCCGTAGTATTAAGGCGGTGGACTGGCAGGGCAAACTGAATCTGATCAATGCCAGTAAGGCCGCTGGGGTCGAGCATTACCTTTTTTTCTCGATTATGGGGTCGGAGCTATACCCCCATGTGCCCCTGATGGATATTAAGAATTGTACAGAGCAATTTCTGGCTGAATCGGGTCTACCCTATACAATTTTGCGGCCCTGTGGCTTTTTCCAAGGATTAATTGGCCAATATGCGATTCCCATTTTGGAAAATCAAGCAGTGTGGGTGATGGGAGAAGCTACGGCGATCGCCTATATGGATACCCAGGATGTGGCTCGATTTGCCATCGCCGGAGTTGATCGGCCGGATATTTTAGGGCGTACCTTTGATCTGGCAGGGCCCAAATCCTGGAGTCCGGAACAAATTATTGCACTGTGTGAGCGGCTATCGGGTCAGCAAGCTAAAATCACCCGGATGCCCATTGGTCTTCTCCGCACCGCCCGGAATATCACTCAATTTTTTGAATGGGGCTGGAATATTGCCGATCGCCTGGCCTTTACCGAAGTCATTTCCAGCGGAAAAGCTTTGGATGCCTCCATGGATGAAGTGTATGCGGCCTTTGGTTTAGATAGCCAAGAAACCCTTACCCTAGAAGCTTATATGCAGGACTATTTCAACCGTATTCTCCGTAAACTAAAAGAACTAGACTACGAAAAAAATAAACAAAAGAAAAAGTCACGGAAACGGAGTCCATTCAAATCGGCTCCCTAGAGATGGAGCGAGGGGCAACGATTGTGAAGGCAGGAATCATTTATAACGAATCCAAGGATTTGGCCTGTGATTTAGCAGAGCAGGTGCAGAAAACCCTAGAAGCTCAAGGCTGGCAGGTGTCTGTTGCTACGGGCATTGGCGGAATATTAGGCTACTCCCGGCCCGATAGCCCCGTATGTCATACGCCCATTGATCGGTTGACCCCCCCTGGCTTTCAGGACGATATAAAGTTTGCCCTGGTCTTGGGGGGAGATGGTACAGTTCTTTCTGCCTTTCGCCAACTAGCCCCCTGCGGTATCCCCCTTTTAACGATTAATACGGGGCATTTGGGATTTCTCACGGAAGGCTACGCCCAAGAACTGGATATGGCCCTGAAACAAGTGTTGTTGGGCAACTACACAATTGAAAATCGCACCATGTTGACGGTGCAAGTGCTGCGGGATGATACGGCGATTTGGGAAGCCCTCTCCCTCAATGAAATGGTCTTACACAAAGAACCCTTGACGGGAATGTGCCATTTTGAAGTGGATGTGGGCCACCATGCCCGGGTTGATATTGCCGCTGATGGTTTGATTTTATCCACGCCGACGGGATCAACAGCCTATGCGCTGTCGGCAGGGGGCCCCGTGATTACTCCAGGGGTATCAGCCTTGCAGCTAGTGCCCATTTGTCCCCATTCTCTGGCTTCTCGGGCCCTCGTCTTTGCCAATACGGAACCGGTGCGTATTTATCCCGCCAATCCCTTTAGGCATTTAGTGATGGTTGTGGATGGCAATGCTGGCTGTTATATTCAACCCCAAGATCAGGTCTTAGTCCAACAGTCTCCCTACTCGGCCCGGTTTATCCGGTTGCGATCGCCGGAATTTTTCCACGTTTTACGGCAAAAGTTGGGGTGGGGACTCCCCCACATGGCCAAACCCCGGCCCGAGGAACGACTAGGAAAACCAACAACTAATCCGTTAGGCAAATATAATCCGTAATTCTGTGATTATTCTTGGTATGAACCCCATTATGGCGGGGAGATAGCCCATGCTTCCGGTAATGTTCATCTAGGTCGTCCTGCCGAGCATTCATCACAGGTGTAATTTTTCGCTGAGAATTTTTACCAATCGTTGCTAATAGATCCTTCATCACTGGATAGGACATTACCCACTTTTCGCCATGCGATCGCCCAGGGGCATCATTGTAAGCCATGACCACATCAAAGGCCCTGACCACATCGGGATCAATGATGGAGGATGGACTATTCGCCCCATTCGCTTTTTCATCGGTGTTGGCTTCCTGGGTACGTTCAAATTCCACACCATCTTGGTTTTGCTCCTTGATTTCTTCCCTTTCACTAGACTCAGGCTTTTCATCGGTTTCAGAGGATTCAGAGAGGTTATCTTGAGTAGACCCCCTATTCATCAACCGAGCAATAATATTCAGTAACTCTTGGGGGTTATCTAGGGTTGACCGCAACTGGGCCACCTCTACCCTTAGTCGTTCATTCTCCAGTTCCAGGGCATTCATATCCGGGAATTCAGGGGGTGCCTGAGCTTCCAGCCGCCCGATCAAACGTTTCTGTTCCGCCTGCATTTCCAGAATATGGCTTTCCAGACCCTTTACCTGGGTGTTGAGGGAATGAATCATTTCCACGGCCTTCGCCAGAGCGACCATGCCGATTTCTGCCCCATTCTGCTGCTTTTCTCCCTCAGAGGGACGCTGAGAATTAGGAACATGATTACTAGGACTAGGATGTGCTGCTGCGGTTTGATCCTGCGGCGATGTCGTTGCTCGTTTTAAGTCATCTTTCCCATCCTTCCCTATATCCCCATTCCCTGAAAGGGTTTGATCGGTCTTTGTCATCCCCTTTGGCACAGAAAAATCAATATCGACTTGATCGGTTTTGCTAGGGGCACAGGCAAGGTAAAGCAAGGATAGGTTGTTGGCATCCACCTGAATCAGATCACCAAAGGCGAGATTACAGGCCCCTTGCATATCCGCCCCATTCTCCGGTGGTAATTGTCGAAACTTTGAGATGGAGGGCATCAACTGTTGAATAAGGGTTGTGACGATCTCTTCATCTACTAGAAGACCATAGAGTCCATGGGGTTCAATATTGCCATGAAGTAACCGATCTAGCGATAGTCCCGTGAGAACCTGAAGGGCGATCGCCCGTTGTACCCAGGTTCCCGATAAAAGACGGGCCGACCGCGAGAGAATCGCATTCCGAGTTTTGTTCATCTTGGGATTCCCCTTGCGGCTCCTGGGTATGGCTGGTTCCTTGGCCGGTTGAGGGATAGGTTCTACTTCAGCGACATCAGCGTCGGCCGTCTGCCCCACTGGTTCCACCCCATCCACTGTCCCTGGGATACGAAAAGCCTCAATCACCTCTATGCCTGGCTCAGAGAGACGAACCCCCTTGGCCCCGCCGTAGCGTTGAATGGCTTCCTGGCCAATTTCATATTTCAGATAATTAAGAGCTGCTCCCACCTTTCCCGCCAGGGGAGTATGGCCATTAATTGCCCGAATAAAGGCCGGTTCCTTCACCCCAGGGGGACAAAACCAAAAATAGGCAATGGCATCATAGACCGCCCGGAGATGCTGGGGGGTGGGAATGGGTACGACCCCTGTAAAGAGATCGACCACCCGATCCCTCAGTTTATTTTGCTCCGTCTGGATCATATTATCCGTTGAATAATCACTGAAGTCGTGGAGCGTCCTTAAAATCTGAAATCCCTTCAGAACGACTCTGCCTTCCACCAGGGTAGGCATTTCGTAGATCCGCTCATTTCCCCGTGTTTTCGCCTGTCCTGCCACCAAGCGCACCGTATATTGACTATGGCCAGACTCGAGGACGGCATCCCGTAGCACTTCCACGGGGCGTAGTCCAGTCACTAGAGAGAGACTTGCCGCAATATCTAGATAAAAACAGCTTTGATCGGGATCCCCATAGGCAGCGATCGCCCCCTCTAAAATCTCCCGTCCCCGCTGGACTATGCCATCCGGATCCGTGAGGACTAAATCAGGAGAGGGATTATTCAAAATCTTCTCTAGGGCTGCATCCTGATCTGCTCGATTTTTCCGTTTAATCTCAATGGGCACATCCACCAACAGGCAAGCAATGGGGTCAAGGCGTTGATCCGATCGCTGATAGCTATTTTCAGGATTTAAGCGGCCCGACTCAGGGGAAAAATGGAAACGGATCGCCCGATGGAGCATCGTAAAGTAGTTTTTAACACTGGATGGACTGACCCGTTGTAGCATAGCGTCCGTGAGTCGATCCCTCAGGGCCAACATCTTGCCATCATCGGCACGGGTTAGCCCCTCCAATTCCACCAAGGCCTCATTGATGAGCTTGACTGCCCAGGGAGGAGGTTTTCGCGTTTGTCCCCACGTCTCAAGCCAATCCATTTCCTGACCCAGACTAATTAGACTTTAGACTCCGGGCGATCTCCGTTGCTGCTGATCTAAGCGATGCAGTTCCCCTAGGGCAGCCCGCCGTACTAAGTCTTCGGATTCTGTTCCTAAAAAGAGGTACAGAGCTTCTTGCACCATCTGGCTATCGGCCGTATCTAGGGAGAGTCGGGACAGTTGTCGTATCGCCACTAATCGCCGTAGCGGGTCTGGATCACTTAAGTCCGTCAGACATTGATCAAACTGATTTAGGCGTTGTTGTTCCTGTCGTTGCCACACCAATAGGCCCAGTAGGGCCACCGCGATGGATAGAATGCCTCCCTCCAGCACTAGACCCATACCTAACCAGGAATTGGGGGATTCTTTCCAGATTCCCGTTGCCACGTAGGTTCCCAAACTGGCGATCGCCCCAGCAGCCATGGCTAGGAATAGGGGATGGGCAAGAATTTTTTGGGACGAAACCAGCACGTTGAGGAGTTTTTGCCAGTTTTGCCGTTGTAGTTGGGTGATCAACAGAATCGTGCCCATGCCACTCAGGGTTGCCAGCCATAATTGCCAGTCCAGTTGCCAGAGAATTAGACCCAAGGGCAGGGCGATCGCGCCAATCCGGGCCCGTTTAGATAGCTTAGGTTTAGATAGCTTCAGTCGGCCCCGTCGCCGCCGCGAGGTTGAGGCACCAGCGAAAGACGACAGCCTTGATTGCCCGTCCCGTAGCCATGTTTGCCAGGGGTATGATCGATTAGAGAATGCGCGGGTCACAATAGACTCATCATTTTAGATCACGTTTACCTGTACCTCACTATAGAGCAGGGAAACAGAACAGAGCAAACCCATTACTGCAAAAATCCAAAAAAAGGGGTAAGTTACCCTACCCCTCGGATCATAATGTCCCAATCAAGATGACAAAATCAATCGTAATCAAGCGATGAGAATCGATCGTGATTACTCCGTCACCATCATTAGTAGCGCACTAGTAGCGGTAGCCACTATACCCACCGGTGTTTGTTTGATTCGGCTTGTGAACAATGAAGCTCATCACCTGACACTGTTTAATATTGTCAAAGGCAACCACCCGGATGTAGCAGTCGGGGTACTCGGAACGGCACTGTTGTACTTCATTCAGAACCTCCTGGGGGCCACTACAGTTGAACAGGGGTAACTTCCACATCGTCCAGTAGTAGATTTCAGCATCAGAGTTTTCATTAAACTCCACGCAGGGGTGGTAGCCCTGTTCGATGGTGTACTGAATTTGCCGAGCAATTTGGGCATCACTCAGGGGAGGTAAATAGGAGAAGGTTTCGTAACGACGCTCTTTGGGCAGAGTTTTCATAGTATCCTCATTAATTTTGCAATTGGGTCAGTCTGGGTCAGTCAGAGTTATCAGAATCAAACCCTATAGGGCTGAGTCTTCAGCCGCCTGGGGTGGGGGTTGGGGATGGGCTTCCGGTTCGGTGGCCGTCACCTGGGTCATGCGCTCCAGTTGTTGACATCGTTGCTGCATATTGGCCTGTTGGATACCCGTTCGCAGCATTTCCGGCAAGTAGTCCGCCACCAGATCACCCATGTGTTCCCGAACGGTCAAAATCCGAAAGGCTAGATCCTGCTGTTCCTGAAAGAGATCGTGTAAATAACGTTCCCCATCCTGTACCTTGCTGGGGGTTGAGAACCGTTGCAACCAGAGCGATCGCGGTGGATCTGTTTCCGCCAACTGGGCAATGACCGTGCGAACAGCTTGATAGGTGAGATAGCTGATCAGGGTTTTGACCGTTTCCTTGGCTATGTACTTGACATCCATAGGGATCCTAGGGACCAACGTGGGTGAGGAAGAACCGTTAAATTCTCCCTATTCAACCCCATCCCTGTCATCTAGATGGTGTCTTGGGCTTCAAACTCGAACTTGATTTCTTTCCAAAGTTCGCAAGCCGTTGCCAATTCAGGACTCCAGCGGCAGGCCTCCCGAATAATGTCGCCACCTTCACGCATCAAGTCGCGGCCTTCGTTACGGGCTTGGACACAGGCTTCAAGGGCAACCCGGTTGGCTGTTGCACCTGGTGCATTCCCCCAGGGGTGTCCCAAGGTTCCACCACCAAATTGCAGCACCGAATCATCCCCAAAGATTTCCACGAGGGCGGGCATGTGCCATACGTGGATCCCACCGGAAGCCACGGCCATGACACCACCCATGGAGGCCCAATCTTGGGTAAAGTACACACCCCGAGAGCGGTCTTGTTCGATGTAGTTTTCCCGCAACAGGTCGATGAAACCGAGGGTAATGGCTTTGTCGCCCTCTAGCTTACCGACAACGGTTCCGGTGTGAATGTGGTCACCCCCAGACATCCGTAAGCACTTGGCCAAGACCCGGAAGTGAATCCCGTGGTTTTTCTGGCGGTCAATTACCGCGTGCATCGCCCGGTGAATGTGCAAAAGAACGCCATTATCACGACACCAGTGGGCCAAGGTTGTGTTGGCGGTAAACCCACCGGTCAGGAAGTCATGCATGATGATGGGCATTTCCAGTTCTTTGGCGAACTCAGCCCGCTTCAGCATTTCTTCACAGGTGGCAGCAGTCACGTTCAGGTAGTGACCTTTAACTTCTCCCGTCTCGGCCTGGGCTTTATGAATCGCATCGGCTACAAACAGGAAGCGATCGCGCCAGCGTTGGAAGGGTTGGGAGTTAATGTTTTCGTCGTCTTTGGTGAAGTCTAAGCCCCCCCGCAGACATTCATAGACGGCCCGACCGTAGTTTTTAGCCGACAGGCCCAGTTTGGGTTTAATCGTACAACCCAATAGGGGACGACCGTATTTGTTGATTTTATCCCGCTCAACTTGAATCCCGTGGGGAGGGCCTTGGAAGGTTTTCAGGTAGGCAACGGGAATCCGCAAGTCTTCTAAGCGAAGGGCCTTCAGGGCTTTGAACCCGAACACGTTCCCAACCAAGGAGGTTAGGAGGTTGGTGACAGAGCCTTCCTCAAACAAATCCAGGGGATAGGCAATGTAGGCAATGAATTGATTGTCTTCACCGGCAACGGGTTCAATGTCGTAGCAGCGACCTTTGTAACGATCCAAGTCGGTGAGTAAATCGGTCCATACCGTCGTCCAGGTACCAGTGGAAGATTCAGCGGCCACGGCAGCAGCCGCTTCTTCAAAAGGAACACCGGGCTGGGGAGTGACCCGAAAAGCAGCCAAGATGTCGGTATCTTTGGGGGTGTAATCCGGCGTGTAGTAGGTGAGGCGATAGTCCTGCACCCCTGCCTTATACCCGCCTTTAGATTTTGATTGCGTATAGGACATAGACGTTTGTTCCTCTTGTTTCCTTTTGGTATTGATCGGCCCATCACAGCGATCGCCCGTTGGGCCGGTTCTGGGTTGGGTAAAATTCAACGCTACGATGCAACCAGTGGCGTTCCCGTGTAGTTCCAATCCTCGATCGTCTCTCGGGTCAATCGCGATAGTCGTAGATCGTATGCTTTTAGCATCAGCTTATCTGAAACCAAATGCAATAACCTTTGCTTTGAAGATTCTTAATGTTTATATAGGTTGGGGTTATCAATCTTGAGACTTATTTACATTAATTCAAATTCATCGGTGCAAAGGGGGTAATGTCATAGGTTTGACTAAATCGTGAAGTAATTTATACTATGATTTTATCAATGAACGTAATATGACTTAACCTTACCCCATCCATACCCATTAAAATCTATACTCATTAGATTTGTGTCAATTAGATTTATTTCTGGATGTATGGCAAATGGGTGTCGTTGGCTCGTTTTGACCCAAGCATCGATCTAAGCAAATTTTAGTCCCGTAAACAACGTTTTAACTATTTAACGATTCATGGCCGAAGTTTCCCTAGCTACCTTAGTTGCCGGACTCCGCTCTGGGGAGTGGTTGGCCAGTTTTCCTACGGATACGGTTCCCGCCTTGGCGGCCCGCTGCGATCGCGGTGAGTTAATTTTTACGGCTAAACAGCGACAGCCCGATAAACCCCTGATCCTTATGGCAGCAACAGCAGAGCAGCTATGGCCCTACGTCCAGGGTACGGCAAGGGACTGGAGCCACTGGAAAAACATCTGCGATCGCCATTGGCCGGGGCCCTTAACGGTGGTGTTACCCGCAGGAAAATTACCATCGGGATTAAATCCCCAGGACACCGGTACGGTGGGCCTACGAGTTCCCGATTGGCCCCTTGCCCGTTGCATTCTCCAACAAACGGGGCCCCTGGCCACCACCAGTGTGAATCGTTCTGGTCAGCCACCCCTATTGGATGTGGGGGCGATCGCCCAGGTCTTTCCCCAGGTACTAACCCTAGGTGCCTCAGCCTGGCGGAGCCCAGAGGGCCCAACCCAGCCGTCAACAGTCATTGCCTGGCAACGGGGCCGCTGGCAGGTTCTACGTCAGGGAGCCATAGCCCTGGGGGATATTGAACTTGAGGCGTTTTAGTTGGGGTTCGATTTAGGATTCGTTTTAGCTAGGATTTCGTTAGGGGCGAGAACGCTCCATTTCAATGGTAATTTGGCCTCCAAAGTCCGGTACCGGCGGTGCTATTTTAGTCACGCGCACCTTTACCCGCTGCACCTGATCCAAGTCTAGGCACAACTGAACCACTGCATCCGTTAAGCGTTCAATCAAACTAAAGCGAGCCGTCTGCACCAGGTCCTTAACTTGGCTTAAGAGGGGGCGGTAGTCCAGGGTATCCTCCAAACAATCCGTCTGGGCCGGTAGGGTTAAATCTAGACCCAGGACAATATCAATTTCAAACCACTGCCCTAGGGTCTGTTCTTCGGGCAGTGCGCCGGTGTAGCCATAGCAGCGAAGACCCGACAAGTGTAAGCTATCCATTCGATTTGTTTTTGTAGTGTTTTGTTTTTGCAGTGTGTCTTTTGGTAGTAGGCTTATCGCTCCTGGCATTTACGCCTTCGTGCCATAGGGTGGAAGGTAGTGCGTGGCAGGCAGTGCCATATTAGCCCAAATTCATCTGCCACCCTGAACAATGCTAGAAAAAATGCCTTAGGATGGAAAGGTATCGACAAAACGTAACATGTTTTGAGGTGGTGGGCAGTGACCCACTTTTTTTGTTTTTTTATTTCCCTATGGCCGATTCTTTCCTTCTCCCAATTGAAGACCTAGCCCGATCCCTCGCAGCGGATCTGGGTTTGGAACTGGTCGCCATTCATTTCCATCGTCACCACCATCCCCCCACCCTGCGGGTTGATGTACGCCATCCGACCCTGGATACGGGCCTGGAAGATTGTGAGCAGATGAGCCGGAATTTAGAAACCTGCTTGGATGAACAAGACCTGATTCCGGGGAACTACGTCCTAGAGGTGTCCAGTCCTGGCCTATCCGATGTGTTACAGAGCGATCTGGACTTCACCGTCTTTCGGGGATTTCCAATTTTGATTACCACCGCCGAACCCTTTCGTGGCAAAACCGCCTGGGAGGGTACCCTGATTCGACGGGATGAAGATGCCGTTTACCTCAACCAGAAGGGCCGCACGATCACCATCGCCCGATCCCTCGTCACCCAGGTGCAATTACAAACTCCATCCTCGGAGTGAATACTGTCCCCGGCCCACCTCAGCAGAACCTAAGGAGCACACATGAGTACCTATCGTCTTCCCGGCCTACGAGCCATGATCAATGAAATTAGTCAGGAACGAAACTTACCTAAAAATGCGGTGCGGGAAGCCCTCGAAGAAGCCCTGTTGAAAGGGTATGAACGATATCGTCGCAGTTTACGCTTGGATGAAACCCACTTTGAAGAAGATCACTTTATTAACTTTGAAGTGGAGTTAGATGTGGAGGAAGAAGGGTTTCGGGTTTTAGCGACAAAAACTATCGTAGAAGAAATAGATAACTCCGATCAGCAAATTGCCCTGGCAGATGTCATTGAAGTGGTCGAGGATGCCCAACTGGGGGATACGGTGGTTCTGGATGTCACCCCAGATCACCAGGAATTTGGCCGCATGGCCGCCATTCAAACCAAACAGGTTCTCTCCCAAAAGCTGCGCGATCAACAACGGCGAATTATTCAGGAAGAGTTCCATGAGTTGGAGGGAACGGTTCTCTTGGCCCGGGCCCTGCGCTTTGAGCGGCGATCGGTAATTATGGCCGTGCGTAGCGATATTGCCCAACCGGAAGTGGAAGCGGAATTACCGAAACGGGAACAACTGCCCAATGATAACTACCGGGCAAACTCCACCTTTAAGGTGTACCTGAAGCGGGTGAAGGATGGCCCCCAGCGTGGCCCCCAACTGGAAGTCTCCCGAGCAGATGCCGGATTAGTGGTGTATCTGTTTGCCAATGAAGTACCAGAAATTGAGGATGAAATTGTCCGCATTGTGGCGATCGCCCGGGAAGCCAATCCTCCCCACCATAAAGTGGGCCCGCGCACCAAAATTGCCGTGGATACCCTAGAGCGGGACGTGGATCCCGTCGGTGCCTGTATTGGGGCCCGTGGCTCCCGCATTCAAGCGGTGGTGAATGAACTGCGGGGTGAAAAAATTGATGTCATTCGTTGGTCGCCGGATCCCGCCACCTATATTGCTAACTCCCTTAGCCCGGCGCCGGTGGATGAAGTGCGTCTTATTAATACCGAGTCCCGGATTGTCCATGTCTTAGTAGCCACCGATAAGGTCTCCCAGGCGATCGGCAAAGAAGGCCAAAATGTCCGTCTTGCCACCCGTCTGACGGGCTGGAAAATTGAAGTGCGGGATAGCTCCAATTATGATCACGATGAAGAGGATCGGCAGGCAATGGCGGTGATGGAGGCGACATCGGCCCCTTAGGATTAGCCCCTTAGCTATCTTTGGCTCTGAAGATTAACCGCTTCAAAAAAAAACTAACGACCCTGACACCGGAGGATTGCCCTTCCATGCCCCCCCATACCCGTCGCTGCTTGGCCTGCCGGAAGCTTGGCCCTAAGTCAGAGTTTTGGCGGGTAGTGCGGATCTTTCCCTCCGGTGAAGTTGTTTTAGACCAGGGCATGGGGCGATCGGCCTACCTATGTCCCCACCCTGAATGTCTCCAAAAAGCAGAAAAGAAAAACCGCCTCGGGCGATCGCTCAAGGCAAAGATCCCAGCCCAAATCTACCAAACGCTCAAAAAACGTCTAGATTAATCATGTATAGCTGTCGCCTCTTTTCTTAGGACATTTTTGGTAGGGGGTGTGGGGGCTTCTCCCCCAGCCAGGGGTTCCACCCCTGCACCCCGTCCTAACCTAGGTGACGATAGCTATATTGGTTTTTTATTGATTTTTTTTGAACACCGCCGCGGATTTGCCCACCCATACCAAGGCACGACCAGGCCAGATTTCAAAAATCCAGCCTAGCCATCAACCTTAAATTTGCCTTAAAACTTAAAAATTCCTGTCCCACTCCTCACACTCTGTCTTAGCGACCAGCGGGAACTTTCTCCTCGGCTAAGTCTCTCAAGCTCGGGAACAGAAAATGATTTTCCTCGACATACTGGGCACCAAATAATCCCTTTTCAGCCCAGAAGTACCGATCCGTAGTATGCTCATTTCGTTTGACTAACAAAAGAGCGGGAGGTGCGATTCCCTTTGACTGGATGAATTTTCGAGCCGCCGTCACTGGCTTATCTTCACCGCTGTCAATGCTAAACTGAGGCACGCACTCCAGGATCCTGCGACCTTCTAGACGACGACGACTTTTACGCTTGCGCCTTCTCGCCAAGTTGCCTTACCTCCTTTTTTTGGTATGCAATTGTTGCCAGAAATACAAAATTCGCCCTTTAGTATATCTGTTTGAATCTTGGATCTCAATCTTTCTTAACTTATCGAAAGATTTGCGGCGGACTTAGGGATTGTTACTCTTTCCACAATATTTAATGGAGCCGAGAATCCTATTTTCCTAGTCCCTAACCCAATAATAGCTAAAATGGAATGGATCAAGCCCGCCCCAAGGGATAGAGTGTGAGATTTTATTACTGTGGTAAAAATTAGTAAATTCCTTTATGACTAATTTATGACTAAATTTGTATTTGTCACTGGCGGCGTTGTTTCTAGTATTGGTAAGGGGATTGTGGCCGCGAGCTTAGGACGGTTACTCAAATCCCGTCAATACTCTGTCTCCATCCTCAAGTTAGACCCCTACATTAATGTGGATCCGGGCACGATGAGTCCCTTCCAGCATGGGGAGGTGTTTGTTACGGATGATGGCGCGGAAACGGATCTTGACCTGGGCCATTACGAACGGTTTACGGATACGGCCATGTCCCGGCTCAATAGCGTGACCACAGGCTCCATTTATCAAGCGGTGATCAACAAGGAACGGCGCGGCGACTATATGGGGGGAACAGTTCAAGTGATTCCCCATATCACCAATGAAATTAAAGTCCGTATTCTCCGGGTGGCCAAGGACAAAAACCCGGATGTGGTGATTATTGAAATTGGCGGCACGGTGGGGGATATTGAATCCTTACCTTTTTTAGAGGCGATTCGTCAGTTTCGCACGGAGGTGGGGCGGCAAAATCTGATTTATATGCACGTCACCCTAGTGCCTTGGATTCCATCCGCCGGCGAAATGAAAACAAAACCCACCCAGCACTCCGTTAAGGAACTGCGTTCCATTGGTATTCAGCCGGATATTTTAATCTGCCGCTGCGATCGCCCCCTCCATCCCGGTATTAAGGAGAAAATGTCTCGCTTCTGTGATGTGCCGGTAGAATGCGTTATTCCCGCCCCCGATGCCAAAAGCATCTATGAGGTTCCGATTCTGTTGGAGCGGGAGGGGTTAGCCCACCAAGTTCTTACCCTCCTGAATTTGGAACAACGCCCCCCGGATCTAAATCAGTGGCAGTCTTTGGTGGAGCGGCTTTATCGTCCCCAGGAACGGCTAGAAATCGCCATTGTCGGCAAGTATGTGCGCCTAAATGATGCCTATCTCTCCGTCGTTGAAGCTCTGCGCCATGGGGCGATCGCCCTGGGGAGTGATCTGCATATTCGCTGGATCAATTCTGAAGATATTGAAGCCAATGGAGCCGCAGCCTATCTTGAGCAGGTGGCCGGCATTATTGTCCCTGGGGGCTTTGGGATTCGTGGGGTGGATGGCAAAATTGCCGCCATTCAGTATGCGCGGGAGCAACGGATTCCATTTTTAGGCCTGTGCCTGGGGATGCAATGCTGTGTCATTGAGTGGGCCCGCCATTTGGCAGGGTTGGAGAATGCTCATAGTGCGGAATTTGAAACCAATAGCCAAAATCCAGTGATTCATTTGCTGCCGGAACAACAGGACATTATTGATCTGGGGGGAACGATGCGCCTGGGTCTCTATGCCTGCCGCATTTTGCCCGGAAGTCTGGCGGAACGGCTCTACGGCGAATCGGTCATTTATGAACGCCACCGCCATCGCTATGAATTCAATAATGCTTACCGTAGTCTTTTTCTAGAAACGGGCTATCAAATTAGTGGCACCTCCCCCGATGGTCGCCTAGTTGAAATCATTGAATATCCCGATCATCCTTTCTTTATCGCCGTCCAGTTCCACCCCGAGTTTCGCTCTCGACCCAATGTCCCCCATCCCCTCTTTCAGGGTCTCCTAGAGGCAAGTCGTACCCACCTACAACGCCGTGAAGCCGAGGTTTCTGTCCCCCTCTAGGGCCAATTCGCCGGCGGCACTAATGATAAACTTTTCTTAGTCAATAAAAACAAGCGATAAAAATAAACGAGTGAACCTGAATGGCAATGTCAGCCTTTGATGCCCTGTGTGAAAAAATTCTCAATCGTCAGGCGATCGTTGGTGTAGTCGGCCTGGGCTATGTGGGACTCCCTTTTGCGGTAGAAAAAGCGAAGGTGGGCTTCCATGTGATTGGTATTGAGCAAAACCCGAAGCGAGCCGAAAAGGTGAATCGGGGTGAGAACTATATCAAAGATGTCTCTGATACCGAACTCCGAGATCTAGTGCAGGAGGGATTTATTGAGGCCGTCGTTGGGTTTGAGCGTGTTAAGGAAGCGGATATTGTTGTCATTTGTGTGCCCACACCCCTGAGCAAAAACCTAACTCCCGATCTGAGTTATGTGGAAGGAGTAACGCGCAATCTGGCGGCCCATCTACGACCAGGGCAACTGATTTCCCTGGAATCCACCACCTATCCCGGCACGACGGATGAGGTTCTCCGGCCGATTTTGGAGGAAACCAGTGGTCTGCGCTGTGGCAATGATTTTTTCCTAGCCCATTCGCCGGAGCGGGTGGATCCGGGTAACCAACGCTACACCACGAAAAATACGAACAAGATTGTGGGTGCGTCCGATGATCTGTCGCGGCAAGCGGCGATTCTGTTCTATCGAGAAACGATTTTAGATGTGGTTCCGGTCAGCAGTGCCAAGGCCGCTGAGTTGGTGAAGGTGTTTGAAAACACATTTCGAGCGGTGAATATTGCCCTCGTGAATGAGCTTTTACTCCTGTGCGATCGCCTCGACTTAAATGTCTGGGAGGTTTTGGATGCGGCCAATACCAAGCCCTTTGGGATTATGCCCTTTTATCCGGGTCCGGGGGTGGGGGGACATTGCATTCCCCTGGATCCCCACTATTTGGAATGGAAAGCCAAGGAATATAACTTTGAAACCCATTTTATTGCCCTTGCCGGTGAAATTAATCGTCGTATGCCAGAATTTGTGCGGGAAAAGGCCTGGCGGGTTCTCAATCGGGTGGGGTTGGCCCCCTCGCGATCGCGGGTGTTAATTTTAGGAATTACCTACAAAAAAGATTTAGATGATTGGCGCGAATCCCCGGCCGTTGATATTTTGCAGTTACTTCAGCAGGATGGAGCCAGGGTGGATTATTACGACCCCTATATTCCTGAAATTCATCTGAAGGGGCAAATCCTCCGATCTGTGGAGTTTACGGCTGCGGCGATCGCCCAGGCAAATTTAGTGCTGATTGCCACAGATCATAGTCAAGTGGATTATGGATTTGTGATCTACCATGCCCAGGCAATTTTAGATACCCGTGGTGTTACTCGCCGATTGCCGGATGCCGATCAAAAAGTGACCCTGCTATGACGACCAGTACTTCTAATCGTCCAGATAGTCCTGAGAACCATCCTGAAGTCGATAGCAACAGAACTCATCCCGGCAAGACTGTGGACAAGAATGTGATCGTCGTCGGGGCCGGGGCCTGGGGCAAAAATCTGGTTCGTAATTTTCATGATCTCAATGCCCTTGCCGGGGTGGTGGAACTCAATCCAAGCCTACGGCAGCAACTTGCCGAGCAGTACCCCGATCTACCCCTCTATGCAAACTATGAAGATGCCCTAGGGACAGAGGTGCCGGCGATCGTCATTGCTACGCCTGCCCCCAGCCATTACCCCCTAGCCTTGGCGGCCCTGAAGGCGGGTAAGGATGTGTTTGTGGAAAAACCCATGACCTTGGAACGGGAGCAGGCCCAGGAGTTGGCCACCCTAGCGGATCAGCGGGGGCAGATTTTAATGGTGGGGCATTTACTCCTCTATCAACCGGCGATTACCTGGATCCAGGATTACCTCAACTCTGGCCAGGCCGGGGCCCTATGGCATGTGGCCACTCGACGCTTGAAGTTAGGAAGGGTACGCCAGCAGGAAAATGTCTGGTGGTCCTTTGCCCCCCACGATCTCGCTGTGATTTTAGCTCTCTTGAATCAACCGGCGATCGCCGAGGTTCAGGCCCATGGCCGCACCTTTTTACAGCCAGGAATTGCCGATACGGTTCAAGCCAATTTAACCTTTGCCACGGGACAGACCGCGGCCCTCCATTGCTCCTGGTATTGGCCCCTCGTAGAGCGCAGTACGGTTGTGGTGACGGAAAAACAAATGATTGTCTACGATGAGGTGGCCCAAACCGTTACGATTCACCATAAATTTGTGGATCAGGCCTTGCAGCAGTGTGATGGCGGCACGGAGGTGATTGACATTGCCCACAGTCAGCCCTTAAAGCTAGAATGCCAGCATTTTCTGGACTGTCTTGCTAGTCGTCAGCCACCCCGATCCGATGGTTGGCAGGGAGTGGCCGTCGTGGATATTTTGGCCCAAGTTCAACAGTTTTTGAGTTAAAGGTAAAGATTTTTGGATCAAGGTTAAATGATTGTCAGCGAGTGTAGGTTAAATTAAAACTAGATTCAATTAAATTTTGTATGACCCAACCCGACTACTTTGCCCATGAATCTGCCTATATTGATGCCGGTGCAACCATTGGTGAAGGTACAAAAATTTGGCATTTTTCCCATGTGATGGCCACCGCTAAAATTGGCGATCGCTGCATTATTGGTCAGAATGTTTTCGTCGGCGATCGGGTCGTGATTGGCAACCATTGCAAAATTCAAAATAATGTTTCCCTCTATGAGGGGGTCATCCTGGAAGACTATGTGTTTTGTGGCCCCAGTATGGTTTTTACCAACGTGAAAACGCCGCGCTGTGAATTTCCCCGCAATACCAGTGCCGACTACCACCCGACTCGGATTAAACGGGGATCCAGTATTGGTGCCAATGCCACAATTGTCTGTGGAATTACGCTCCATGAGTGCGCCTTTGTGGCGGCCGGGGCGGTGGTCACTAAAGATGTCCCTAGCTTTGCCCTAGTGGCGGGAGTCCCTGCCAAAATTATTGGTTGGATGAGTGCCGTGGGGGATATCCTAACCTTTGATGCCCAAGGGGTGGCGATCGATTCTTTGGGGCATATTTATGAACAGGTTAACTCCCTTGAAGTACGACGATGTTCCTGAAATATTAAATCAGGGATGACACTTGGAATCCTCCTGTTATACTGCAAAGCGATGCATCATTGATGCGATCCATCTTGAGAATTCTACTTTGGTTGTTTTGGAGTTTAACGGACAATGCTTAAGCGTTTATCTAACTGGCTGCTGCTACTGGCAATCCCCTGTGGTGCCGTCTTAACCAGTAATGGGGCAAAGGCAGCGGACTACCTCTCCCTTACCTACGGAGCCTTCCAACGGTCTGTTCCCATGTCTGAAGTCAGACAATTTGCAGAGACCCAAGTGGCCACTGGAGATTTACAGGCAATCCTACGGATGGTTCCTGAAGAGGAAGAGGCGCAGCTACTTCAAGCCCTGAATGTCAAACTTCCCTTAGGTGTTGTAGCCGTCAATAATCTGCTCAATACCGAGTTGGGTAAGCAGTTGTTAACCCAAGGCTCTAAGCTCACGGTACGTCGGGATAAGGCCGGATCCTATGCCATTAGTGGGGCACTTTTGACCGCCGCTGGCACTTCGGAAGGCCTCAGTCTACTCACCTTTTTAGAGTCCTATCCGGCGGAAACCGTCACCTTTGATCTCAAGGCCCTGAGTGCCATGACGAAGGATGGAAATCTAGCCAACCTGCTGGGTGGATTAGGTCGCTAAGGTCTCTAGTATTTAACCCCCTAGTTTTTCTATGGGGTTCATATCGCCAATTCCTAGGTTGTTTTTTGCCGGAGAATCTACCTGTTGCCATCCTACGTGGACATACAACGGTGTGGAGTCATCCGGCTAATTTAATTCTATGAAAATCTATAAAGATGATTTAGATTGGGCTGCCAACCAAGGCATTATCTCAGCAGAACAGGCAGATACGCTGTGGCAAGCCCTGGGCGATCGCCGGGCCCAGCAGCCTCAGTTTAGTGCCGGAAATGTGGCCTACTACTTTGGCGCACTCATTGTCATCTCAGCCATGGGCTGGTTTATGGGCCTGGCCTGGGAATCCTTTAGTGGTGGCGGCTTATTTCTCATCGCTACGATTTACGCCCTGCTGTTTATCATGGCGGGACGCACCCTCTACTTTTCCCAAAATGTGCGGATTGCCGGTGGCCTTTTATTTACCATTGCTGTTTGTATGACCCCCCTTGCCATCTATGGTCTACAGCGATGGACGGGATTTTGGCTAGTGGGGGATCCCGGCTCCTACCGCGATTTTTATGTCTGGATTCGCGGCGGTTGGTTCTTTATGGAATTAGCCACCATCATCAGTAGTTTGGTTGCCCTCCACTTTGTCCGATTTCCGTTTTTAGTTGCGCCCCTAGCCTTTTCCCTTTGGTTTATGGCGATGGATATTGTGCCTCTCATCTACGAAGGGGAAGGAATCATCTGGCAGCAACGGCTCCTGGTGTCCATGTGGTTTGGTATTGCCATGATCATTGCCGCCTATTGGGTTGATCTTAGAAATCGCCGCAGTCAAGGAGACTATGGGTTTTGGCTTTATTTCTTTGGCTTAATCTCCTTTTGGGGTAGCTTACCCCTGATGCCCTCGGAAACCGAATGGGATCATTTTCTCTATTGCTTGGTTAACCTGATCCTAATGTTTCTGTCTATTCTACTGAAGCGGCGTATTTTTATGATCTTTGGGGGGTTAGGGGTTTTTGGCTACTTGACTCGATTAGCCCTGGTTGTCTTTGCCAATAGTCTCTTATTTCCCTTTGCCCTGAGTGCTCTCGGTATTGCCATTATTTACTTGGGGGTTCTCTACCAAAAGCATTACAAAGCCCTTGAGCAATGGATTCAGCGGATCGTACCGGAGTGGATGGAAAAACTTATTCCCAGGGAAAATTAAGGTAGATGCTAATTTTATCTTAATTTTTTCCTTGTCGGTACAAATTCATATTAGGCTTCACAGATTTTCAATAAACTCTTCGACTGTGACTTGCACTTGCTTAAGAATGCCGCTCAACGTACCAACCTTCAATTCATGATGCATGGGGACAACGCAGCCAATTTTGCCCTCTTTGGTTTCTTTTTTCATCACAACATGACTGCCTGTTTGACGAACTTGCTCGAATCCTAAGCGCTCAAGTGCCCGAATCGCTTCTCTGCTTGAGATCCGTGGCATCTTAGGCATAGCTGACCTCAATGCTAGTTACAAGCCTAGGAGATGTTTCCGGTAGGGGAAATTCTTCTAGGTAGAGCCGCGTTGCCTCTCTCAAACCCGCGATCGCCTGCTCAATCGATTCTCCTTGATCAACCGTCCCCACCTCTGGACATTCAGCAATGTACATATCATCTTCTTTATGCAGAATGACTGTAAAACTGCGACTTTTCATGATTAAAAACCTTTTATAAAAAGAAAGAATTACCTTACCCTAACAGATTAACATGAGGGTAATGTAGGCTTCTGCAACGATTGTGCAAGATTACCCTGGATATAGGGTTGCCATTGTTGTTGCTTTGATCCTGAGCTAGGATAGGCGACTATAATGGGCCGCCTGTATCTCAGACATTTAACTGGATTTAAGAAAAAACCATAATGATTCCTAAAGATTTTATTGACCAGATTTCACCCAAACGCTATTTAGTCCCCACGGATGGATCCTTTTCCTGGAAAGATTATGATCCAGGGGATACCGCCGGTCTCAAGGATAAGGTTGAAGCCAAAGAACTGCTAGATGCGGGCATTCAAGACCTGGCCAAGTACCAAAGTATTTTATATGCCCAAAACATTTATGCGATCCTGATTCAGTTTCAAGCCATGGATGCCGGTGGCAAGGACAGCATGATTAAGCATGTGATGTCGGGATTGAATCCCCAGGGTTGCCAGGTCTACAGTTTTAAGGCTCCCTCCAGTGAAGAATTGGATCATGATTATCTGTGGCGGGCCAACAGGGCGTTGCCGGAGCGGGGCTGTATTGGTATTTTTAACCGCTCGTACTATGAAGAAGTCTTAATTGTGCGCGTCCATCCAGAGTTTTTGCAGCGGCAGCAACTCCCCCCCAGTGCGAAGGGAAAGGGGATATGGAAGCAGCGTTTCCAAGAAATCAACAATTATGAAAAATACCTGAATGATAATGGTATTCTTCTGCTGAAGTTTTTCCTGAATATTTCTAAGGATGAACAAAAGGAACGATTTTTAGAGCGAATTAATCGCCCTGAAAAGAACTGGAAGTTTTCCGTGGATGATGTGCGAGATCGCGCCTATTGGGATGACTACATGGAAGCCTACGCAGATATTTTTCGCCACACCAGTACCCCTTGGGCCCCTTGGCATATTATTCCCTCTAATCGGAAATGGTTTGCCCGTCTCATGGTGGGTCACTTTATTCACCAAAAACTCAAGTCCTTGGATCTCCATTATCCGGTGGTCACGGATGAGCATCGCCAGAAGCTCCTGGAGGCAAAGGTGGTTTTAGAAAGCGAAGATTAATAATTAGATCACATTAATCTTCTGTTTTTAATCCTCTGTTTTTTGACTCTGTTCCTGCTCTTGGCGGGCAATGAGGGCGGTTTGCCGTGTTTTTTGCCGCAGAAAGGCTAAACCACTATAGACCATAAAGGCCGTGTCCCAGTAACTATCTTCTTGACGAAAGAGATTGATGCGCGGCGCAACCATCCCTAAAGGCTCCTTAAAATCCATGCTGGTTTCTGCAAAACTGGTAAATTCATTCCAAGTGGTGAGGCCGGGCCGGGCATGGTTCCATAGGGCCGTGAGTTGTCGCCAGTTTGCCCAGGAGGTATTTTGATCCATTTGCAGTGTTGCCCCCTGGGGGTGGGTATTTTGGGCCGGACTCAGGTCGATGCCGCGATTAAATTGATAGCCTCCCCGATAAAATCGCAAAATAATATTTTTCTTGATCAGGTGCAAATCACAGCACTGGGCGTGATCCTGTACCTGTTCTTTATGGACGATTTTGCCCCGTGTATTGCGATCGACGACGGCTTCAAAAATAGGAAGCAGTCCTTCTACGCGCTGTTCGACTTCTGGCCATGTAAAAACAAAGGAGAAGGGTTCGGGCTGTAAGGTTGAGGTGCAGATGACTTCGGGTTTGGGCTGAAGGGCTTGAATATAGCGGACTTCTAAGACTTGAATTTGATTGATGGGGTCAATGGGTAGGCAAAAGAGGGGAATGCCCGCGGATTTTAATTCTTCGCTATAGACCCGCAGTTCGCCGAGGGTTCCCAATCGCAATAATCGCCAGCCTCGGCTGGGAATTAACAGTCGGGCCACGTAGGCATCTAGTTTGAGAACCTGGGCTAGTTTTCGGGCAAACTCGGTTTTGGTGTCTTGGTTGGGCACGCCTTCTAGAACTAAGGCGGCCCGTTTCTCGCTATGGGGATCCTGACTAATTTGGTCGATCGCCGCCTGACGTTTTTCTTGACGATTTTTTTCAATATCCAGTAATCCTTGCCGGGCTGCCTGAGTCAGTTTGGGGCCACAATTTAGGCGCAGAACATGGCGAAAATTTGCATCTGCGGCCTCCCATTTTTCCGTGGCCAGTTCTAGGCGAGCGGTACAGAAGATGACCATTGGATCATCCTTGGGGAGGGGTTGTAACAGGGCCTCGGCTTTGGCGTAGTCGCCCTGCTCTAAGGCTGTCATGACTTGGGCAATCATAGGGGGTAGGATTAAGTCAGATCACCCCAATTGTAAACGTACCCTGTCAGGTATTGGGGATGCCCCAAAAAAGATGCCCAAGAAAAGATGAGTTGATCACCATTTAGGGCGGATGCTGTTTTTGCCTAGACTGGGCCATTGAAACTGAGCCATTGAAATTTATGACACCTATTCATGTGGTTGGGATTGGCTTGGACGGTTTGGCGGGTCTAGGGGCAACCATTCAAGACCTGATTTTTAGGGCAACCCTTTGGGTGGGCAGCGATCGCCCCCTCAGTTATTTACCCGATCGCCCCATTCCTCGCCTGGGATTAGGGGATATCTCCGAGATAGTTGATCCAGTTAAAGATCATATCCAGAGCCACCCTGATCCCTTGGTGATCATTTTTGCTAGTGGCGATCCCCTTTTTTTTGGTTTGGGGCGTTTTCTCCTGGAGGTCTTTCCCAGGGATTGGCTCACATTCCATCCCCATTACAGTGCGGCACAACTGGCCTTTAGTCGCCTGAAGGTGCCTTGGCAAGATGCGGTGGTACTGAGTGGCCATGGTCGTTCCTTGGAGCCACTGATCCAAACATTGCAGCGGGGAGCAGAAAAAATTGCCATCTATACCGATGCCCACCAATCCCTTGGGGAGATCGCCCGGTTGTATCAATCCTTGGGTTTACCCGTCACCTATCAGGCTTGGCTATGCGAGAACCTAGGGGGGGACAAGGAACGGCTTGAGATGATCGACTTAAGGGATTCGGAACCGTTGCAACCCCTGAGTCCTCTGAATATCCTGATTTTGCTGCGCCAGCCCCAAGTTTTAGATCCGGCTAATGGACAAGACCCCTCACTGCCTCTGTTGGGCTTGGGGGAGCAGGAGTTCTATGGTTTTCCCGATCGCCCGGGTCTGATGACAAAGCGGGAGGTGCGGGTGTTGATTTTGGCAGAATTAGGCCTCTCAGCGGATGTGGCGGTTGTTTGGGATATTGGTGCGGGCACGGGGTCAGTATCCATTGAAATTGCGCGATTATTACCCAATGCTCAGGTCTATGCCATTGAAAAAACGGCGATGGGGGAGCAGCTTATTCGTAAAAACTGCGATCGCCACCGGATCCAGACGATTACGGCCATTCGGGGAACCGCCCCCGCTGTTTTTGCTCAGTTACCCGCCCCGGATCGTGTCTTTTTGGGAGGTAGTGGCGGCTATTTGGATGCTATTTTGCCGGAGGCTTGGTCAAGGCTTTGCCCTGGGGGAGTTCTGGTGATGGCGTTCACGACCCTAGAGCATCAAGGCCGTGTGCTTGATTGGTGTCAAGGAATGAACCAACAGCCCCAAGTCCTCCAGATCAATCTGGGTCGCTCTATTCCCCTGGGCCCCTATACGCGCCTAGAGCCACTCAATCCAGTGAGCTTGATTCGTGTAGTCAAGCCGATGTCTCGGATGGGGTTTTCAATTTAGAGGTGTTGCATCTTGTTAATCGAATTTAACGTTTGTTTACAGTTAGTTTGCTTTCCACTTCGGATCCCTGCCGCTGTGGCTGGAAACCCCCATTATTGGGTAAAGGGGGCCGAACCCTTGGCTGGTCTGGGTTTCAGGTTTTTATTTTCATGATAAAAATTTTTGCTCAGAGGTGGCGGCTGACCCCCTCGAAATGGGTGGCTCAAACCCAGGCCAGAGTTGTGCTAATATACATAACTATGGCTTCTATCCCAAGAAGTCGAACTAATGGAAACAAGGTTAACTGGGGATACTACAAACTCCAGAAAAATCCAATGGCTTCTATCCCAAGAAGTCGAACTAATGGAAACTAACATAATCAGTCTCAATATATGAAAGTTTATTTATGGCTTCTATCCCAAGAAGTCGAACTAATGGAAACACGAAGGATTAGGACTTGATAGCCGTCCTCGTCAACCTATGGCTTCTATCCCAAGAAGTCGAACTAATGGAAACCCTCAAAATTCGGTTGCGATTTCTTTTTCGGGAAAAATGGCTTCTATCCCAAGAAGTCGAACTAATGGAAACGGGTTACTTTGCCGATAGTTACGGACAATCTCACTAATGGCTTCTATCCCAAGAAGTCGAACTAATGGAAACGGGTTACTTTGCCGATAGTTACGGACAATCTCACTAATGGCTTCTATCCCAAGAAGTCGAACTAATGGAAACTGGCAGAAGTCAGAAAACTGCCCGACAATTTCTGCGATGGCTTCTATCCCAAGAAGTCGAACTAATGGAAACGGATTACGGGGATCGCTTACCCCATCTTTCCCTGTGAGATGGCTTCTATCCCAAGAAGTCGAACTAATGGAAACTGTAGGGCGCATAAGCACCTAAACTCCCATTCAGGATCATGGCTTCTATCCCAAGAAGTCGAACTAATGGAAACAAGAATGGCTTGAGTTCAGGATAGGATAATCCATCTATGGCTTCTATCCCAAGAAGTCGAACTAATGGAAACCTGAGGAAGCCATTCCCGGAACGCCACCCGTTGGCTATATGGCTTCTATCCCAAGAAGTCGAACTAATAAGTAACCCGACGGAACTACTCCAGTCGGTTTTTTTGTAGATCATGGTTTCCATACCAAGAAGTCGAATTAATGGGCACGTCAATTAATTCAAAATCCGGGGCGATCTCATCCAATATCTCAATGGTTTTAGCTTCTATTTTCAGTAAATCGATCAATTTTTCGAGGTGTCCTCGCGATCGCCTACAAAGAAAAGGATAGAGAAGTATATACTAAAAATATACATTATTAGTTCAGCGTGGCATGGCTAAACCGAAGACAGCAAAGTTATTTGTGAATGGAAATAGTCAGGCGGTTCGTCTTCCACGGGAGTTTCGTTTCGAGGGGAACGAGGTCTATATCCGCAAGGAAGGTGATCATGTAATTTTGTCTCCCAAACGGCGATCGTGGCGAGATTTTTTTGAGACTGTGCCCCTGGCCTCAGCAGACTTTATCTTGACTCGACATAACGATCCGTCTCAAACGCGAGAGGACTTATTTTAGGTGTTTCTCCTCGATACGAATATCTGTATCTATGTGATGAAGCACCGTCCGCCCCAGTTATTGGAAAAGTTTGAAGCGGTTGCTGCGGAAACGATGGGTATTTCTGTCATTACCCTTGCGGAGTTGGAACACGGTGTTGCCAAATCCCAAGCTGTGATGAAAAATCGACAAGTTTTAGAGGCATTTCTATCCCATGTGGAAATTATGGATTGGAATCAAGGAGCAGCAAGGGTTTATGGGGAGATTTCCACAGCGTTAGAGCGACGGGGAATGGTTATTGGTCAAATGGATTTAATGATTGCAGCCCATGCTTTAAGTTTGGATTCAATTTTAATCACAAATAATGTACGGGAGTTTGAACGGATTCCTGGCTTAATACTAGAAAATTGGGTTTAAGCAAAGGTAAATCCCCTTTGGATAGCGAAAGTCGGCCTTCCTTACTAGATTCAGCAATGATACAAATCTTCAACCATCTTCCTAGGGGCTATAATTTTTCGGTGACAATTTATACTGCGTTCGATGCATTTCCCCTGAAGTGGGCCCTAAATGATGCATAAATCTAGGCAAAGATGGGGTAGAATCTGTGGGAATTGAAAAATTAAAAATTATACTTTGTGGGTAGCTTTTCTATGTTGAACTCTGGAGATAGTACGTACCCCGTTGATCAGCCTCGGTTACACATTAAGGGGGGATATTCCCTTGCCGGGGAGGTTCGCATAAGTGGGGCCAAAAACTCGGCCTTAGTGTTAATGGCCGGTGCCCTCCTAGCGGATGATACGTGCTACCTCAGAAATGTCCCTGCCCTAGCAGATATTGGTCGGATGGCAGAAATCCTACAGGCGATCGGGGTCACGGTAAAAGAACAGAGTGATGGCATTGAAATTAACGCTCAGGATCTAAACGCCACCAATCCTCCCTACGCCTTAGTGAGCCAGTTACGGGCCAGCTTTTTTGCCATTGGCCCTCTCTTAGCCCGCCTAGGGGTTGCCAATGTTCCCTTACCGGGGGGATGTGCCATTGGAGCGCGGCCAGTAGAACTCCATGTGCGCGGTCTCCAAGCCCTAGGGGCAGAGGTGATCATTGATCATGGCGTGGTGCAAGCCTATGCCCCAAAACTCAAAGGCGCAAAAATTTACCTAGACTATCCCAGTGTCGGGGCAACGGAAACCCTGATGATGGCCGCAACCTTGGCAGACGGGGAAACGGTCATTGACAATGCCGCCCAGGAACCAGAAGTGGTGGATTTAGCTAACTTCTGTATTGCCATGGGGGCCAAAATCTATGGTGCCGGAACCAACTCCATCACCATTGTTGGTGTCGATCGCCTCCACGGAACCGAGTACGATATTATTCCCGATCGCATTGAAGCCAGTACCTTTCTCCTCGCCGCCGCCATTACCCACTCGGAAATTAGTCTAGCTCCCATCATTCCTGGCCACTTGACCGCAGCGATCGCCAAGCTAGAGGAAATTGGAGCCAAAATTAAACTCGAAGGGCCCCAACGCCTGCGAATCATTCCCGCAGAAACCTACTCCGGCAGTGACATTGAAACCTTGCCCTATCCAGGGTTCCCCACAGATATGCAGTCCCTATTTATGAGCCTATTAGCCGTCAGCAAGGGCAACAGCTTAGTCAGTGAAACGGTATTTGAAAATCGCTTTGGCCACGTCCCCGAACTAAATCGGATGGGGGCAGATATCCGAGTCAAGGGGAATCATGCCGTTATTCGCGGGGTTCCCTTCCTCTCCGGCGCACCGGTCATGGGCACAGACCTACGGGCAACGGCGGCCCTAGTGGTGGCGGGTCTAGCAGCTAAGGGGGAAACCATTGTCCATGGTTTGCAGCATTTAGATCGGGGCTATGAAGCGATAGAAATCAAGTTAGGGCAACTGGGGGCGAAACTGGAACGTCGTGGTGGAGTCACCCAGCCAGTCAAATGTTGACATTTTGTTGACATTGGGAATTGTTACACCTTGAATCCCTTGCCGCAAAAGTTTAAGATATGTGATGAAATCCTAAGATCCTCAACTTAAACTTTACTAAAGAGTAACATCTTGGCACATCAGGCGATCCCGAAGGAATCAACGGGACTGGGTTGGCTTTGGCTCAGTCTTTTTATGTTTGTGGTAGCCGCAGGGATTTTTTTTACCCTGATCCGGTTGCCCATGGCGGATCCCTATATCCAATCGGTGCTATCTATTTCTGGGGACATCAAGCGGGGAGAACAAATTTTTTTTAATGAATTGCTCCGGCTGCCATGGTGTAGATGCCCAAGGGCGTGTGGGCCCAAGCCTCATTCAAATTTCCGACCGGCGATCGCAACTCCATTTAATTCAGCAGATTACCAGTGGTCAAACCCCCCCCATGCCTAAATTTCAAGCCCAACCCCAAGAAATGGCCGATCTCCTCAGTTATTTAAATAAACTTTGACACTACCCTGTCCTAAAAGGTATTCAGCTATCCACTATTAACTTTTATCAGTCAACCAGGGCATCGACTCAATTAAGGCCCTTAGTACTTTATTGACCGATTCTGGTGTTGTAAAAATTTGGGCTACATCTTCATCTAAAACCACAACTTTTAACCCTTGCTTCCCACTGCTAGTAGCAAAGCGATTAGACTTTTTCTTTCCATAATCAAAATGGTATTCAGTTTAGAAGCTCGTCATCTGAATCGTGTGACTTCTCAAAAAGTATTTTGCTCATAATCTTCACGTTCTCTTCGAGTAGCTAAACGAGCACTGATCATGCGAATAGCATTAGGAGTTAATGTGACAAAAGAGGGTTAATCCTGAGTTAAAAATGTTTCATAGCTGCGGCTGAGTTCTTCCACCGCCAATTGATAAAATTTTTGTCCCATCTCTGGGGTCGCCAAACTGGGATCCGATCCCATCCGCCCATCGGGATAGCGACGGCGGAAATCTTGGGGGCCATAAATGCGACAGGTTTGATTCACCTCCGGGTCTAGGATCGCCTCCTTAATGGCTTCAGGATAGACAAACTGTGTCAAAGCAACTTCGCTGGGGGTGGCATGGGAACCTTCGCGATCGCCATAGACCTCATGGGCTAACTTCATCACCGAACGAACCATAAACCAATTGGCTAATTGACATTGGACGCGATCGCCCCCCGGAATATTTAAGTCCAACAGGGTGGTATAGGTTTCGGCAAATGCCGCTTTCAGCGTGGCGATATTCCCGCCATGGCCATTAATAAAAAAGAACTTCTGAAATCCAGCCCGACTCAAGCTCACTAGATAATCCCGAATCACCAGAATCAACGTACTTGGCCGGAGACTGATACTACCGGGAAAGTCCGTGTGGTGTAACGCCATGCCCACATTAAGGGTCGGTGCCACAAAGGCCCCGGTTTCCTCCCCCACCCCCTTGGCAACGACTTCGGCACAGATGGCATCGGTTCCAATCAAACCGGTGGGGCCATGCTGTTCCGTGGAGCCAATGGGCAAAATAATACCCTGGGATGTTTGTAAGTAGGTTTCAACTTCTGGCCAGGTGGAAAGGTGGAGGAGGGGCATGGTCGGAACGTCGTCCTCACAGGTGCTTAAGGATAAAATGCTTAGGGGGAAAATAAGACTGGGATTTTAATTTGGGATTTTTAAGTCTAAGATCGCTTTTTGCGATGGGTTGCGGCTCGATCAATGGGAAAACCCGCCAGGGGAACCACCTGATCCTGTCGATCCCGCTCAAGCTGCTTTAGCTCCGTATAGTCTACCCAATGAATACAATCCACCGGGCAGGTATCAATGGCCTCCTGAATCAATTCCTGGCTATCCCCATCCTGGCGAACTACCCGCGATCGCCCATAGCTCGGCTCAATGTAAAACGTATTACGGGCCACGTGGGCACAGTGCTTACAGCCAATGCAGGTAATCTCATCGACATACACCCCCCGCTGACGACGGATACCCCCCAACTCCGGCTCCAAACCAGAGCGAGATAGGCTTTGACGCAGATGCCCACCCAACTCTGGCTCTTGACCTGAGGGCTGATTTAAGGCCGTTACCGCCACCGCTGCACCACCAGACGCACACTGCCATCGGCCTGCTGCTGCTCCTCGCTCACTTGGAAACCTTGGGCACTGGCGGACTGAACCACGGCATGGTAGGCATAGCGTTGACTGACTTTATTAATAAACCGATCCACTGACCAGGCCTGTTGCCAAAAATCTAGATCCGCCACCAGTTCATACTCAGTACCATTCCAGCGAAAGCCCACATCATAGCCATTATCCTGGGGCATCACCACTTGGGCCGTATCGGTTTGACCCCGAAAACCACGAATTTCTTGGGGACCGGGCTTCCACGATAGACCCAAATCATTGAGAGCGGCTTCCAGGGCAGGCAAGCTACGAATTTGGGTTTTGATCTGGCTGAAATGTGACATGGGTGTTTGAATCCTCAAAAACTACCATTGACTATGAACAATCTGGGGGATGGACTGCTGACCTTCCACGTCAAGAGCTTCCGCAAAATACTCTGACGTGGGTTGTTGACTAATGACACAGCCCAACTGCTCCTCAATGGCAGCCGTGACTTCTGCACAGGACGAACCACTGATCCCCGTGACTGTTTCAACTACTCGACCATCAGGGTAAATAATAAACTCCAACGTTTCCATAGGGCAGTTAATTTATGCCTCAGAGATAATAATGAACTAAAATCCTCTACCCCACAAAGGAGAGAAAGGCGTTCCCATGCAATCAATTGTGACGAAAGGCAACCAAAAGAGTCAAGTCTGTACAAAACTTAATAATTTGATTTCACGATCACGGATCACTTTTGCAGGAGATTAATTTATTGCAATTATTTTTCAACTTGAATCAACAAAACCTTCCAGGAATAGGCATCCTGAAACTCAGTTGTCTAGATTATGGAATCCAAGACCCAAGGTTAAGGGCAAAAAAAAGGGGGCCGGCCGAAAATGACTGACCCCACCTGCCGATTCCTCAGAGAGGAGAACACTAAAGCTTAGTCTAGTATAGTTGAGAAAATATATCAATAGCCTAGGCAGATTTTTTTTCAATTCTGGGCAAGGGCAGCAATTCGGTGGACAATCAGAGAATTAAGACCCCCCATGAGGTTTGGCATGACATTGCAGCTAAAGGTCTATGTGCCCCCCCATCCCCTAATTAAGCATTGGTTAGCGGTTGTGCGTGATGCCATGACCCCCACACCCCTATTTCGGGCAGGAATGACGGAGTTGGGACGTTGGTTAGCCTACGAAGCCAGTCGTGATTGGTTGCCCACCCAGGAAACCGTTGTGGAAACACCCCTCACCTCCTGTGCGGCAACGGTCATTGATGCCACGACCCCCTTAATTGTGGTGCCGATTTTGCGGGCTGGATTAGCTCTCCTAGAGGGGGCCCAAGCCGTCTTACCCTTGGCCCAGACGTACCACATTGGCATTGTTCGCAATGAAGAGACCCTAGAACCCAGTTGCTATCTAAATAAATTTCCAGCCCAGTTTGAGCCGAATACCCATGTTTTAATTAGTGAACCCATGCTGGCGACCGGTGGCTCTATCTTGACGGCGATGGCGGAACTGACCCAACGGGGGATTGATCCCGCCCTGGTACGAATTATTTCTGTGGTGACGGCTCCACCGGCCTTGCAAAAGTTAGGGGCAATCTATCCAGGGGTTCAGGTCTATGCCGCAACCATTGATGAAGGACTCAACGATCGCGGTTTTATTGTTCCTGGACTGGGAGATGCGGGCGATCGCGCCTTTGGAACCTAGAATATCTAACCAATTGCCTTATGAAACCCCACCCAATCCGATTTCCACTCAAGACCTATCCCCAATTCTTTTTCTAAACCCATGTTTACCGTAACTGTTCCAGCGACAACAGCAAACCTTGGCCCCGGCTTTGACTGTGTGGGGGCAGCCCTAAATCTTTATAACTCCTTTACCTTTCGCCTGACGGACGCAGATACGCAGATTGAGATTGAGGGCGAAGAAGCAGGGCGAGTAACACAAACAAAGAATAATCTTGTATACCAGGCCTTCAGAGATTTTTTTAATCATTTGGGCCGGCCCGTTCCCGCCGTCCATGTACAGATCACCTTAGGTGTACCCCTGTCCCGTGGATTGGGGAGTTCTGCTACCGCTATTATTGGTGGGTTGGTGGGGGCCAATCTCCTAGCGGGTTCACCCTATACCTTAGAAGAATTGCTACCCTTGGCGATCGCCCGGGAAGGCCACCCCGATAATGTGGTTCCGGCCCTCTTAGGGGGATGCCGTTTAGCCGTTGGCTCCGAAAAATCATCCACCTGGGTTTACCCAAAAATTTCCTGGCATGAGGCCGTTGTGCCAATTATTGCCATTCCCAATTTTGAACTGTCTACGGAAGCTGCCCGCCAAGTGTTACCCCAGACCTGTTCCTACGGCGATGCCATTTTTAATATGTCCCACCTTGGTCTATTAATCCGTGGTCTGGAACTGGGGCAGGCAGATTGGTTAACCATTGCCCTGGGCGATCGCCTCCACCAACCCTACCGCAAGTCTTTAATTAAGGGCTATGATGCCGTGGCAGCCGCAGCTAAAGATGCAGGGGCCTATGGTCTAGTCATTAGTGGCGCAGGGCCAACCCTTCTAGCCTTAGGAAACCAAGAACAGGCTCCCGCAATTATGGCAGCGATGGAATCAGCGTGGCAAACCATGGGGGTAGTGGCTCAGGTACAAACCACGTCGATCGCCAATAGGGGAGTTTTAATTTCTGATGAGAGAGTGTTAAAATAAGTTTTAAGGTTGTGCTACGGCGTTGGTGACTGCCAATATTGTTTTGTGATCTACAATTACAAAACATTTGGGAACTGCGGTTGTGGGCGGCGGTATACTGGCCTTGCTGTCAGAAACTATACGTCTGTGCCAAGGATCCCCCCTGGTTTTCCAGGTCATAAACTGAGGTAAAACGGCGTCGCGGTCAGCCTTAATCTCCGATCCCCAAATAGCGATTTAAGAAAATCTCTAAGGATTCTAATTGGATATTAAATAGTTTTTCAACCCGCTCAATTTCCGGGTCAGGGCAGAGGCTCTCGTAGGCGAGGAGGGTACGTAGAGTTCCCATTTCAGTCTGAAGATCGCTGCTAATCAAACCAATTAAATGGCGGGCCCCGTCAATGGCTGCCATGGGAATATTAACAACAAAGGGCTGACGATTGAAAAAATAGCCCAACTGCTTTGGAATCTCTTGCCGGGTCATCACGGTTGGATGGGCTAGGGAGAAGATTTGATCATGGGTGATGTTCATTTGACTAGCGGCAACCATAATCCGGGCCAGATCATCAGGACTGGTCAGTTGTAAGCGATGCTCAGGATTGCCAATCAAAAAATAAACACCGGTTTGCTGAAATCGTTCTGCCAAGGGCAATAAGCTGGACATCAGAGTCGTTGGCCGAAAAATTGTATAGGGCAAGCCACTACCCTGAAGATAGGACTCGACTTCATATTTTGCCTTTAAGAGGGGTGAATCCTGGCGATCGCCCCCCACCGCCAAGGGAGACACTAAGCTAAAGTGATGGATGCCATTCCTTTTGGCTTGATCAATTAGATCCACCGTGCCACGATAGTCAATCTTTTGGATACGACTACTGCCTATTTTGCTGGCATGGCAGCTAATCACATAATTGACCCCAGCATAGGATTTTTCAATATCACGCACGTCTTCTATGTCACCAATGAAGATATCGGCCCCCCACTGCTTCAAAAGGTCATAGTCAGAACGAAGACGTACAAATGCTCGAACGGGTTGGTTTAAGGCAATCAACCGCCGAACGACTCGTCTCCCTAATTGACCCGTTGCGCCTGTCACTAAGTACATGGGAACCCCCTTCAATGCAACAATGGTAAAGATGTTTTAGTAAGCGTATCCCTGGCTTAGGGGCAACTTATGGTGCAGCGCATTTTCTGCTTTGGATTGATCTTGGTCGCAACCGTATTAGCCGGGTGTAGTCCCGTCAGCGGTTTGAAAGCCTATGTGGACAGCCTAGATGGCTATCAGTTTCTTTATCCTACAGGATGGGTTCAAGTACAAGTCCGTAATGCTGATGTGGTCTTCCATGATATTATTCAAACCACAGAAAATATTAGCGTTGTTGTTAACCCCGTATCTTCGGGCCAAAATCTGGCAGATATAGGAACTCCCGAGGTGGTAGGAGAACGATTACTCAAAAATGTGATCACTCCCGTTGGTTCTGAACGGAGTTCTGCCTTAATTTCTGCGACGGCTAAAGAGAGCCGTGACAAGCTCTACTATATTTTGGAGTATGCCGTAACATTGCCCAGTGAATCCGGTGGTACCCAGCAACGCCATAACCTGTCAAGTATAGCCGTGAGTCGAGGAAAGCTTTATACTCTAAGTGTTTCTGCTTCTGAAGAACGTTGGCCGAAGGTCGAAGATCAGTTTCAAGCCGTCGTTAACTCGTTCTCAGTGTATTAGATGTCAGGGGAGTTAGCTCAGTTGGTAGAGCGTCGCGATCGCACCGCGAAGGCCAGGGATTCGAGTTCCCTACTCTCCATCGATTTAGGCTAAAATTTTAGAAGGCTCAAACAACCTAAAATGGTTAGGAAGCCAGTCTAGGTATGGGATTTAGGAATCTTTAAGAATTATTAAATATACCTGAATATACCTAAATATACCTGGATATACCTCAAATTTTAGGCAAGTTTTAGGCAAGCGATGGAAGGACGGATCAATCAGGCTAATGGGCGGTTGAAATCTTCGCACGTTGGGGTAACTATCCAGGCCATCGGCGATCGCCTGTACCTTCGCGCTACGTTCCCCCCAAAACCTGGCAGTTCCAAAACTGAACCCTACCAACAGCGGATCGCCCTGGGCGTTAGGGGAACTCCGGCCGGCGTGAGCTTTGCTGAGAAAGAGGCCCGCAAGGTTGGCGCATTGCTCGACTGTCAACAATTCGACTGGGGGCCCTATCTACACAGGGACGCTACCGATAGCGTAGGGGACTGGGTAAACCGCTTTGAGAAACACTACTTTAACCAGCGAGAACGCAACGATAAGACGCAAACTACTTGGGATGGGGATTATCACAAGGTCTTTAAGGGGTTGCCCCCAGATGAACCCTTGACCGGCGATCTACTGCACAGAACCATCCTCAACACTCGGCCCGATAGCAAGACACGGCGGCGGGCCTGCATGGCCTTGGGGGCGTTGGCCAGTTTTGCCGGGATAGAGCTAGACCTAACGGGCCTACGGGGGAGCTACTCACCCCAGAAAAGCAGCCCTAGAGAAATTCCAGACGATCGCCTGATTAGTGAAATTTACTATGAGTTAAAAAACCGCTCTTGGGCATGGGTCTATGGAATGCTGGCCACGTATGGGTTACGCCCCCATGAAATTTTTAGGCTGAATTATGAAACCCTCAGCCAGGGCGATCGCATTGTCCAGGTGCAAGGGAACACCAAAACGGGTTATAGACGGGTTTGGCCCTGCTATCCTGAATGGTTTGATGAGTTTGGTCTGAGTCACGTTAGCTTACCGCCTATAAACAGAGAACGGCCCAACCTTGCAACAGGCCGGGCCGTGGGTCAATACCTTAGGAAATATTTACCCTCCTTTACACCTTACGATCTTCGCCATGCCTGGGCAATTCGCACGCTGGAATATGGGCTTGATTTAACTCTGGCGGCCCAGCAGATGGGCCATAGCGTCCAGGTGCATAGTCAGACTTACCACCACTGGATTAGTGAACGGCATCATCAACGGGCTTTTGAGGCTCTGATGCTGAGGCCGGATCGTCCGTTACCACCTTAATCCACAGTTTCTTATTGCGATATTTGACAACTAATTTCGAGCAGTCGCTAAAAAGAAAGGTTAGTTGTCCATTAAAGTCGCAGAAAATAGGGTTTGACCCAAGAATCAATAGAAACAATTCTATGACACTATAATTGAACCCCAGATTTTCAGAACACATATCAAAAGCAACAAGAAGTTTATTTGCAAAGGCAGCCTGACTTTCACCCTTGGTTTTACTCATGATCTAAAATCTCCAGTTGTTCACACTTGCCATAAACAAGAGCAAACTTATTTAGATACTCGTTGTAACACTTAACTAACTCATCTACTTTCATTTCTAAAAGTTTAGCGTCTGCGAGTGCTTTCCTTGATTTGGTTCGGAAATAGCGTTTTTGAGCTTCCCGCATTTTAGAAATAGTAGTGACAAACTCCTCAAATTCTCGAAATTGAAGCATTATCGATTCTCCAAACGTTTGATAAGGCATTTTTCAATGGCTTTTAGATTCCATTGATAGGTGGGCCGCATTGCTCCAGGGGGAGTAATGATCCGATATTCACGCCCTAGCTGAAACAATCCCCTAGAGCGCAATAGGCGCAATTGTCTAGGGGATATGCCTAGAGCCTTAGCAGTGTCTCTAGTCTGTTTCCACATTGCTCTAAAAATCTTGCTCTAGAAAGTCAAACAAATCATCAACTTGTCTGGCAATTGCCTTTAATGCTTCTAAGCGGAATCGGCCCGCTTCAGTTTCTCCGATTAGATAAGCCGCTAAAAATAGAATTAAGGCAAATTCACGCTTGCTTAACCCTTCATAACGATCTTCAAGCCTTGCGTCACTAGGGAATGCTGGGGAATGTCTAGAACTCATTTTCTATAACCTCCAGGGCTTGGGGGAGCATCATGGCAATTTCGGCGCGGCGGCGGCGTGAGTATCGCTGTAGAAAGGCATCACGGGCTGTTTGGCTATCGCGCAGTTTTTTACAAAATTGGGGGAGATAGAACCCATATTGATCAGCTACTTTCTTGATGTTCTTGACAAGAAGTAAAAACTCTTTGTCTAGTATTTCTTCCATTTTTTCCTCCAAATTTAGGTACAAAAAAAGCCCCAAGGGGGGCCTGTGCAGGTTATAAACCGTGGGTTTCTGCAAATGTCTGCCAATAGGCCTCAGTGGCCTGTTTATATTGGGCGGCTATCTCAGCGATCGCTTCAACCTCCAAAGCGCGTGGGTCAGCGAGAAAAACGGTGATGGAATCCCGTAAGCGGGCCTCCAGCTTGGCCTGTTGCTCTGCCGCCAGGACAAGGGGGGTAACGGGAATATGGGCAGGGCGCATAGTCATAGTAAAATCTCCTTAAATGTTCACAAACTAATGGGTGGGGCCTCTAGGGGCCCCTTTTTCATGGGCGGTTAGCGACGGGCAGGGGGGAGCAGGTCACGGACTAACTGCTGTGTGACCCGTTGCTCCTGGGGGAGTTGGGCCAAGTCACGTAGAATCCGTTCAGCCTGGGGTAACTGCCCTTGGTTCTCCATGACCCAACGCTCCAGGTCAACGATCGTGACTATGGGGGTTTGGTTACGGTAGGGGTTAGGGCTGCCTTGGGGGGTGGGTTGCTCCTGGGCGTTCTCTTGGGATAGGCAATAACCGATACCGATACCGATGAGGGTGGAGAGCATGGTCTGGGCCATAGTGGCATCACTGGACATAGCCGCAAAGCGATCCAAGCCGCCGCTAAAGGGGGATTGCATAGGGGTCTCCTAATTTTTCAAGGTACTGCTTGATGAACTTATCAGTGACAAGTACATTAACTACTTAAATTACTTGATACACTTGTCACTGTCAAGTAGATCGGGCAAAAAATTTTTACTTCGCTTTTTAGGTTGGCCCAGGTTGGCCCATGTGCCTGTTTAAGCAAAATTGCTTTTTTAGGTTGGCCCAGGGTTGGATCGGGTCAAAATTCTTTCTGAGAGCGGGTTTTGGAGTCTTTACCGGCTTGGGTGGGCCAACCTGGGCCATCCTCAAACATAAATAAATTTTTATTTTCGCTCCCACACCCGCATCTTTTTAGCCCCCAATCGCTTGGGAGTCCAGCCATTGGCCTTGAGAATGCCAGAAATCCGCATTTCATCACCCCTGGTTCGTCGCTCCAGGTCAAGATGGATCACGTTGTCCAGAATCTCCCCTGTGGTGACATATTGGGCCATTCGAGCATAGGAGAGAATCACATCTTCCCAAGGGTCTTTTAGCAAGTAGTCCTGGGTAATTTGGTTAGATTCTTCCTGTTCCTCATTGGATAGCCAGTGGGGGGCCCCTTCACGGTAGGCCAATACGGCAGAAGCCCAAATCAAATCCCGTTCTGCCTGCAATAGATCGGCGTTGATCCGCTGATGGCAAGGAATAATTAGGAATCGTCTATTACCAGTGGAATCGGCTAGAAATTCATCCTGGTTGGTTGAGCCAACAATCACACTGGCCCGATCAAACCGCTGAACAGTACGGCCGTAGGGGGGGCGGATTAGGTCACTGGTAGAGGTCAAGAAGGACTTGACGCTGGCCAAGTCTCTACGCTTAAAAACGCTCTCTAGTTCTGCCCATTCCACAAACCAGACCTTATGGAGCTTCAGCCGTTCATCTTTATCAGAGAGGTTACCCAGCGAATCGTCAAACCAAGGGGGACTAGCCAACCGCTTGAAAAACTCACTTTTACCGATGCTTTGGGGCCCTTTCAAAATCAAAGCAGTGTCAACCTTGCACCCTGGCTGGTAGGCCCGCGCTACGGCGGCGATCAGGGTTTTCCTGATATAGGAGTTATAGATGGGCTTGTCTGTGCCAAAATAGCGATCGCTCAAGTTATCGATAAACCCGGCTGAATCCTGGCCAAATTCATCAAAAACCCTATCAAGGTAGTCCTTGACAGGGCTGTAAGCGTTGGTCTTGCCGATGCTGGTTAGGATTTTGGTCACTTGGGCATCTGGGATATGCAGATCATGCTGTAAGGCTAGTTGGATCTGTAATTCATCCAGATCAAAGGGCTTGCCATGGAGTTCTAGTTCTGTGGTTAGCAGATTCAATCGAAGGCGATCGCCTAGAATCTCCTGGGCTTGCTCATAGCGTTGGGCTAGTTTGCAACGCTCCTGGGTCAACTTCTGTTTCTGGAAGGGTTCACGCCATTGCTCAAAGGGCTGGGCAGAATCCAGCAATTTCTGCATTTCCCCAGAGCGATCGTCAAAAGAGGCCAAGTAATCGTCTATGCCCTTTAACTCCCCTGGGGGAATCTCAATCACCTTGACCACGGCTCCAAATACAGAAATTAATCGCCCCAACCGATCTAGGGCGGCCTGTACTGAGGTCTTGGTCAACAGGTCATTATCAAAACAGAGATAAACCAGGAACCCTACACCACAAAAGGGCTTGAGGGTCTCCTTAATTTCCCCCTTGGTTTGCCCATTCCAAACTCCAGGGATTGAGATGGCCGCCGCTATTCCAGTAGACAAAATCGCCCCGGCCTTCTTTGCACCCTCGCAAATGACGATCGGGTATTTGGTCTCTAGTACCTTTTTCCAGTAGTCAGTTCCCATATCCAAAAATAGGGGGGCCGTCTCATACCCTTTACTGCTGAGGTATTTCTGGGGTTTGCCATCACGCAAAGGCGGCGTATCTGGCTTATACTGGGCCCCTTGCCGCCACTGTTCCCCGGTGAATGGATCAACTCCAGCGACGGCCCAACCAGGGACAAGGTGATCGGAGTGCTTCCAGCGGCGATCGCTGTTCAGGTTCAGGAGTTGATCAAGCTCCAGGGGGTCAATGATTGTCCAGACATTACGGGAGATGATCGCCGCCCTGACTGCGGAATCATCCCACTCCTGGTAATGGTTAGGATTCAAAAGGTTAGGATGCAGCATTAATCCGTTCCAAGTCTTGTGGTTAGGATGCAGCATGGTCTAGGTACTCAGAAGATAGACGGGCCAGGAAGTCTGATACAGTTGTTTGTTCCTGGATCGCTCTGATTTTTAGCTTCTGGATTAATTCTGGTGGCAGAAATATTGTTAATCGTTCTTTGGTGATGCTCGACATACTTTGCACCTGAAAGTTCATCAGGCATCGTACAACTGCTTTACGTGCTTGTCAATGTTAACCACTTGATATACTTGTACTATGTAAAGTAGTTGCATAAGTTAAGTTTGCACAGCACCAATGAACTTTGACTCAAGAGAACGGTTGGCCAAGATTGTTAAACAGGCTAGGGGCAATAAAAGTTACCGAGCTTATGGCCGCTTGCTTGGAGTCTCAGGTACAACTGTTCAAGGATGGGAAAATTTACAATATGTCCCAGAGAGAGAGAATCTAGTCAAAATTGCTACTGATGCAGGCTATACCCTTGAAGAATTGATCGAATATTTAGATGGTGAAATGCCAAATCCAAACTTTGGGGCAAAGGAACAGGCCCTCAAATACCTTAGGCTGCTACCCAGGGATGAGCTAGTTCAAGTCTTGAATGAGAGTATAAAAATTCTGGCAGGGGTGTAGATGAACATTGATGATTCCTACGAAGTAATCTTTGAGGCAAACACTCCTTGGTCAGAAAATACAGTTTATTCGTTTGGAAAAATCGTCAAGGATATTGAAAGCAATCTAAACAACAACCGTTACATCAAGCCTTCTGAAATGAGAGTCATTCAACCTGACGGCACATGGAAGCGGGCCAGGCTGAAGGTGACGTATAAAATCAAGGTTGAAGAAATTTCCCCTGAAGCATTGGTTACACCACCACCGGAAGAAGCAAGCGATTCTTATTACGACGATAGTTGGCCACCCCCAGGAGTTTAGAATGAGATTCACCATTACCACAGTAGCCGTAGCGATCGCCCTAATTGCCCTCTATGCCTGGGGTGGGTCATGGCTCAAGAACTTAGGAACCATCGGCATTTTGACCCTGTACTACTTTGCGGCCTTCCAGCCTCCCAAAAGAGGGCTTTAAATAGCATGTTGAAACAACAGAGATATTACGTTCATGGAGATATACTCGAAGACGGTAAGTATTACTGTGCTTTTTGTGATGGATTTGTTTGTTTTGAACATCAATACAATGGGTGCAAGAAAGAAAGTACAGAGCAATATAAACGTTATAGATCCTCGTTGAAAAACTGGAAAGCAAAAATCCACACTATCTTTTTTCGGCATGATAATTCTCCTAACTTGTTCGACTAAACAACTATGCAAGGCAAACTAACAGACAACGAAATTAAAGAAGTCCTGAATGCGATCAACTCCAAGCTAGAAACCCTTGGGGAGCATCAAGATCGGTTCAATGAAAAATTTGAGACCTATCAAAAAGCGACTCAATGGGTCGTTCAATTAGCCTTTAGCCTGATTGCCGCTGCCACCGTCACAGTCATTGTGTCATCAGTCCTGGGCCGATAATTCTTTAATCACCTGATCCCATAAATCATCTAGGCATTTTTCAAAACGTTGGCGCATGATGCCGGCGATCGCCATATCGACCTTATCCAAACTTCTAGGCATAGGATCGCCTGACTGATACGCCTTGTCATAAACAAGGTCACGGGCTGTATTGATCATCTGTTCTAGCTGTGGGTGAATTTTCATAATCTTTTCATAATTGGGCTAACATAAAAATGATCTTAGCAGGATTTCCTATGACAGCCTTTGCTTCCTCTGACTTGCCCTCCAGCGTCAACTCCCTAGAAAAATTAGTCGTATGGTCACAGATGGTTTTGAATCATCTTTACCCCAACATGACCGCTATTGAAGCCCCTAATACAGCCATTCGAGTTGCCACTTCTGGGCTTTTTTATATTGTTGACAGCGATCCAGCCACCTGGCGGCACGTTGGACGCAATAGCATCAAGCTAGACTCTAACTTCCAGCGTGGGGCGGCTAAAATTTGGACTTTTGCAAACGATTTAGGATCAACCGCCATCCCAACTGAATTTAAGTCTTAGTCTAAGTGTCGTTAATCCCCCCGATCGGGTTTATCCCATCTCCCCCAATGGTTCCAGCCCCCATTGCCCCTAGTGATATAGGCATTGGGGGAGAGCCAGCCCTACCCGGTCGCCCTAGTCCCTTTTTACCTGATGCTCCTGGTAATCCGGGGGGTAATCCTTCCGGTGGTCAACCCTTGGTAAGTGATTACTTTGATGATGACTTCACCCATCCCAACCGGCCACCACCGATCGGATTGCCTAAAATCCCCTTAACAGATCTACCACCGCCCCCACCATTGCCCAAAATCCCTAAAATTGATGACCCTAACACAGATACGGCTAGGGAATCTCTACAACGGGCCAGGGAACTATTAGATAAAGGGCGTGAGATATTCGATAGGTTTAGGCGTTTGTTTGACCCTCCCCCAGTAGATCGCGGCTACGCTGATCGGGGGACTGAACCAATGCCATCTAACCCTAATTGGAATGGGCCAGTAACGACCTACTATGTGCCCCCCAATACTACAGTTAATATTCGTTTTACAGGAATCAGGCGAAGGGCTACCTGTCCCTGGTGGTGCAGTTACTATAACGAATCATTTACTGATTACAACCTAGGGAATCGCACTGGCCCGTTTACGATCGCTATTTATAGCAATGGTGGGACGGGGGACGGTGAACGACAGCGGATGTTTATAAAAAATGTAGGGGCATCGGGGAATGGGACAGAAGTTTTTCAAAGCAGTGGTTACACTTCCACAGTTAGATATATTAACCCTAGCTTTTCTGTCAGGTTTATATCCAACGGTGAGCCAGTCCCCCAACCCGCTCAAGGACAAGCACCCCAAAATGGAACGGTAGCACCAGCAAAACCCGCTCCTACTACTGTTCCTGACACTATCCCTACTAAATTGCCTCCTGGTGTTCCTGATCCGGAATATCCCGGCACAGACAAACCCTTACCCCCTGGCGTTGTGCCATTTCGACGGCCTACGCCCCCCGTTGAGCCAGTCCCCCAAACTGAACCAGACCCACCTGCACCAAAGCCTGCAACCCCCAACCCAGTTAATCCCCCAAACGACCCCCCAACTCAAGACCCCCGGAATCCAAACCGGCCGACCCCTCAACCCAGCAAGCCAAACTTACCGGATAGCCCCCGGAAACCTCCCTTTAGCCCTGCTACACCTAGCCCATCCCAGCCAGAAACCACCCCGCTGGTTATTCCCGATCGCCCTCCATCCCCAACAATTAACCCCAACCGTCCAGAAATTTCACCCAACATCCAGCCCCAACAACCAACCCGTACCCCAGAATTACCACCATTTCAGGAACCGTATAAAGACCCCTACAAAGAGCCGATCCCCTTTGTCATTCCGACCCCTGCCCCAATCGTTCCCTATTCCCCACCTCTCACTGACCCTATCCCAGAAACTAAACCCAAAACAGAACCAATCACAAAACCTGCCCCTATTGGCTTACCCATCACCGTAAAGCCTGAAATAGACCCAAATTTAGAGAAAGAACCGGACAAAATTCCCATTCCCATTCCGATTCCGATAACTGACCCAACCCCAGAGCAAGAAAAAGACAAGAAACCGATTCCCATTCCTATTCCTATTCCATTTCCTCCCCTTGATCCTGATCCGCCTATTCAAATAGAAACCGATTCAGATGATTGCAAACCTATGGTATTGCCGTGTTCCCCATGTCCCCCCACATTTAATCAACCTGGGGATAAACCATGTTTTGAATTAAGTTTAGAATTTAATCAAAAATTCGAGGAATTGCTAAATAAAAGCAATGATTGCCCTCAAATTATTGAAACTACTAAGGTTGTAGAAATTACTAAGATTGTAGAAGTGGAACGAATTATAGAAATTCCTGAAATCATAGAAGTGGAACGGGTTATAGAGGTTCCTACGATTGTAGAAGTGGAGCGAATTATAGAAGTTCCTACGATTGTAGAAGTGGATCGAGTTATAGAAGTTCCTGAAATTGTAGAGGTGGATCGGGTTATAGAAATTCCTACGATTGTAGAGGTGGATCGAGTTATAGAAGTTCCTACAATCGTAGAAGTAGACCGGATTGTAGAAGTTCCTGAAATCGTGGAACCACCAACCGAGAATGTCTTGCTACCTACGATTGAATGTGATGAGGATGGCAACCCGGTCAGTAACCCGGTGGTAGTCAGAACATTGGTAGGGGCGATACCCGTAGAGACTCAGGAAAAATTCCATGAAATGGCCAAGCTAGCGATCGAGCAATGCAAGGATGAAAATGATGATGGCTGTAATGTCGTACTTCCCAGTGATGTTTATTCGGAATACAACCTTGAAAGTCAATTAGTAATAACCTTTGGGTTGAATTATCCAAAACATAGGGGTTCGGCTTGGAATATCCACATCCCTAATCCCATTGAAGATTTGAACTGGTGTGAACATTTTGACTCTTTAATGTGGGTTAGAGGTAATGTTTATGGGCGTTTATTTTTCGATGGAAATAGCAGACTATGGACAGGGGGATATTTTGATTCGGAAGAAGAAGCTAACAGGGTTTTAATGCAATTACAATCATTATCAAAGTATGATGACTATCGAATACGAATTACTAAAGGTGGTAGCCCAAAAAGAACAATAAAAGGGCAAACTACTAGAGCTGTCAGGGCATCTATCGTATTGTTTGATGATGAAATGAACCCAACAGATAATAAATGTTTCAAGCCCCCTGCTGATGGGTGTTAGCCCATTTCACGAATAGCCGTCCTTTGTGTTGGCTTACATAAACTTTGCAATCTCTCATCATTTTATACACCTGGGATCGCGTGTAGTAATTTTGCTGACAGAATTTTGTTAATGGGATATACCAATCTTCGGAATTATACTCACAGCGCGGATAGTTGCTCTTGAACGAGTACTTACTAGAGCGTGAATTATTACCTTTAGTTCGCATTTTTAACCTCTTTCCACCTATGAACCATCATCGTGTCGTCACTACTGACGAACATTAGTTACTATTCCTGAAAGCCTAGCACAGACTGGGTTTGAGGGTATAGTCTAACTAGCGTCTTTTGGACAGAGATAAATGCTTAATTTTGAATATTTTGATGCCAGTGGTAACACTGTAGCTCAAGGTGTTTTCCTCCCAGTTGCGTCTTTACCTGGGCTAGAAGCTGATGAATTGGCCCCCGCTGCGGCAGACAAGGAAAGTAAGGCGGTTTTGGCTGTTCTGACCGCTATTCAGTTATTTTTACTGAGTAATCCGGGCACATTGGGCTTTAACTTGATTAAAAGTACACCTACTGGCCCGCAGTTAGACACGATTAACGAGCAATTTACCGCTACTGTTGGCTACTTGGCCAATCATGCCAATAACTCCATGGGCCCAGTGCCTCTACCCACCACTGGAAATTTTAATGGCTTGGGTGGTCTGGCTATTGATGATGTTTTTCCTAATGCCTCAAAACTGAATGCAGAAGCATCCACTGGATCGGCGGGAATTTTGATTCCTAGTTCCTTACTGGTTACGCATGGTTCACCGGCCCATGGTGATCTAGATGTAGAGGCAGATTCACGGCTTTGGTTTGGGAGCTTGGTTTTGTACCTGGCTTCTAACGTTGTGTTGAGAAATGCCCAGAATGCCAGCGCGATCGTATCTCGGGCCATTGGGAATAACACAGGGGCCACCATTCCGGCTACTTGGACAGCCACCCCTAATCCATTATCTGGAATCCAATCAAGTGAGTTGCCATTGTTGTCGCTATTTAACCGTAACTACGCGATCACAATTCAGCAATTGATTGATCCAGAAGATCAAACCCTTGATGTCAACCATATCTAGCTAAGGGCTAAGAGAGGAAAATAGAATGGCCCCAATTATTAGCCGTCAGGTTGTCGAATATAAAAGTGATTTGATCGTCAATGGGCAGTTACACACTATCAAGAAACTACGTTTCAAGATGAAGGAAGGGAAGCTTGATCCCTTTACGGATTGCGCTCAGATTGAGATGCCTGATTCAGTATGTGGTTCTGCCTCAATTCTCAAACCCCGTGCTGTAGTGGTGACGTTCAATACAGGTGAACGAATCCGTTTTCCTATTGATGAACCGTCTAAAGTACCCACTTGTATAGCCGTCCTATCTGCCAGGGATGATGTCATCTGTGTAGATTTGGATGGAGAAGAATGGCGGGTGATCCCTCCCAGTTTGACAGGAGGAGGTACTCCAAACGCTACGCCTTACTCACTGCCAACTGGAGCTAAAAGCGAAAAGCTCACAGGGGGGTACGATTACACATCGGATGTTATGGGCCAAGTGCGTTATAAATACGCAGTGGAACTATTACCAGATGCGATCAGTTCTGTCATTCTGACGTGCTTAGAAAATACAGGCCCCAAAGATGCGTGTACGTTGCCGATTCCAGGCTTTCGACCTCGACATCTGACACTAAAGGCCAATCGAGAGCGTACTCCTGGGGAACCTAACAGCCCAATGATCGCCCGTAAAGTTCCGGTCAGTTCCGTTACTGGGGTGGCGGAATGTGCCGAAGCCCTAGCTCCGTTGGGATTGTGTTTATCCTACAAAGGTGAATCAATCAGGAATGCTCACAATCTAATTGGTGATCCTGGCTCTGGGTTGATTCCTATTTAGTGATGACTCTCTACATCACTCAATACACATCTGATCTGGGAGTAGTTTTTGATCAAGTTGCCATCAACACAGTTTTGATCATTGATGGGGCAAGACAAAGTTCAGAATACAACTTTGAACAGCCATTTTTACCTGATGTTTGGCGATCTTGGTGTCTGCTCCCAGAGCAATTGATTAGCAGCAATCGAGAGGGACAATGCTCTATCCCCTATTCCAGTATTCGTAGGGCTAGATTAGCCATTGCTGCTGATATGTTTCTAGAAGTGCCTGTACCATGGCGTGGAAACAATGATAGATTTATCCAATTTTTCCAGGCAATAGCGGCAAATAGTTCAATTATCTACACCGAGTTAACTGGTGATAATATTCCTCAGTTTTTCACTAAGGTTTGGAGTCAATGACTACGAGACGTTACAAGGATTTAGTGATGATCTATGATCTTGATTTTAATGTCCAGGTCATAGGCAGACAACGAATATATAAGGTACTGGAGGATGAAAACATTCAAACTCCAATTACTACCTTAAGCACGGCTAGAACATTGCCTACTGAAACGGGTGATCCAGTCATTGATGCTGGATTAAAGCTGATCACAGAAATAACCCAAGACATCAAGGGAAATTTGCTGTGCAGGCACGTTGAAACCTGCCTAGATAATCCATTCAACAAGGAACAGATTAGCCGTTTTGATGTGATTGTCCCTTATCGCCCTACCAATCCCCTAAACAAGGCTCACGTAAGGGAAATACTCAATCAACAAAATGTAAAAACTGGTCGGTATAAGGGCGAAGGCTACAAAACGATGAGTAAACTAACTCCATACCTATGAGTACCATTATTTATGATGACATTACTCTCTTGGATACTTTTACTTATACTGGCGAATTCACTGGCGGTAATTATGTACTGTTTCTTACTCCTGATTTAGAGATAGATGAAGGGCTAGAGTTTCCCGTCTCTTTTGTCGTAAAAACAACTATAGAAGATGAAATCTATAAACGAAAATTACCCGGTAGCGTATTTGTGGATACTCAGGAAATCTTGCTCATTCCTCCCCAGTTGAGTAATTCAGTATGGTATTTATCATTGTCGTTGTTTTCACAATTTAGGTTAACTATTCATGTTTTCTAACTATCAATATCATACCAATTACGGTCTGAAAGTAGAATTTGACCCACTATTAGAAGCGATTGGTGAGCTACCTGATTATTTTGTTTTGCAACACTGGCAAGCACACCCTAGGTTTTATCGGCATTTTGCCTATTTTGAATACAAAAAAGGGGTAGGTAAATATCAGACGTTGCCCCATGGCCGCGTGATTATTCAGGCAATACCCCAAACGTTACAGATTAATGAACGGATTCATAGGACGGTTCCTACTGCGGTTTTGTACTATCCCAATTCAGTGTTGGTTAAGGGTGATAATTTCTGGAGGTTGGAAAATGCCTGATTGGAACGAAATAAGGAAACAGGTTGATTCCATCCAAAGGAGCTTGGATAGGATTAAATCTGACATTGACGAATTACGGAAAAACGACAACAGGCAATTGGTTATTTTGATTGCTTTGGTGTCTGGACTGTTGGGGTTGGACATCACTAAGGTAACGCTCCTTTTTAGCAATCTAAATTCTGGCAACGGTACTTATACAGAACACATCAGGGAATCACAATGAGTTTTTTAAGAACACCGATCATTCCTGGGGGAAATTTCACCTGGGGGGAGGCCCTACACCAAGGGCAACGGATTCCGGCCCAAGTCGTTCATTTTGACAATATCCTGGCGTTGGCCAAGGCGATCCAGCCCTATCGGTCTAGGTCAGGTAAGCCCTGGACGGTGACAAGTTGGTATCGGCCAGAGCCATGGAACAGTCGGGCCGGTGGGGTGAGTAATTCGCACCATCTAACGGGGTTGGCGGTAGATTTTGCGGTGGATATGACGATCGCCCAGGTGAGAACTCTATTGATTGATTGGCCCGGTGGGTTTGGGGTCTATCCAGGGTCAGGCCACTTCCACTTGGATTTAGGGCCCCGGGGCCGCTGGGGCTGACTGATGCTAGATGATGCTGCTGATCTGATTAAGCATTTTGAAGGATTGTCTCTGACGGCCTACCGTTGCCCGGCAGGAATCTGGACTATTGGATGGGGGGCGACGATCGGACAGACGGGCCAGCCGATTCACCCTAACCAAACTGTGAGCCTGGCTGAGGCTAACACCCTATTGCAACGGGATATGGGTATTGCCCAGGACGGGTTAATGAAGCTGGTTCAGGTTTCCCTGAGTGACCTGGAGCGGCAAGCCTTGGTTAGCTTTGTTTTCAATATTGGTCTGGGGGCGTTTGGGCGATCTACGCTGTTGTTTTTGCTCAATCAGGGGCATAAGGCTGAAGCAGCTAAACAGTTTGATCGCTGGGTCTATGCTGATGGGAAGGTATTGGCCGGTTTGGAGCGACGGCGGAAGGCTGAAAAAGCGATGTTTTTAGGGCAAAATTGGAGGGATCAAGGGCTGATTTTAGGCAAACTTTAGGCAAGATTTTTAGGCAGGGCTTGTAACCCTTGCTAGAATAGGGCTTATACTGCTGGCTCAACGGATTCGAGTTCCCTACTCTCCATCGGTTTAGGCTAAAATTTTAGGCAAACTTTAGGCAAGCGATGAAAGGATGGATCAATCAGGCTAATGGGCGGTTGAAATCTGCACTACTCTCCCCCAAAACCTGGTAGTCCCAAAACTGAACCCTACCAACAGCGGATCCCCCCGGGCGTTCGAGGTACTCCGGCCGGCGTGAGCTTTAACGAATCCATTCTCCCCCATCCATGATTTACTGCCTGAATCCTGCCTGTGTCCAACCCCACAATCCGGACAATGCGAAGTTTTGCCTCTCCTGTGGTCTAAAGCTTTGCCTTGGCGATCGCTATCAAGCGGAGAGAATTTTAGGGCGAGGTGGATTTGGGCGCACCCTTTTGGCCCGGGATAGGCAAAAACCCTCCCACCCACCCTGTGTGATTAAGCAGTTGTGTCCTGAGAGTGGCAATATTTCCCCTAAGGCCGCCGAACTTTTTCACCAAGAAGCCCTACGTCTGGAAGAACTTGGCCCCCACCTGCAAATTCCCGATCTCTATGCCTACTGCGATCAGGATGGATGGCAATACATTGTCCAGGAATTTATTGATGGTCTTAATCTGGCCCAGGCCCTAGACCAAGAGGGGCCCTTTTCCCCGGAGGCGATCGCCCAACTATTGGCCAACTTACTGCCGGTGCTGGATTTTGTTCACCAGGGGAACGTGATCCATCGAGACATTAAGCCCGAAAATGTGATTCGCCGCCGTGACGATGGCCTGATTATGCTAGTAGACTTTGGGGCCGCCAAGTACGAGACCGGGGGAACGGGAATGACGGGAACCCGCATTGGCAGTATTGGTTTTACGGCCCCGGAGCAACTTTTGGGCAAGGCCGTCTTTGCCAGTGATCTCTATAGTTTGGGAGCTACCTGCATTTATTTACTCACCGGGGTCTCCCCCTCAGACCTTTATGATCCCCTAGAGGATGGATTTGCTTGGCGGCAAGCCCTACCCAAGAACGTCCGGGTTTCCCCCCGCCTTGGTCAACTCCTGGATCGATTACTGGCCATTTCCCTCAAGTCCCGCTATAGCCATTCCCCCATGGTTCTCAGGGATCTACATCAGTTTTGGTCTCCTTCCCCTGGTGTAGCCACCGCCCCCATCTCTGAACCGTCGGCCCCATCCCCTCAGGTATTTCAGTCCAGTCATGCTCCCTGGTCATTAGTTTGGCGTGGATCCTTAGGTAAACACCCAATCCGTAGCCTGGCCTGGTCACCCCACAATCAATTTTTAGCCTGGGGTAATGATCACGGTCAGGTGGGCCTTTTTCACCTAGAACAGGGCCAAACCCTCTGGCAGGGAACCCATGCTCCCCCCTGGGTCCCGGCGATCGCCATGGAAAAACCGGCCATCGTTCAGCGGCTTGTTTTTAATCCCCAAAGCACCCTACTGGCCAGTGGGGGAACCAATACCATTATTAACTTGTGGGATTGCGCCTCCGGTAAACTCCGCAAGACACTACGGGATCACTACGAGGCCCTGACTGCCCTTACCTTTAGCCCCGATGGTCAACAATTGGTCAGCTATGGGGGCGATCGCCAGATGATGCGTTGGCAGGTAGACAAAAACCAACCCCTAGAGGTGCTTTCCCTAGCGGCGAAGCCCTATCCGGCGGATTTTAGTCCAGACATCGGCCTTTTGGCCTTTTGGGGAGACGATGGGGCGGTTCGTCTGTTTAGTTTAGAGTCGGGTTGCCTATTGGAAGGTTGGAGTTTACCGGATCTGATTGTGGAATCTCTACAATTTTCAGCCACAGGTGAATATCTTCTTGTGATAGCATTATCTGGGAGCAGTCAGCTTTGGCGGGTACGGGATCAAACCATCCTGGGGGAATTTTCTCTCCCTAGCCCATCCACGTTTAGTTTAGATGCCTTTGCCCTCAGCCAGGATAGTCAATGGCTTTTCCGGGGTGATCAACAGGGGCACATTTACCTCTGGTCGTTTGTCCAAAATACCTTGGTTTCAACCTGGCAGAGTGGGGCAACCATTACCAGTCTTGGGTTAAGTTATTGTCAGGGAATGTTGGCTACTGGGCATCAAAACGGGGAACTTTGTTTCTGGCAGCGTCCCCATTAACCTCGGGAACACATATACTTTTCAAGTTATGGGCATTGGCATCCAATCAAAGACCCTCATTCTTCTCTCCACTGCGATCATTCTCGGTGGCGGTCTTTATTTTTTTGAACAGCAACTGCCTCCCCCCGCTTCGGAAGTGACCACCGCCGACGAACTCTTTACCTTTCAGGAGTCCGATGTCATTGGTTTGCGGATTCAAACTAGGGATGGGGTGATCGAACTCCAGCGAGATGATTCGGGAAAGTGGAAAATACTCAAACCCGTTGCCGGTATGGCCGAAGAGGGAGCCGTCGTATTTTTGTTGAATTTATTGGCCACGAGCCGTAGCGATCGCTCCCTGGATGTGCCATCCCAAACCATCTATGAATTTGGCCTCGGTCAGCCCACCGCCACGGTGGATATTACCCTTGCGGATCAGACCCGTCATCGCCTATTCATCGGCAATCGCACCTTTGATCAAGAGAAGGTGTATGCCCAGGTAGATCCTCCTGAAACACTGCTGGAGGAAATGGAGATTGTCTTGGTGTCCACGGACTTACTCAATGCCGTGACCCGCCCCGTCTCCGAATGGCAAAGTCAGCCAACTGTTTCCCCTGACTTGGAGTCAACGCTAGAAAACGACTCTCCTGAACCTGCCGCCACTGGCTCTCCCCCCAGTTCATTAGATGCGCAGGAGCAAGAGGAACTCAATACGGAGCTTGACTCTCCAGTAGACTAGACCCTTTAGGCTGGTTGCAGACCTGAAGGGAAAGCGTCGCAGCCATGGCCCAAGTAACCTTTGAATTAACGGGAATGCACTGTGCCAGTTGTGTGCGTTCCGTGGAGCGGGTGATGGAGCAAACCCCTGGAGTGGCGGCCTACCAGGTGAATTTGGCCAATCGCCAATTGCGGGTCACCTATGATGGCGATCTCATCCATCAACGCCAACTCCAGCAGGCCTTAGATCAGGCGGGTTATGGCGCAACGGAGATCACAGCGGCATCCTCCTCTGAGCAACCGCTGCCAGTGTTTACCCCTAAATTTCTGGTGTGTGCCGTTGCCAGTAGCTTACTTTTTGTGGGTTCCGTACCCATGATGACGGGCCTTGCCCTACCAGCGTCCCTGATGGTTTTCCAGGAGCCTTGGGTACAGTTTGCCCTGACATTGCCGGTGATGGTCTGGGGCGGCAGTGGTTTTTACCACGGGGCGATCGCCGCCTGGAAACGACGCACGGCAACGATGGATACCTTGGTGGCCCTGGGTACGAGTGCGGCCTTTTTATTTTCTGTGGGAATGACTCTTTGGGCTGACCAAGGGGAGCATCCCCACGGGGCCATGCCCCCCCTCTACTACGAAGTGGCGGCCATTGTGATTACCCTCGTCCTATTGGGGCAACAGCTAGAGGCCCGGGCCCGACGACGCACCACGGCGGCCCTGCGGGAGTTAATCGCATTGCAACCGCTGACGGCCCGGGTGATTCGCGATCAGAGAGAAGAGATTGTCCCCCTAGAGCAAATCCAAGTGGGCGATCGCCTGCGGGTGAAGCCAGGGGAAACCATTCCCCTTGATGGCCAAATTGAGCAGGGGCACACCAGTATTGATGAATCCATGATCAGTGGTGAAAGTTTACCCGTGGATAAGGGGCCCGGGGATGAGGTCATTGGCGCAACCCTCAATCAAACGGGCAGTGTGGTCATGGTTGTGACTCGCATTGGTAGCGAGACGGTTCTAGCCCAAATTATTGAACTGGTGGAGTCGGCCCAAGCCTCAAAGCCCCCCATTCAGCAGATCGGTGATCAAATTACCGCCTGGTTTGTGCCTGTGGTTCTGGCGATCGCCCTTCTCACTTTGATCACTTGGCTACTCTTCAGCGGCAATGTGGCCATGGCCATGACTACTAGCGTCAGTGTTTTAATCATTGCCTGTCCCTGCGCCCTCGGATTAGCCACCCCCACCTCGATTATGGTGGCAACCGGCCAAGCAGCTAAACAGGGAATTTTAGTGAAAACCGCCGCCAGTCTCGAATATGCAGCAACTATCCAAACCATTGTCTTTGATAAAACCGGAACCCTAACCCTAGGGGCCCCCAGTGTCACCACCTTTCTCACCCAGTTGCCGGGGGCCCAAGGGGAATTGGAACTGTTAAGACTGGCCGCCAGTGTGGAGCAACAATCGGAACATCCCCTCGCCCAAGCCATTGTCACCTATGCCCAGAACCAAGAGCAGACCTGGCCGCCCGTAGAGCAGTTTCAGGCCATTCCTGGCCATGGGGTCACGGGGACGGTTCAGGATCAACGGATTCAGGTGGGAACCCTCCGCTGGTTGGCCCAATCAGATATCCCCATTGAATCCTGGCGATCGCGGGCCGCAGATTTAGCCGCCCAGGGCCACACCGTGGTAGCGATCGCCCGCAATCAGCAGATCCAGGGTCTTTTTGCCCTAGCGGATACGGTGAAACCCTCCGCCGCCGCTGCGATCCGTACCCTGAAGATCATGGGCATTCAAATTGTCATGCTCACGGGAGATAATGCCACCAGTGCCCAGGCGATCGCCCAGACCCTCGGAATTGATACCGTTATTGCCGAAGTCACCCCCGCCGAAAAAGCGGCCACCATTCAGGACTTGCAGCGGGATGGTCGAGTTGCCTTTGTCGGGGATGGCATTAATGATGCCCCGGCCCTGGCCCAGGCAGATGTGGGCATTGCCATTGGAACCGGCACCGACGTGGCGATCGCCGCCAGTGATTTAACCCTGATGACCGGAGACTTGGGGGGTGTCGTCGCGGCCCTAGGGTTGAGCCGGGCCACCCTGAACAATATTCGTCAGAATCTATTTTTTGCCTTTGTCTACAATACCCTGGGCATCCCCCTGGCAGCGGGCCTGTTTTATCCCCTGGCCGGTTGGCTCCTCAACCCAATCTTTGCTGGGGCCGCCATGGCCTTGAGTTCCATCTCCGTGGTGAGTAATGCCCTGCGGCTCTATCGTTATCGGATTTGATTAAGTCTGATCTAGTCTGACGGTTTTTGCAGGTTATCCCATGCTAGAGATTCATCACTGGCCGCGGTCAAAAATTTCAATATGCCATTGCCCCCGTTCACTACTCTGGTACGCCACAAAACGGCCATCCCCGCTAATGGTGGGGAAACGGGTAATCCCTTGAACCGCCTGGCTGATTAATTGGGGTTGATTGGTTTGGCGATCGTAGACAAAGACATCGGGGCGACCCCGTTCCGTTGAAATATAGGCAATAAACCGGCCATTGGCACTTAGGGAGGGCTGATCTTGGCTGGAGTTTTGGCGATTCAGGTTAGGTAGGGGCAGAAACTGCCGTGTTTCCAGGTCGTAGAGATAAATATTCCGACTTTGCAGGCGATCGCTAGCAAAGGCTAAGTAACGACCATCGGCACTCAGGGAAGGATGTTCGTCCGCCTGTTGGCTATTGATACCGGCTCCTTCAATTACCGGCGGTGGCATAAACCCCTGTAAATCCTGGCAACCTGCTAACACGAGCCAGGCCATGGCCAGAACCCATTTCCTTTTAGACCTCATCCTGACAACCCCTCTAGGGAATAGGGATAAAACCATACTCGGTAAATATCTTTTTGGCCTGCTCATTGCGGAGAAACTGCACATAGGCAGTCGCCGACTCAAGATGGGATGTTTGAGCTACCACCGCCGCTGGATAAATCGCTGGAGAATGCAAGGTTTCGGAAATAGATTCCACGATCGTCACCTGATCCGTCGTATTGGCATCTGTCACCCAGACTAAACCCGCATCCACATTGCCTGTTTCCACATAGCTTAAAACCTGGCGAATATTTTCACCAAAAATGAGTTTGGATTGCACTGCGTCCATCAAATCTAAATTCTTAAAAATCTCTTCAGAGTATCTACCCATCGGAACGGTAGCCGGGTTACCGATCGCAACTCTATTCACCTCAGGCTTCGTTAAGTCCTCCATCCCTGTGATCCGAATTGAATTAGCTTTTTTGGGTATCACTAAAACAATTCTGTTTTCAACAATATTCGCCCGTGTATTCGACACCAGCAGGTTTTGGTTCGCCAAATCATCCATGTCTTTTTGAGAAGCTGAAATAAATACATCAACATCGGCACCCTGTTCAATCTGTTGCCTGAGAAGCCCTGATGCACCAAAATTATAGGTAATATTAATCGGATTATGATTCTCTTGATATATTGGTTTGAGAGCTTCTAAGGGTTCCGTAAGGGCGATCGCCGAGGAGACTGTTAGCTCCGTAGAGGCGATCGGCGGTGTCCGAGTACAACCCACGATCCAAACCAGCGTAATGAGTGGTAGTAAAAACCAGTAGATATATTGTTTGAAGCGCATTATTTAACACTCCTGGAAATAATTTTTATTAGTAATTTAATTTTGTTAGCGATGTTCTCGTTTGGGATGAGACGTTGTTTTCCCTCGGCTTTGGGGATGATGGGATTCTAAAAATCGTACCCACCAAAGCACTAAAAAAGCAAGGATCGTCATAATTAAAACCATTATGTTAGCTAATGTATACTGTTGGGTTTGTACCGCATGGTAAATGGCTAAGGGCATAGTTTGGGTTCGTCCAGGAATATTTCCGGCAATCATTAAGGTTGCTCCAAATTCCCCCAACCCACGGGCCACACTTAAACCAAAGCCAGCGAGAATTCCACGATAGGCCAGGGGAATGGTGACCTGCCAAAGAAGACCGATCTCAGTAGAGCCTAGGGTACGGGCAGCCATTTCCAGTTCCGGATCCACATTTTCAATAGCTGCCCGAGTGGATTCCACCATCAAGGGTAAGGCCACCACTGTTGCGGCGATCGCAGCGGCCTGCCAGGTAAAGAGTAGATCAATGCCCAACCAACTTTGCAGGGGGCTACTGCGTCCTAAACCTAGTAGGAGAAAATAGCCCACAATCACTGGAGGTAACGCCAAGGGTAAGGATAAGACTGTGGAGATCAGAATTTTTCCTGGAAATTGTTTTTTTGCTAGAAAGATTCCTAACCCTAAACCAATCACTAGCAGACAACCACTGGTTACAATGGTGATTTTTACAGATAAAATTAACGCTGGCCAAATTAAGGGAAGGGAATCTCTAAGAGAGGACATTTAGGGACGACATTGTTAAGATGACATTCTAGGGACAATAGGGCACACTAGCATACTAATAGAGTAACTCTGGTTTAACGCGCCCCAGGAAATTAACGATCGCCGCCGTCATCACACCCTCAATAATGACTAGGGGAAGATGGGCCATCACCAGAATAAAAATAGCCAGTTGCTCCGTTTCCCGATCCAATTGGGTGGGCAAAAATCCCAAGAGTAAGCCACTAAATAAACAAACCGCCACCACCACGCCACTGGCTCCCGCTAAAAAGGCCCAGAGCGATCGCCCCCCCGAAAAGGGCCAATGCCGCCCTAACCATCGATAACTGGCAAAGATGTGATAGGCAACTAGGGCCGGTATCCCCAAAATCAAGGTATTCACCCCCACCGTTGTTAATCCACCATGGCCAAACATCACTGCCTGAAGAAAGACACCAATTAAAATAGCTGGCATGGCAGCATACCCCAACAATACCCCCATTAAACCCGGCAGCATGAGATGGACACTGGTGGGGGGAACCGGAATATGGATTAAGGATACGGCAAAAAATGCTGCGGTCAAAAATGCCGTGCGGGGCACCAGTTCACTGGTATCCGTATATTGTCGCTGAAGTTGCTTTAAGGATGCCCAGGTGAGTAATCCCGTGGCACCATACCCAGTTAAACAAACCGAAGGGGGCAAAATACCATCAGGAATATGCATCGTTAGTTTTCGTTAACTCTTACTTAATGTGAGATGCGTTAATTGGGGACTGAGGATTGTTTTTTTGACCAAAAAAAGCAGGCCGTGCCAAAACTTCCCCAAAAAACGGCCCCGACCATAATCCCTAATTGCAACGGTGTGTAGGTTCCTGGCTGTCCCATCTGTTCCACCTGGGAACGTTCTATTGTTAATTCTGGAGCCAATTCCGATGTTGGGTCAGACTGAGGTGACTCCACTAAAATATTCAGGCGACCACCATGGCCCGCCTGACGTACCTGGACTTGCCAATAGCCAGGGCGATCGCCATCGGGTTGAAAGCGAAACCGGCCCTGATCATCGGTCAATCCCTGCATTATGGGCTGGGTGGGCGTATCCGGGGCATAGATCAAGACCTGACCACCGGCCATGGGTTCCCCAGAATCATAGCTGGCTTGAATTTCAATTTCTTGAATGGGTTGGTAGTTCAGCACCACTGCATGGCCGAGAGCCCGGCCCGACCAAACCAAGGGAAGGCCAAAGGTCAATAGCATCAGCCCTAGGGCAGTTACACCCTGGGATAGGGCATTAGACGAACAAGGGAAAGCAACCGATCTAGGGTTCATCGTCATAATCTAGTGGACTCCTCTTGGCAATGACCTTCACCGACATGGCCCAAACTTGCCAATATCTTGTCTAGCTGTGTCCTCTGGGAAGGAGTTAATTTTTCAGCGATCGCGGCGGCATCCAATTCCAGGGGGCGATCGCCACTGAGGGTCACCAGGGTAGAAAAATCTAGGGCAGCGTCATTGAATTCCTTATCCTTCTTTGCATCCCCAAACAGGTGATCAAAATGAAAGGTGATTTCCAGATCAGCCCTATTTTCCGTACTCACCAGGCCTTTGCGCTCATCGCCAATGTATTCCCCACAGACAAAACGCAGAGCCATGGGAAACCCTAGGGAAAAATTCACCACCTCATCCTGCCGCTGGGCCGTTCCCACCAACATCAGGGCACTTCCGGCACTGGGGCCCGCCGTGGGTTCAACTACCTCCCAGGACAGGGCATTGTAATGGCCTGTGGGAGCCATGACCGACTCAATCAGGACGGGGTCAGGGGCAACCATGTCTACCGTTTTTGGGCCAGAAAGTTTAACCTCAGTGGTCGCTTGTAGGGTCTGCCCCGGTTCAAAGGGGGGATTGGTCTGGTAGGTCGTTATGTTATCCAGGGTCACGTAAGCATGATCAAAGTGGAGTTGCCAGCCATCTTTTGTTTCAAACCCTTCGGAAATTCGTTCTTCCCCAGTCACAAAAATATCTAGGGTTCCCTCTGGAGTTCCCTGGCAACCAGCAAGGCCCACAGTGATGGCTAATAGGGGTATGGTTGAACTCAAGAATGATTTGGGGCGCATCGGACACCAAAAAATGATTACTATTTGTCACCCCATTGACGGAGCAACGATCCTAGTAAACCCCGGTTATTTGATTGACGCAATGCACCTAGGGGGGATAGGTCATTAACATCTGTACTATTTTGGATTTAGAGAAATTCCCGGCCCAAGTAGGGTTGTAATACCTCTGGTAAGCGCACTCGCCCCTCCTCTTGATAATTTTCCAAAATAGCCGCCATGGTTCGTCCCACTGCTAAGGCGGAGCCGTTTAAGGTGTGGACAAATTGGGTTCCTTTTTGCTTTGCTTCCTTTGTCCGAATCTTGGCTCGACGGGCTTGAAAATCCCCAAAATTAGAGCAACTGGAGATTTCCCGATAGCAACCTGCGGCTGGTAGCCACACTTCGAGGTCATAACATTTTGCCGCTGAAAATCCTAAGTCGCCGGTACAAAGCTCGATGACGCGGTAGGGCAAACCCAGGGCCTCTAAAATAGCTGCTGCATCCGCCACTAGGGCTTCGTGTTCTTGGGCTGAGGTTTCTGGTGGGACAAATTTCACCAGTTCCACCTTACTAAATTGATGCAGACGGATGAGACCACGGGTATCCCGTCCATAACTGCCCGCCTCTCGCCGAAAACAAGGGGTATAGGCACAGTGGTAAATGGGCAGTTGCTCCCCAGGAATAATTTCATCCCGGTAAAGATTGGTAACGGGAACTTCGGCGGTGGGAATAAGCCAGAGATCATCCTCCGCACAGCGAAAACTTTCTTCCGCAAATTTGGGAAGTTGACCCGTTCCCGTGAGGGCGGCCGTATTCACTAAAAGGGGGGGCAGCACCTCAATATATCCCTGGGCGGTGTGGCGATCCAGCATGAATTGAATCAAGGCCCGCTCTAGGGCAGCACCGGCCCCCACTAGGGTGACAAATCGACTTTGGGCAACCTTTACAGATCGAGCCACATCCAAAATGCCCAACTTCTCGGCAATCTGCCAATGGGGTAGGCGATCGCCCCCGGCAATGAGATCATCCCCCCAACGCCGCACCTCAACATTATCCTGCTCATCCTTGCCAATGGGTGTGGTGTCACTGGGCAAGTTGGGAATGGTCAGAAGCAACTGGTCTAACTGGCTCTTGAGTTCCCGTTCCTGGGGTTCCAGTTGGCTCAGACGCCCCTTGAGTTCACTGGCCTCGTCTTTTAGTGCCTTAACCTCGGCGGATTTTGGGGATACCCCGGATTTGATTTTTGCCCCCACGAAGCCACCAATGGTATTGCTACGGGCCTGTAGTTGCGATCGCTCCTGTTCAAGTTGCCGTTGTTGGCGATCCAATTCCAAAATGGGTTCGAGGTCATAGTCCCCTCGTCGCTCCAGACGATTGCGAAAGGCCTCTGGATCATCACGGAGTAGCTTGATATCGATCACGGTGGGACAGGTGGTAAGGACTGGTGATCATCCTACCAAGAAGGGAGGCTTAGGGAGTGAGTGACCTGAGAATTTATAGCCATTAAGTTGTTGACTGTTCGCTGTAGGCTTCTACCGGTAAGCAGGTACAGACTAAATTGCGATCGCCATGGGCATTATCAATCCGGGCAACGGCGGGCCAAAACTTAAAATCCTGAGTTGATTGACTGGGATAGGCCGCTATGGAACGGGGATAGCTATGGGGCCAATGATCCGCAGTGACGGCTAGGGCTGGATGGGGGGCCTGCTTGAGGGGATTATCCCGGCGATCGCTCGTACCATTTTCAATGGCGGCAATTTCAGCCCGAATGGAAATCATCGCCTCACAGAAGCGATCCAACTCCGCCTTGGTTTCACTTTCCGTCGGTTCAATCATCATTGTTCCCGCTACGGGCCAGGAAATCGTTGGGGCATGGAAACCATAATCCATTAGTCGCTTGGCAACATCTTCCACCTCAATGCCGGCGGTCTTTTTCAGGGGGCGTAGATCCAAAATACATTCATGGGCCACTAAGCCCTGGTGATCTTTGTATAGGACAGGGTAGTAGGGCTGCAACCGCTGGGCAATATAGTTGGCATTGAGAATAGCAACCTGGGTAGCTAGACGTAACCCCGCGCCTCCCATCATCGTGATGTACATCCAGGAAATGGGCAAAATACTGGCACTGCCCCAGGGGGCCGCCGTGACCGGGCCAATACTGGTGCGGTGATCTTCTAGGGGATGACTGGGCAAAAAGGGGACTAAATGGGCCTTCACGCCAATGGGCCCCACCCCCGGTCCACCCCCACCATGGGGAATACAGAAGGTTTTATGGAGATTCAAATGACACACATCCGCGCCAAACTCACCGGGGCGGCATAATCCCACCTGGGCATTCATATTTGCCCCATCCATATAGACTTGACCACCCTGATCATGGATGATTTGGCAGATCTCCCGGATTCCGGCTTCAAAGACACCGTGGGTCGAGGGATAGGTGATCATCAGGGCCGCTAGGCGATCGCCGGCCGCTTCAGCTTTTTGTTTCAGGTCGGTTTGATCAATATTGCCCTGGGCATCGCAATTCACCGTGACAACCTCCATGCCGGCCATGACTGCGCTGGCGGGATTGGTGCCATGGGCTGAGGTGGGAATTAGACAAAGGCTGCGTTGGCGATCGCCCCGTTCCTGGTGGTAGCGGCGAATGACTAACAGGCCGGCATACTCCCCCTGGGAACCAGCATTGGGCTGGAGAGAGACCCCGGCAAACCCGGTAATTTCCGCCAGCATTCCCTCCAGGGAGTGAAACAGCGTTTGATAGCCTTGGGCCTGATCCAGGGGGGCAAAGGGGTGAATTTGGCTGAACTCGGGCCAACTGACGGGGATCATTTCTGCCGTAGCATTCAGCTTCATCGTGCAGGATCCCAGCGGAATCATCGAAGTGGTTAGGGATAGATCCTTAGCCTGGAGACGGTGGATATAGCGCAGGAGACCGTGCTCAGAATGGTAGGTATTAAAAACGGGTTGGTTCAGATAGGGACTGGTTCGGGTGAGGGTGGGTGGGATGCGCTTGGGGACGGTACCATTCCCAGAGGCAGTCATTGTCAGGGGGTGGCAATTTAGGGGGTCTTGTGACTCCCGTTGCTCAATGGGGGTAAATAATCCCAGCAGATCCCGAATATCCGTTTCCGTGGTGGTTTCGTCTAAACTAATGCCCACCCACGTCCCATCGCCATAGCGTAAATTAATCTGGGCGATCGCCGCCCGCTCCTTGAGAATATCGAGGGGCAAAGTACCCAGGGAAACCCAGAGGGTATCAAAAAAGTGATCGTGCTTGAGAGAATAGCCCAACTGTTCCAAGCCCTGGGCTAATTGGTTCGTCAGATCATAGACCCCCTGCGCGATCGCCCGCAGACCGTGGGGACCGTGGTATACCGCGTACATACTGGCCATGACTGCCAGCAGAACCTGGGCCGTACAGATATTACTCGTAGCCTTTTCCCGGCGAATATGTTGCTCCCGGGTTTGCAGTGCTAAACGCAGGGCCCGTTGACCCATGGCATCCTTGGACACCCCCACCAAGCGACCGGGTAAATTCCGTTTATAGGCTGCACGGGTGGCAACAAAGGCCGCATGGGGGCCTCCATAACCCAAGGGAACCCCCAACCGTTGACTACTACCCACCGCAATATCTGCCCCCAGTTCTCCAGGGGGGGCTAGTAGGGTCAAGGCTAATAGATCCGTGGCCATGGTCACCAGGAGGCCCTGCTGATGGGCCCACTCAATCAGATGGCGATGGTCAATGAGGGCCCCATCGGTGGCCGGATACTGCAAGAGCAGACCAAAGACCAGGGGGGATTCCGTGGGTGGATCTTCTGGATCAATCACCTGGATGTCAATGCCGAGGGGATTAGCCCGGGTACGCAGCACCCCTAGGGTTTGGGGATGACAATTGGCGGCCACTAAAAAACAATTTGCCTGGGAATTTTTACAGAGATTGAGGCTCATGGTCATGGCTTCCGCCGCTGCGGTGGCCTCATCCAATAGGGAGGCATTGGCAATGTCCAGGCCCGTCAACTCACAGACAAGGGTTTGGAAATTTAAGAGTGCTTCTAAACGACCCTGGGCAATTTCCGCTTGGTAGGGGGTGTATTGGGTATACCAGCCGGGATTTTCGAGAATATTGCGTTGAATCACCGCCGGCGTAATAGAGTTGGCATAGCCCATGCCGATAAAACTACGCCACACTTGGTTTTTGCTGGCGATCGCCCGTAATGTTTCAAGGGCTTCGGTTTCGCTCTTGGCCGTTGATAGGGCCAGGGAATCGGCACTGCGAATTGCCGCCGGAATCACCTGATCGGTGAAGGTCTCTAAATCGGTTGCACCCAAGGCCTCTAGCATCTCGGCAATGTCTTGGGCATTGGGGCCAATGTGGCGATCGCTAAAATGAGCCAGTGTATGACTTGGATGAGAACCATTCATCTCAAGAGGGCTGGGAATGGAAAGGGTTGGGGCAACGGAAGGGTGCATATTTATATAGATACAAAATAAAAAGGCGGATATTGTTTACTAATCTTAACGATTTTTGAGCCGATGGCCACTTGCCTATGCAATTTTCCGAAAACGAGCCTTTTACGAACCCTGCGGCAGTCAGTTGGGCGGTTTTTGATCTGCCACCATTGATCTGCGAGAATAAAATAATCGACTGAATGTATACAATCCCGCAGTTTCAGGTTAATTTTCTATGAAATCTCTTTTTGCCGTTCCTCTTTTTGTCATGGCCCCCCTATTTAGCTTGGCCGTTGGGGGTATCGCCCCTGCCCTAGCTGAAAGTTACCCCCCCGAAGCAGTAGAAAGCTTTATCACCGACTGTACCCAAAAATTTCAGCAAAAGGCCCCCCCAGGTTTTAGTAATCGCGGCACCAGTTTTTGTACCTGCATGATCCAAGGCATTCAGGATCAAATGAGCTTTGCTGAGTTTCAGCAGCTAGGGGATGCCCCGGATAACTCGACATTACAGCCCATTGAGCGGGCATGTATGGCAAAAATGTTTTCGTTCAAACAATGACCTCGCCTCCCCTTCGTTTATTTTGGCATCGCCGCGATCTGCGGATTAACGATAATACTGGTTTGAGCCAGGCTTGCTCCCACACCCCGCGAGTTGTGGGTGTATTTTGCTTGGATCCAGCTATTTTGAGTCGGGATGATATGGCTCCAGTGCGGATTCACTATATGATCGGCTCTCTTCAGGAATTACAACGATCCTATGAACACTTGGGGGGGACTTTGCTGATTGTTCAGGGAAGCCCAATTCAACTCATTCCTGCCCTTGCCCAGGCCCTGAACGTAGAAGCGGTTCACTGGCACCATGATGTGGAAGTCTATGCCAAGGAGCGCGATCGCCAGGTGGTGAATCATCTCCAAGCTAGGGGCATTAAGGTGGAAACCTGCTGGGATCAATTAATGCACAGCCCCGATCAGGTCTACACCCAACAGGACACCCCCTACACCGTCTATAGTCCCTTTTGGCGAAAATGGGTCTCCCTGGACAAGCCGGCCCCGGTCTCTGCCCCCACCCATTTGCTGGGATTAACCGCCGATGAGTTAGAGCAGGTCAAGCAATTGGGGGCGATCGCCCTCCCCACCGCCAAGGATCTAGGATTTCATTGGGATGGGCCCTTCGTTTTGGAACCCGGGGAACGGGCAGCAAAAAACCAGTTAGATGGGTTTACTGCTCAAGCCATTTACGACTACGGCGAAGCCCGCAACTATCCTGGCCAGCCGGGAACGGCCCTGCTGAGTCCCGCCCTTAAATTTGGCGTGGTGGGGATCCGTCAGATTTGGGCCGCCAGTGAGCAGGCCATGGCTGCTTGCAATAGTGACGAAGCCCGCGCCAGTGTGCAAACCTGGCAAAAGGAACTGGCTTGGCGTGAATTTTATCAGCACGTCATGTATTGGTTTCCCGAACTAGAGGCTGGGCCCTACCGCAGCGGCTTTGCCACCTTTCCCTGGGAAAATCGCCTAGATTACTTTGAAGCTTGGTGTCAGGGGCAAACGGGCTACCCGATTGTGGATGCGGCCATGCGCCAACTGAATGAAACGGGCTGGATGCATAATCGCTGTCGTATGATTGTGGCCAGTTTTTTAACCAAAGACCTAGTGATTCAACCCCAATGGGGCGAAAAATACTTCATGCAACATCTGATTGATGGGGATGTCTCCTCGAATAATGGGGGGTGGCAGTGGAGTGCCTCCAGTGGTATGGACCCCAAGCCTTTACGGATTTTTAATCCGGCAAGTCAAGCCCAAAAGTTTGATGGGGAAGGAGAGTACATTCGCCAATGGCTACCGGAGTTGCGGGGAATTGATACCGCCGATCTCTTGACAGGGCAAATCCCCCCCCTCGATCGCCAACGCTGTGACTATCCGGCGGCGATCGTCGATCATCGTGTCCAGCAGCAGCATTTCAAAGCGCTCTACCAGCGGCACTTTAAGGGTTAATTATTTGAGGGTTAATTCCCATAACGCTCGTAGGCATCAATAATCTTTTCCACGAGAGGATGGCGAATCACATCCCCCTTCGTTAGGTAGCAAAAGGCAATTCCATCCACGTCGGCGAGAATTTTTGCTGCCACGGTTAAGCCGGATGACTGATGCTGGGGCAAATCCGTTTGGGTCACATCCCCGGTCACCACTAAGCAGGAGTTAAAGCCAATGCGGGTTAACACCATTTTCATCTGGGCCGGAGTTGTGTTCTGGGCTTCATCTAAAATCACAAAGGCATTATTGAGGGTACGCCCCCGCATGTAGGCCAGGGGGGCAACTTCAATCACACCCCGTTCCATTAAGTTACTAATTTTTTCCGGTTCCACTAATTCATAGAGGGCATCGTAGAGGGGCCGCAGGTAGGGATCAATCTTTTGCTGAAGGTCTCCCGGTAAAAAGCCCAAACGCTCTCCCGCTTCCACGGCGGGTCGGGTTAAAATCAAACGCTCATATTTTCCCGCCAATAGGGTCTGTACCGCTAACACCGTGGCTAAAAAGGTTTTTCCGGTTCCCGCCGGGCCAATCCCAAAGGTTAAGGTGTAGTGACGAATGGCTTGAATATATTTCCGCTGCCGAAATGTTTTTGCCCGAATTACATCCCCCCGGCGCGTCCGCACTAAAACATCTTGCTGGAGATCCTTTAGGGCATCCTGCTGCTGGGTATCAATGGCATGGCGAACGGTGAGAATATCAACCCCAGAAATGGGGCGACCATCCCGCCACAGGGTTCCCAGATCCTGGATAACTTTTTCGCAGAGTTTGATCTGGTTAGAGGTACCGGAAATGTAGAGATCCTGACCCCGTAAAACAAGTTTCGCCCCAGTCTGAGCGGCAAATATAGCTAAGTTAGCTTCTTGTTCTCCGGCCAGGGCGATCGCATTTTCGGTGCTGCTTAAATCAATTGTTAAGGATTCTGTCATAGGCAACGCCTAACGGTTGCGTTTACGGGCGGCCTCCTGTTTCCGTTTCCGTCTTAGGCTGGGTTTTTCGTAACGTTCCCGCCGTTTGACTTCTGATAAGATACCCGCTTTTTGGATTTTTTTCTTAAATCGACGCAGGGCCGACTCAATGGTTTCATTTTCACCTAAACGCACTTCAGACACGCGATTAACTTTGCCTCCTTGGATGGGAATTAGATGGACGGGATGGACGACGCGGTCGCCGAGACGAACGGTCAGTATCATTTATTCTAGAGTCACTGCGTTGATCTCGCTCACCATAAATATCAAGGTGAATGGAATGGCCCGCAGATTGGGCAGCCGCCGTTACCACGGTGCGTACAGCTTGGATATTTCGGCCATGGCGGCCAAAGACTCTCCCCTTATCTTCGCCGTCAAAGGCGACACGAATCCAGAGCCGGGCCGTCGCTGGGGACTGCTCAGTATGGAGCCGCAGAGATTGGGGGGCCTCCATAAATGGCTCTAGGAGATAACGCACCAACGCGGCATAATCTGGCACTACATAACCTGTTGCCGAAGGATCTGAGCTTTCTAGGGATGAACCAGTCACCATTAGGATGAAGCCTTCACCTGCTCAAAAAGATTGGCCTTTTCAAAGATGCGCCGCACGGTTTCCGTGGGTTGGGCCCCTTGCTGTAGCCGCTGCACAATGGCATCCACCTTGAGGCGGGTTTCATCCCGAATTGGATCATAGAAGCCGAGTTCTTCAAGGGCACGACCATCACGGCGATCGCGACTGTTCATGGCAACGATTCTATAGGTAGCGTTACGCTTTTTCCCGTAGCGTTTGAGTCTGAGTTTAATCATTCTGACCGGCAACGACTCCAATATTTTTTCTGCAATACTCCATCTTACAGGATCATAGGAGAGACGTAAAGACCCCGATCCTCAGGTTTGCTTACTCTTAGGTTTGCTCACTGCTGAGTCGTTGCTGAAGATCATCCACCGCTTCGTTGATCTGGGCAATTTTGGACTCTAGCTCAATCCGAATATCTTCCATGGCGGATTCATCATTACCATTGAGGGTGTCCGTTGCGTTTTTTTTGCCCTTCAGTGCCAAGGATTCACCGCCCGACTCTGATAATTTCTGAACAATCAAAATACTGGCTAAGGATCCCACTACGCCCCCAAAAATAGCCCCAGCAATAAAGCCAACTCCAAAGCGATCGCCACGATTATCCATAGTTCGGTAAAGCCAACAATATAGCGTCTAAACCGGCCCATCACAGTGATTGGCCGCCCGTTCTGCTCTAGCTTAACAGAGATTTGCGATAGTTTAATTCGTCGAAGAAGCGACAATGTAACGGTTTCGTCCCCCATCTTTGGCTTGGTAGAGGGCCTCGTCCGCCCGGCCAATCAATAGGTTAGAATTCCTATCCGTATCAGGAATCAGGGTGGCAATGCCCAAGCTGACCGTGATCATTTCACTAATTGGGGACTGCTTGTGGGGGATGGCCAGTTCGGCAATAAGGGACTGAACGTCTTCTGCCACCTTAATGGCTCCCTCGCTATCGGTAGCAGGCAAAAGGATGACAAATTCTTCTCCGCCAAAACGGGCAACCATATCTGCCGGCCGCTTCACTGTCTGGGCGATCGCCTGGGCAATTAACCTTAAAGAGTCATCTCCGGCTAAGTGGCCATAGAAATCGTTGTAGGCCTTAAAGGCATCAATATCCAATATGATCAGCGATAGGGGCTGCTGCTCACGGCTGAGGCGCAACCATTCTGCTTGAATGCGTTGATCAAAACAGCGGCGGTTTGCAATTTGGGTGAGTCCATCCAGATTGGCTAGTTCTTCTAGTTTTTGGTTAGCCTGTTGGAGTTTAACTTCAATGGACTTGCGATCGGTAATATCTTGGAGCGTCACCGCAAACCCATCCCCTAATTTAACGGCAGTGAGGTGATACCAAAAGGTGTCCTGTCCCTGTAAGCAAAGATCCTGGGCGATCGGCTCTCCGGTTTCCACCACCGCCACGAACTGCTCAAAGAGATCAATCTCAAACTGATGCAAAAACCGCTTAAAACCCATTTTGCCCACCAGTTCTTCGCGATCGCGGTTGAGGGCCCGGGCAATGACTGGGTTCACTACTAAGCAGCGAAAATCCTCAATATTCCCGGTGGCAGGTCTGCGTACCGCCTGCATGGCGGCAATCCCGTTCAAAGAGGAATTCAACACACTGGCCAGTAAGGAGCGGGATTGGTAGAGAACTTCCTCGGCTTCCCGCCGTTTTTTGACTTCTTCGTGCAGTTGCCTTTGCTGCCGTTGAATTGTGAGGGGCCCTTCAATACGAGCGACCACCTCTTCCACCTGAAAGGGTTTCGTAATATAGTCAATTCCACCGCAGGAGAAGGCTTTGACCTTATCCAACACGTCATCTAGGGCACTGATAAAAATCACTGGAATATGTTGCAATTCCGGCTCGGCTTTTAAGGCTTCGCAGACTTGATACCCATCCATTTCTGGCATTTTAATATCAAGCAAGATAATATCTGGCTGTTTCACCCGGACGGTTTTCAGGGCCATTTTGCCACTGGTGACACTGCGTACTGTATAACCGAGACGAATTAAAATATCGCCGAGTAACTGGAGATTTTCAGGAATATCATCCACGAGCAGGATGGTTCCCTTACCGGTGTATGGGGCGGCATCGGCGGTCATGGAAAATCCAAAATCAGGAGATTTAAGTACAATGTCTTTTTGTGGGGCAGGGTTGGTACTCAGCACAATACTATTATCACTATTATTCTGTAATTTAATAGTCATACCATGAACCCCAAAATTAACTCATCAGTGGTTCTACTAGGTTAACAAGGGTTTCAAATTGAAACTGCCGAGTTAGGGTTTTTAGGGAAGCCTGTAAATGTTGATGGGAGGGGGGAATTGCATCCACGAGGTCAGTTGCCGCTTGGCCGTTCGCTTCTAGGGCCGCTTCAAAAAATGAATTGAGCCAGTCTTGGGGTAATCCGGCCAACTGCTCAGAGGATTCTAGGGTTTGGGCCTCCATTTGCGGGGCAGGGGTAGAGCTATCTTCGTAGATATAGGTTACGCCTAGGTGTTTTGTCAGGGCATCAAAAATAGTGTGTTCGGCAAAGGGTTTGCGGAGAAAGTCATCACAACCCGCGGAGAGAATGACGGCCCGCTCTTCTTCCAGGACACTAGCGGTGAGGGCAATGACAGCGGTGGCCATGCCTTTGGTTGTAGATTTAATAAATTTAGTGGCTTCGTAGCCGTCCATGACGGGCATCCGCATATCCATCCAAATCAGGTGGGGATCCCATTCTTCCCAGCGGGCGATCGCCTCGCGACCATTGGCGGCTTCTTGCACCTCAAAGCCTAGGGGCGTTAATAATTTGATCATGAGTTGACGATTCACGTCCTTATCATCCACGACCAAAATGCGATAGGTGGGCTGCCCCGCAGCTAGGGCCTTGACCTGTTGTTTCCCAGAGTCACTATCGATGAGGGTTCCCGTGCCGATTTGCACCGGAATATGGAAGGAAAAACGGGTTCCCTGGCCCAGGGTGCTTTCAACCTGAATCTCGCCCCCCATCAGTTGAATAAATTTGCGGCTAATACTAAGTCCCAGGCCAGTACCTTCCTGCTTTTCCCGCCCCGCTTGTCCCTGGGTAAATGGATCAAATAAATGCTCTAATTCCTTGGCTCCAATGCCTAGTCCCGTATCTCCAACGACGATATTCAATTGCCAGGTTTCCGGGTCATTGGTGGGTTGATGGTCAACGGTAAGCCAGACGCGCCCAGCGCTGGTAAATTTAATCCCATTACTCAGTAAGTTAATCAATATTTGGCGCAGTTTCATTTCGTCGGTGTAGATGTACCGTGGCAGGTCATCACTCCACTCAAAAATCAAGTCTAGGCCGGCACTGGAGGCACGCAGATGCAGCATATCTTCCAAGTCTTCGAGGAGACGCACCAGATCAAAGCTATGGGGATTAAGGGTAGCTTTATTAGCTTCGAGTTTGGATAGATCCAGAATGTTATTAATTAAGGTTAAAAGATAGTCACCACTGCGATAGATGATCCCGGCATTTTCGTACTGATCTGGGGGTAACTCACGGCTGCGGAGCATGAGTTGGGAAAAGCCAAGAACCGCATTCAGGGGCGATCGCAATTCGTGACTCATGTTGGCAATAAAGGCACTTTTGGCTTGGTTTGCCGCCTCTGCTTTGGTGGCGAGTTCCTGGGCCCGGGCTTCACTGGCTTGGAGGGCACTGGTGCGATCGAGGACGCGCTGCTCTAGTTCGCTGTTGAGTTGATTGAGTTGTTGTTGGGCCCGTTCGTTTTCTGCCACAATTCCCAAGACCACTAGCACTGTTACGGCCATCACCCCAATAAATAACTGAAATAGGAGTAGGGATTCGCTCTCTTGAAAAACTCGATAAAAGGTTCCCAGTTTGTAGGCGGTGCAGATGGCGGCACTGGTGGCAACAATGGCCACGAGTAGGGTCGTCAGTTGGGCGGAAAAGCGAAAGGCACACCAGAGCAGGGGGGGAAATAGGAGGTAATCTACGGGTTGACTCAAGCCAAAGGCCCCTAATCCAATCGCCCCTAAGCTGGCCAAAATAATAACGAATTCCTGGGGTCGTTTTGGTGTTAACAGAGAATATCGGATAGAGTCGAATTTCTTGGCGGGGGCGCACCAGGTAAAAAATACTGGGGCAATCACTAAGACGCCGATGCTGTCGCCAATCCACCAGTTGGCTAAAAATCCTAGAAATTGTTCCCTGGGTAGTTGCTCGGTAATGAAAATTAAAGTGACCCCCACGAGGGACTGAATCAGAGTGCCGCTAAAAAGGGAGCAAAGGGTAAAAAGTACGACATTCCTAACCCTTTCAAAGGGATGAGCTTTACCAATCCACTGATTCATGGCGGAAACAGTGAGGACGACTCCCACAGTTACGGCTAGGGTACCAATGGTGGCGGCCCAAGCGGGATCGTCCTTGACCAAAAAGTTAACGATCGCCGCCCCTAGAAAAACCCCAAACCAGCGTCGTCTGCCCCAGGCCAAGAGTCCGCCGACGGTGATCCCTGCCCCGGGCCACACTGGGGAGCCATAGGTGGCTTCTAAAATGGGCAACCGCTTGAGTACAAGCCAACAAAATAGGGTATAGAGCAGGGCGATCGTGCCAATCTCTAACCACCAGCGGCGACGATTGAGTTGGAAGCCATAGGGGTAAAGTTTTTTCCAGTTGAACTGGGCCATGGGTTTAGGGGGTAGCGGTGGCTGAATGTTTCATTCTACTCAAGACCATTTTGATTATTTTATAAATGACATCGATGACATAAATGAGAATATTTCTTCCTGGGCTGCGGCATCTTGGCTATAGCTAAATAAACAGGGACTTTCCGGCGACAGTTGGGCCGAAAGCTCCTGGAAAATATAGGGACTGCCATAGACAATCAGGCCAGCGATCGCCCTGTTTTTGAGGTAGTGGGAAATGACTTCCCGGGCCGTTACATTGAGACCAGCAGACCCCCGAAAGGGATTACCGCGACTAAATATCTGGATCAGGGTGGGGGGGGTGGGTAAGTGAGCAATTGCCGGTGAGGGCATCCGTTGATCAATGATCAGTTCCTTGGTGTGTCCCAACTTCGGTGGAATCTGGAGGGCCGGTGCTTGGCGATTTAAAAAGGGGCAGTTGAGGATGTTATCCACAATAATGCAGTTTAGACCCGATGCTACCGGCTCTAGGGGAATCTGTACCATGGACTCCTGGGTAATGGCTTGGGCGGTCTGGACGGCGGCCGGTTGATGCAGATCCCTCAGGGAAACGGGGGGGGATTGAACGAACACCCGTTCCTTGGCCTGGAAAATTCGCTCTACGGATCGTTGAATGCGTTCCCGACTAACACGCCCGGTTTCTACCGCCGCCACAATGGCCGCGATCGCTCCAGCGGGATCCCCAGGCATGAGTAAAATATCGGCCCCCGCCTCTAGGGCTAACAGGGGAGCTTCATTCACGCCATAGCGATGGGCGATCGCCCCCATGACCAGGGCATCGGTGACAATCAGTTTTTCAAAGCCCAATTCTTGACGCAATATCTCCGTTAAGATTGGCTCGGAAAGGGTTGCCGGAACATCCTTGTCTAGGGCAGGGAGGAGTAAATGGGCCGTCATCACGGCATCAACATCGGCGGCGATCGCAGCGGCAAAGGGTGGCCACTCGAGTTTTTCGAGGCGATCGCGGGGATGACTCAGTACCGGCAACTCTAAATGGGAGTCGGTTTGGGTATCTCCATGGCCCGGAAAATGCTTGGCCGCCGTCAGTACAGGATAGGGTCGGGTTCCGGCAATGAAGGCCATGGCCAATTGGGCTACGATCTCCGGGCGATCGCTGAAGGCACGGACATTAATGACCGGATTTTGGGGATTATTATTGACATCCACCACCGGCCCTAAAATCCAATTCAATCCCAGGGCGATCGCCTCCTGGGCCGTGGCAGCACCCATGGCGGTGGCCAGTTCCTTGGCCCGTTCTAAATCCTTTTGGGCAATCGAACCCAGGGCCCCCAACGGTGGAAACTGAGTTGCACCGACAAACCGTTGCCCCACCCCTTCCTCTATATCCGCAGCAATGAGTAGGGGAATGGGGGCCCAGGACTGAAGTTCCTGGCAGCGATAGGCCAGTTCGGCGGCACTTCCCCCCAAGAGAATGACACCCCCCACCCCAAAATCCTGGATCAACCCCCGTAGGGTGGCTTGGTTTGGCTCCCAGTCTGGATATTGAATTTGGTGATCGAACAGATAGCCACTGGCGCGAACAACGATCATTTGGGCCACCAATTGGGCCAGGGAGAGGCGATCGGGATGAGGTAAACCAGTCATAGACAACCACAGGGGTAAAAATGAAGAACGCAGCGCAGCAATTAGGGATTAATCTTAAGGGTAGCTTATCGGGGTGGTAGCCATGGCCAGTATTCAGCGAACTCCTGCCAGTGGGCAAACATTGAACCGCTTGATCCAGCGGGGGCGATCGCTCCTGGAGGCTTTGCCCCGATCCTTGAGCGCCTTTTTAATTAGTTTCACCATTCTTAGTGGCCTGGATTTTTTTAGCCAGCTTGTTATCGAACAGGATTTTTATTTTGTCGATTATCTTCAGCGCATTTTTGCGGATATTGATCCCCTCATTGACATTGGCTTTGCCCCAGAGGTTTGGTTGGCGGTCATTGGACTGACCCTGGGAACCCTGATCATTGTCATTTCCATTGCCGCCCAAAGCATTCCCAAAATCACCGAATTGTATATGCAGGACTGGATCAGCTTGATCTATGTCTGGTTTCTTGTCCTCTCCGGAACTCACATTCTTTACGTCAAAATTATTACGGAGTTGGGGTGGCCCTCCCTGGGCAGTACCCTCCTCAATCTCTATATTTTCTTGCCCTTTGCCATTATTACTGCCCTTCCCTATATTTTCTATATTCTGAAATCAACCCAACCGGAAAATGTCGTTAGCCAAATCTACCATCGTCAACAGTTAATCATTCATGCCCTGGCTGAATCTGGCAATGAGAGTTTATTTAAGCGTTCCAGTTATGTGCAGCGTTGGCAAAAGAAACTTTTAGATAGCCTAAATCAGCTAGATGATCTCCTCACCTATGTGGATTTTAAGGAACCCCAGGCCGATATTATTCAAGCCATTAGCCTATTACTACAAAATTACATATTTCATAAGAAAAATATCCCTACTCCCTTTTTCCAGCTAACCCCCGCCGTCTGTTCCGATATTTCCTTCAAAACCCTCTTTGATCAATTTGAGCAGATTGAGACTCAACAAACCTTTTATGAACAAAAATGTCTCCGGCTCTTGGGCAATGCCTATATTCGCTTTTTAGATGGGGACGAATTTGACCTGGCCTCCCTTTGTGGGGCAGAAATGTGTAGTATTACCGATGCAACCCTAGTCAGCAAAAACTATTATTTACTCAATTTAATCATTATTCGTTTGAACACCATGTTGCGTTTTGCCATTAAGCATGGCATTAAACATAATGAAGCTCGTAACTTATATAACTTAGCCTTTCATTATCGTCGCTTCATTGAATGTCTGATTCAGAATCAACAAATGGATACGGCCCAACAGAGTTTTCACTATCTTCGCCTCTATGGGAATGAAATCTATCACCTGGCGAGAACGAGTCCAGCCCTCTATTTTATTGTGGATGTCTTTGCCGCTGAAATGAAAAAGATATTAATCCTCGTGCATCAGAAAAACTGGTCGGAGCAGAGTCAAAGGGAACTCTTGGAGGAAATGCTGTTACTGGATAATCCGCCGGAGGCCCATCGCCGCGATCGCCACCGAGATCACTCTAGAGATCAGCGGGATCAGGCTCCTAATTTTAATAATGGTGTCCGTCTCATTCAAATGGGCCTGGGGTTGTTTTATCTCAAGCATCGCTACCCAGATTTTGCCCAACGCATTGCCAACGATATTTTAGAAGACGCGGATGTGCTTGGCCTCGAGCTATTTCGGCGAACCGTCAGTTACAATTGCGATCGCCTGCGTCAAGCCCAACCCAAATTTTGGGAAGACACTGATCGCGGTAACGTCAATCTCTACTACAGCCCTGACATTGAGATGCTTGGGGACTTTGAAGCCATGTTGTTTAATGAAGATGCCCTCAAGTACCTTGTCAACAAATTGGATCATCCCCATAGTTAAAACGGCTATGAGGAATCGTCATTCGCATTCGGAACCAGGGAGATTAGGCGAGATCACAAGCCATGAGGCGTTTATACACCGTAAGTAACCCCTGGCGATCGCCCACATTTCCGGGAAATAGCACCACCGGCAACTCTGGAAAACGGGGATGATCGAGCCCAGTCCGTACCACTGAACACCCCGGTAAAATTTGTCCCAACAGTCGGGCTGTGGGTAAGTTGAGTCCCGTACTCAGAACATCGTTGGATGTAATGCCCCCCTTACTGATCAAAAAGCTGATCTGGGGCGGCAGTTCCCGGACAATGGCCATGAGTACCTCGGAGACCTTGAGGCCAAAGGCCAGGCGGGTGGTGGTATCGGCAAACTGTAATTCCTGGCGACTGGTAAAGAGTACCGGCGTTTGACCAGCCTCAAACACCCTGGTGATTTGCCCTAAACTGTCCTGAATTAACTCGGGGGCCGCATCTCCGTTATCGACTAACTCCGCCACCGCCAACTCAATGCCGACCACACCGGAATCTCCAAGCAAACAGGTCAACTGCTCCGTGGTTTTTTGAACATGGGAGCCGACAACAATGACCCCTGGGTGGGAACTACGGCGATATTGCCCCATGGACTCGGCAGGAATGGGTTGGGGTGGTAATTGGGCTAAGGCCGTGAGCAGACTGGCCGCACTGCGGAATAGAAACCGTTTTCCGGTGGCGGCAACGGCCAAGACATCCTCGGCAAACCGATCCAAATCCCCCTGGGTTTCAGCATCCACGACCCCACATATATTTCCCTGAAGCTGGGCCAATCGGGGTTGAATGCCTTGACGAATGTCCTTTAACAAAAATTGCTCCACCCGATCCGCCGGAATCCGCCCCTGGGTTTTCTCGGCAACATAGTCCGGCAAGTAGCTGTGGTGATAGGCAAAGACAGAATCCTGGGCAAATTCCGTTTCATGCACCGGCGTTAGTTTCCCGTCAATCTTCAGGTAGTGAATGCTATCACGGGTAATGCGTCCCCCCTCTAGGAATGCCGGGACTAAAAAATGGGCATCAAAGGGGCCCAATGCCGTGGCGATCGCATCGGTTTCAATCGGATAATGCCCCCTCAGGGTGGAGTCGGAGCGGCTGACCACTAAAAAATCTGGCACGTTGGGTTGGTCGAGGAGGGCAATTTTGAGGTTTTGGCAAGCCTCCTTCGTGACGCTCTCTGCCTGATCCGCAGGGAGGGCACGGGTATTGGTCAAAATGAACATGATTGGTGAACTGTCCGCCAAACCCATAGTCAGGGTCGGCACATCCCAGCAAGTCAGCAGCAAACAGCTATGAACGGTTTGGGATCCCGTCGGATCATCGTCTAGAACAATAATTTTGGTAGGGTGCGCCATCGGAAACCAGTCACCGTCAACGTATTTTTAATCAACACTCACCATTTTAATCCCAGTCCATATTAATTCCAGATTAATTCCAGGATCGATTTTAATTGCAGAATTGATCTTGCGATCGCCCCCATCCCTCGCTATACTAGGAAAGCCGATCCGGTAGGGGTCTTGGATTTCCCATGTCTAGACACCCTGTTCTTTTCCTAAAGGTTACAAACAGTAGGTAACGTTACATGGCTCGATATCGTGGCCCCCGTTTAAGAATTGTTCGTCGTCTCGGTGAGTTAGCTGGGTTAACCCGCAAATCACCCAAACGTTCCTATCCCCCTGGTCAACATGGCCAAGCGCGGCGGAAGCGTTCTGAGTATGCAGTTCGCTTAGATGAGAAGCAAAAATTACGCTTTAACTATGGTGTATCCGAGCGGCAGTTAGTGCGCTATGTTCGCAAGGCACGGCGGGTAAGTGGTTCCACCGGATTAGCCCTATTGCAACTTCTAGAAATGCGCCTAGATAATACGGTATTCCGTTTGGGCATGGCCCCCACCATCCCTGGGGCCCGGCAACTGGTCAACCACGGCCACATTACGGTCAATGGCAAAACCGTTTCTATTGCCAGCTATCAATGCCGCCCTGGGGAAATCATTGGGGTTCGCAACAACGATCGCTCCCGTAAGCTAGTGGAAGCTAATCTTCAAAATCCTGGTTTAGCCAATCTTCCTAGTCACTTAGAGTTTGACAAAAACAACCTGACAGGTAAGGTGAATGGCATTGTGGAACGGGAATGGATTGCCCTGCAAGTCAACGAACTCCTAGTGGTTGAGTTCTACTCTCGTAAGGTCTAAATTCCTTTTTTAGCCATGGCTGAAGCCTATCTGCTGGATAAACTCCGTTCCGTTGAACAAACGTTCCATGAATTGACGCGGCGTTTGGCGGATCCGGATGTAGCGGTGAATCCCAATGAATTTCAGCGGGTCGCCAGAAGTCGGGCTGCCCTAGAGGAAACGGTAACAGTCTACGATACTTGGAAGTCCCTCACCCAAGAGTTAAGGGAAACTCGGCAACTACTCAAGGATACCGGCAGCGATGCTGAAATGCGGCAAATGGCCGAGGAAGAAGTTGCCGACCTCTCGGAAAAAATTGCCAACCTAGAAGCTCACCTAAAGGTACTCCTGCTGCCCCGGGATCCCAACGATGATAAAAACATCATGCTGGAAATTCGGGCAGGGGCCGGTGGCGATGAAGCGGGCATCTGGGCCGGAGATCTGGTGCGGATGTATACCCGCTATGCCAAGACCCAGGGCTGGCAAGTGAACTTAGTGAGCGAATCCTTGGCGGAGATGGGGGGGGTCAAAGAAGCCATCCTGGAAATCAAGGGCGATCGCGTCTATAGCCAACTCAAGTTTGAATCTGGCGTGCATCGGGTGCAGCGGGTTCCCCTCACGGAAGCGGGGGGACGGGTGCATACCTCAACGGCTACCGTGGCAATTATGCCGGAAGTGGATGAAGTTGAGGTTCAGATTGATCCCAAAGATATTGAAATGAGTACGGCCCGATCCGGTGGTGCGGGGGGGCAAAACGTCAACAAAGTTGAAACCGCTGTTGATCTGTTCCACAAACCCACGGGTATTCGTATTTTTTGTACGGAAGAACGGAGTCAATTAAAAAATAAAGAGCGGGCGATGCAGATTTTACGGGCCAAGCTCTACGAACTAAAATTGCGGGAACACCAAGATGCCATTACCTCAATGCGGCGGTCTCAGGTGGGCACGGGCGATCGCTCCGAAAAGATTCGCACTTATAACTACAAAGACGATCGCGTCACCGATCATCGCCTCGCCCAAAATTTTAGCCTGAGTTCCATCCTGGAAGGGGACATCGAAACGGTGGTTCAATCCTGCATTAGTCGAGATCAGCAGGAACAGTTAGCCCAACTGGCGGCGGATCAGAACCTATAAAATCTGGCGAAGTCTTAAAACCTAGAAGTTATACCGAGGGCACTTAGAGCAAAACTCATCAACTTCTTCCTTGGTCTTGTTTGTCACCCTCATCACTGTCAGCAAAAAAGTAGGTTTTATAAAATCACCAGCCGATTGAAAGTTCAAGTCATAGCAATAGGCAGAACACATGGGTTGTTCTATTAATGGACAGTAAAACAATTCCTCATCTGGGTCGGCGTTATCTGCTCCGATTAACTTTTCCATAGCGTCTCACCAATCTCTTCTAGCCTGGCAACCGATAATTTGGGCATCTACAACAAAATTGATCAATCTCTTTCCTTGTCTTCTTCGTTTGCTTCATAACTGCCAGCAAAACTTTCTCACTTGGCGTAAAAACTCGGCCAGCTTCATACCCCAAGCCTTCACAATAGTAATCAGTAATATCCTGATCCAGCAATGGGCAGAAATATAAACTATCTCCTTAGCGAGTGGAACTGGTCGAACCAGAACGACGATGACCTAGACAAGCACCGACCATTGAGCAACGGTATTAGATTTTTTGAGCTTGTCTTGACACCTATCCCCTCTGATCACTACAATGATAGTTCGGTGAAATAATCAGTAGTGTCGGTAATGCCCACCATCCAGCAACTTATCCGCCAAGAGCGGGAACTTCTCAAAAAGAAAACCAAGTCGCCTGCCCTCAAAAGCTGTCCTCAACGGCGGGGAGTTTGCACGAGGGTCTACACTACGACCCCAAAAAAGCCTAATTCAGCTTTACGGAAAGTAGCGCGGGTACGTTTAACTTCTGGCTTTGAAGTCACCGCCTATATTCCAGGCATTGGCCATAACCTCCAAGAGCACTCGGTCGTCATGATTCGCGGTGGTCGGGTTAAGGATTTACCCGGTGTCCGTTACCACATTATTCGTGGCACTCTGGATACCGCTGGCGTGAAAGATCGCAAGCAAGGCCGCTCTAAATATGGGGCCAAGCGTCCCAAGGAAGGGGCTGCCGCTGGCAAGAAATAAGCCAGATGGATCTTTATCCCTCAGGGACTTTTCCCCTAATGGCTTAGTCCCCGTTGAAATTCCCGGTTATCTTTTTTTGTTCTACGTTATTTAAGTCTCATCACCCCAAGGAACTATGTCCCGTCGAACTCGTGCTCAAAAACGCCCCACGGCTCCGGATCCGGTGTACAACAATCGCTTAGTCAGTATGCTGATTCAGCGGATTATGCTCAGTGGCAAAAAATCTATTGCCAGTCGGATTGTCTATGACGCAATGAAGACCGTCGAAGAGCGCACGGGAGAGGAAGCCTTGCAGGTATTTGAGCGGGCGATCAAAAATGCAACTCCCCTAGTGGAAGTTAAGGCCCGTCGGGTTGGTGGTGCCACCTATCAAGTCCCCATGGAAGTCCGCTCCGATCGCGGTGTGGCCTTGGCCCTGCGCTGGTTGGTGCAATTTTCCCGGAAGCGGGCTGGGCGATCGATGACGGCCAAGCTTGCCAATGAATTGATGGATGCGGCCAACGAAACTGGAAGTACGATCCGTAAGCGGGAAGAAACCCACAAAATGGCGGATGCAAATAAAGCTTTTGCCCATTACCGCTATTAATATGCGTCTGATTGGTGAGATTACTCAAGGATCACGCAAGGGGTTCAGGAGTTGGATACAATTATTTAAGAATTCTAAAGCAATGCTAAGGATAAGGAGGTAGCTGTGGCACGGACGACCCCGCTCGAGCGAGTGCGAAATATCGGGATTGCCGCTCATATTGATGCGGGTAAGACAACCACAACCGAACGGATTTTATTTTATTCTGGTGTCGTCCATAAAATGGGTGAGGTTCATGACGGTACGGCCGTCACGGACTGGATGGCCCAGGAACGGGAGCGGGGCATTACGATTACGGCTGCCGCCATTAGTACATCCTGGAATGATCATCAAATTAATATTATTGACACCCCCGGCCACGTTGATTTCACCATTGAAGTCGAGCGTTCCATGCGGGTTCTCGATGGTGTGATTGCTGTTTTTTGTTCTGTCGGTGGTGTTCAACCCCAGTCAGAGACAGTTTGGCGGCAGGCAGATCGCTATAGTGTGCCTCGTATTGTATTCGTCAATAAGATGGATCGCACCGGGGCTAATTTCTACAAAGTGTATGGCCAAATTCGCGATCGCCTCCGGGCCAATGCCGTCCCCATTCAACTCCCCATTGGTGCCGAAGATAATTTAACGGGTATTGTTGACCTAGTGCGGATGCGGGCTAAGGTCTACAAGGATGATCTGGGCAAAGACATTCAAGATACGGAAATTCCAGCCGATATGGTTGAACTGGCGGAAGAATACCGGATCAAACTGGTGGAAGCTGTCGCCGAAACCGATGACACCCTGATGGAGAAATACCTGGAAGGGGAAGATTTAACTGAAGCGGAAATTCGCGCTGCCCTGCGTCAAGGCACCATTTCCGGGGCGATCGTGCCGATGCTGTGCGGTTCTGCATTCAAAAATAAAGGGGTACAATTGCTGCTAGATGCGGTAGTGGACTACCTACCGGCTCCCATTGATGTGCCGGCCATTAAGGGCTTACTGCCCGATGGCAGTGAGGTGGCGCGGGCTGCGGATGATACCCAACCCTTGGCGGCTTTGGCGTTTAAGATCATGTCCGATCCCTATGGTCGTCTCACCTTTGTGCGCGTCTACTCCGGCATTCTCAAAAAAGGCAGCTATGTCCTCAATGCCACTAAGGATAAGAAGGAACGTATTTCCCGCCTCATTGTCCTCAAAGCGGATGATCGCATTGAAGTGGATGAACTGCGGGCGGGGGATCTGGGGGCTGCCCTCGGTCTCAAGGATACCTTTACGGGGGATACCATCTGCGAAGATGCCTCACCCATTGTTCTAGAATCTTTATTTGTCCCAGAGCCAGTCATCTCGGTGGCAGTCGAACCCAAGACCAAGCAGGATATGGAAAAGCTTTCCAAAGCCCTCCAGTCCCTTTCCGAGGAAGACCCCACCTTCCGGGTGAGTGTTGACTCCGAAACTAATCAAACGGTCATTGCTGGCATGGGCGAACTCCACCTAGAAATTCTTGTGGATCGGATGCTGCGGGAGTTTAAGGTGGAAGCCAATATTGGTCAACCCCAAGTTGCCTATCGGGAAACCGTGCGTCAACCGGTTCGTTCCGAGGGTAAATTTATTCGCCAAAGTGGTGGTAAAGGTCAGTACGGCCATGTGGTCATCGAACTCGAACCCGCTGAGTCAGGAACAGGTTTTGAATTTGTTTCCAAGATTGTGGGTGGGGTTGTACCCAAGGAGTATATTGGCCCGGCAGAGCAAGGGATGAAAGAAGCCTGTGAATCGGGTATTTTGGCAGGTTATCCCGTGATTGACCTAAAAATCACCTTAGTGGATGGGTCTTACCACGATGTCGATTCCTCTGAAATGGCCTTCAAGATTGCCGGTTCCATGGCCATTAAGAGTGCCGTAATGAAGGCCAATCCGGTATTACTGGAGCCAATGATGAAGGTCGAAGTTGAGGTTCCAGAAGACTTCCTGGGAACCGTGATGGGAGATTTGATTTCCCGTCGCGGTCAAATTGAGGGACAAACAACGGAGGCAGGTCTTGCCAAAGTCACAGCCAAGGTTCCTCTAGAACGGATGTTTGGCTATGCCACTGATATTCGTTCTAATACCCAGGGGCGGGGTATCTTCTCAATGGAATTTAGCCATTATGACGAAGTACCCCGTAATGTGGCTGAAACCATCATTGCCAAAAATAAAGGGAACGCATAGTTACACATAGAGGAAAAACATGGCACGCGCTAAATTTGAACGGACAAAACCCCACGTTAATATCGGTACCATTGGTCACGTTGATCACGGTAAAACAACTCTGACTGCTGGGATCACGATGACCCTATCGGCTTTGGGCCAAGCTTCCGCCCGTAAGTACGATGAAATTGATGCTGCTCCCGAAGAAAAACAGCGGGGGATTACGATTAATACGGCTCACGTCGAGTATGAGACGGAAAAACGCCACTATGCCCACGTGGATTGTCCGGGCCACGCTGACTATGTGAAAAACATGATCACTGGGGCCGCCCAGATGGATGGAGCTATTCTCGTGGTGGCAGCAACAGACGGTGCCATGCCCCAAACCAAGGAGCATATTCTTTTGGCTCGTCAGGTGGGGGTTCCCAGCATTGTTGTTTTCCTGAACAAAGTGGATCAGGTGGACGACGATGAACTCCTTGAACTCGTGGAACTAGAACTGCGGGAGCTTTTGAGTGAGTATGAATTCCCCGGCGATGATTTGCCCATTATTCGTGGTTCTGGCTTAATGGCCCTAGAGGCAATGACGGAAACTCCCACCCTGAAGCGGGGTGACAATGAGTGGGTTGATAAAATCTACGATCTGATGGATGCGGTGGATGAGTCCATTGCTACCCCAACGCGGGATGTGGATAAGCCCTTCTTGATGGCAGTGGAAGACGTATTCTCGATTACTGGTCGGGGTACGGTGGCCACGGGCCGGATTGAGCGCGGTAAGGTCAAGGTAAATGAAACGGTGGAACTCGTGGGTTTACGGGAAACACGCACAACTACGGTCACCGGCATTGAGATGTTCAAGAAAAGTCTTGATGAAGGGATGGCTGGGGACAATGCGGGTTTATTGCTCCGGGGTTTGAAAAAAGAAGATATTCAGCGGGGAATGGTGATTGCCAAACCCGGTTCGATTACCCCCCACACCCAATTTGAAGGGGAAGTCTATATTTTGACGGACAAAGAGGGGGGACGGAAAACGCCATTCTTCTCTGGCTACCGCCCTCAATTCTATGTGCGGACAACGGATGTAACGGGTACCATTACGGCCTTTACCGCTGATGATGGCAGTGATGCGGAAATGGTGATGCCCGGCGATCGCATCAAAATGACGGTGGAGTTGATCAACCCGATCGCCATTGAGCAGGGAATGCGCTTTGCCATTCGGGAAGGCGGCCGTACCATCGGAGCAGGTGTGGTTTCCAAAATCTTGAAGTAGGCAATCCATGATCTAGGCCGCTAAGTTGATACTCTCTAGGGTTCAATGGGCGGCCTTTGATTGTGAATTCCTTGGATATGAATTCTGTGTTCCTGATGTTGACGGCTATTTTTTCTTTTAACTGAACCTAGAAAATTTAAGGACTTTATTATGGCTATCCTGCAACAGCAGAAAATTCGCATCCGCTTAAAAGCTTTTGACCACAGATTACTCGACACATCCTGCGATCGCATTGTAGATACGGCTAAACGTACAGGGGCCTCCCCTGTGGGCCCGATCCCCATGCCGACACGACGTAAAATTTATTGTGTGCTGCGATCGCCCCACGTAGATAAGGACTCGCGGGAGCATTTTGAAACCCGCACCCATCGCCGCATTATTGATATTTATCAACCCTCTCCTAAAACCATTGATGCCCTGATGAAACTGGATTTACCCTCCGGTGTTGATATTGAAGTGAAGCTCTAGACATTTTATTATCTCTAAATTTATTTCTTGCTTTGGGATGGTTTAAGTAGATTTAAGTAATTGTACCCCCGCAGTTTTGCCACGGTGTTTTGAATGATATGGATGGCCTGATCAATCTCTGCTTCCGTCGTGTATCGTCCCAAACCAAATCGTAGTGAGGCCTTTGCTAGGGCGGGCGATCGCCCCAGAGCGAGGAGGACATGGGATGGTTGCCCCTGGTTAGAACTACAGGCCGATCCGGAAGAGATGGCTAAGTGGGGATACAATTCTGCCAACAGTCGTGGGCCATCAACGCCATGAATCGTCACATTTAAGCAACCCGCTAGGGTGTTCTGGGGATGACCGTTCAGTTCAATCCCCTGGAGGGACTCTAGTCCATGCCAAAGTTTTTGACGCAATGCTTGCAATCGAAGGGTTTGCGATTCAAGTTGCTCTAGTCCCATCTGGACTGCCTTGGCAAAACCGACAATTTGTGGTGTGGCTAGGGTTCCCGATCGCCAGTTGTTTTCTTGACCGCCGCCATGAATTTGGGCCGCAAGTTTGACCGAGGGCCGGCGAATATAGAGAGCGCCTACGCCCTTAGGTCCATAGATTTTGTGAGCGGTTAAGGACATTAAATCTACATTTAGGGTTTGAACATTCAGGGGAATTTTGGCGATCGCCTGGGCGGAATCCGTATGAAACAAAACTCCCCGTTGACGACAGATAGCACCAATTTCGGATATGGGCTGAAGAACCCCAATTTCATTATTGGCCGCCATGATCGAGACTAAAACCGTATCGGCTCGAATCGCCTGCTCTAAGTGAGTTAAGTTAACTAAGCCATCCCCTTGTACCGATAGGTAAGTGACCTCAAACCCGACGGATTCTAAATACCGGCAGGGGGACAGAACCGCTTGATGTTCAGTTGCGACGGTAATTAGATGTCGTCCCTTAGTGAGATAGGCTTCAGCTACCCCCTTAATGGCTAAATTATTGGCCTCCGTCGCCCCACTGGTAAAGATTATTTCCTGGGGCTCTGCGGCGATCGCCTCCGCAATCCTCTTCCTCGCCTCCTTGATCGCCGCTGCCGCTTCCCAGCCATAGCGATGCCCACCACTGGAAGGATTCCCCGGCCGCTCAATAAAGTAGGGCAACATTGCCTCTAAAACCACTGGATCTAGGGGAGTTGTGGCCTGGGCATCTAAATAGATCGGTTGCTGGGACATCCTATTGATTGCCTGAAATCCTTAATTCTTTGTGAATCTCTAAATGGTTACAACAGAGATTCTTTGATTCTAATTTCGCCAGGATATATATGCATCAAATCGCTTTATTTCATCCCAAATAGGCACATTATACGGTAAAGTTCCACATGACAGGCCCTACCCCACCAGCCAAATCCCTTGACCAACCATGCTTAAATCCCAATTTTGGCAGTTTTTATGTCAGCTATTTAGTCAATATTGACACCTAAAAATCAGAGTGTTAGCATGGCTACAATCCAGATTAGGAAATAAATTTTACGCTATTCACTACTTTGGCGTATATATGGAAAGTCTCTGCATATATAGTAGTTAGCGGTCAATTTTCAAATCATACATTTAACACTAAATTTATGCCAAGCTTTTCCGAAAGATTAGGAATTACACCTATAAAATCAGTAATACAGATTGATTCAATAGACGATAATCTCAGAAACTCTCTATGGAATGCTGTTAATATATTTTACTTGAATAAGATTAATGCATTTTATTTTCACGATAATAACTCTGATTTTGTGCAATTGATTAATAGCTTATGGGTATACTATTTTAAAAATAGAATTGACGAGTTATCATCTCAAACTTATCTTATCAAAAGTTATCTAAAAGAGTATTTTTTCTCTGCCCAATGGTACGAGGTTTATAATTTTATAGAAATACTACCAAATTATTTTACAGAACTCTATTCAGGTAACAAAACCAATGAGAAATTCATACAGTATGTTAATGAAGTATTAAAAATTGAATTATCTGGATATCGATTTGTAGATGATATAATTACACCAATTACTAACGAAGAAGAGATTATATCCATTGAAAATTCTTTAAATAATAAATCTTTAACTAACTCTATTCAGATTCATCTGAAATCCGCGCTAAAACTTATCTCTGATAGAGTAAACCCTGATTATAGAAATTCAATTAAAGAAGCAATAAGCGCTGTAGAAGCACATTGTAAACAAATTGCTAATAAAGATAAGGCAACACTTGGAGAAGCATTAAAGATTATTGAAAATAATAAGACAATTCACCCTGCTTTACTGAAAGCATTTTCAAGTTTATATGGGTACACAAGTGATGCAGATGGAATAAGACATGCTTTACTTGACGCTGACAATTTAGATCAAGAAGATGCATTGTTTATGATTGTGTCATGCAGTGCTTTTATTAACTTATTGAGTAGTAAACAAGCAAAAATAAAAAGTAACTTATAATTCCAGCAGATCGCTAACAAGCGTTTCGTGCTGACGGGTTTGCATTTTTTGCTTAACTTCAGACTTGGTCGCCCCGCAGCACAAACGCAGGGTCGTTGGGCTGCTTTATATCCTGTTTGGGACGGTGCTTGAGTGTTATCTGTGAGCCTCTTGTGCTGTGATAGACTCAGCATTAGATGATTAGTCTATGCAAACGATGCCAGTACAAATGAAAGCCCAAGTACTAGCTCTGCTCCACGAGTATCACCAGGAGTTACACCGTTTGGGAGTGAGACGATGCGGTGTTTTCGGCTCATTTGCCCGTGACACTGCAATTCACCCTCAAAGTGATGTTGATATTTTGGTTGCTTTTGAGCCAGCCCAGAAAACGTTTGATAACTTTATACACCTATCTTTTTTTCTAGAGGATATTTTTGGTAGAGCAGTTGACCTCATCACGATAGAATCATTAAGTCCTTATATTGGTCCGCGTATATTCGATGAGGTCGAGTATGTCTCCCTTGGCTCGTGAATACTTACAGCACATTCTTGATGAAACAACCTACATCATGGCGAGTTCTACGAGTTTAGACAAGGCGAAATTTGTGTAAGATGAAACGCTGAAGCGCGCTTACGTTTGTAGTATTGAAGTAATCGGTGAAGCTGTCAAACAGTTACCAGATGGGTTGCGTCAGAAATATGATGCTATTGAGTGGCGAGCGATGGCTGGGATGCGCGATCAGTGGCAATAAGGCTACGGATCCTTCATCCGGCGGCGGCGGCGGGATTGTGAATAATGTTACGGTCAACGTGACCAACAGCATTATTAGTGGTAATGAGTCTACTGCTACTGTCGGCCCTGAAATTAATAACGGTGGCGCTCTAAACTTTACCGGCAATAACCTTGTTGGGCAAAACAACACTCTGGGCATTGGTGGCGGGATCTCCAGTGGGGCAGGCAACGTCATTACTCCTTCAGTTCCAACCAGTCAAATTATTGGCCCCCTCGCCAACAATGGCGGCCCCACCCAAACCCATGCCCTCTTACCGGACAGTCCGGCCTTAGCCGTAGGTGATCCTAGCCAAACAGGTTTGCCGGCAACAGATCAGCGGGGGGAGCCTCGTCTCAGGGATGGCTTGCTCGATTTGGGGGCATATCAGTTTCAATTACCCGTTACTCCTACTGATCCTCCTACAACAACTCCAGCCATGACTCCTGTCGTGCAACCCCCCGCAGCACCGCTAGTAGTTACACCTGTCACATCAACTGTGCCCCAACCTCCTGTACCCCCAGTGACACCACCACCAACCATCTTTGTCTTTGTGCCTGCGCCAGTAGAGTTGAAATTTCCCCAAGAGCTACTAACCATTTTGCAAGGTCAGGAGCAAACCCAACTTCCCCTAGAGCAAAGCCTCTGTCAATTACTCGAAGAAAGAGATGAGATAGTCTTAGAGATTGATGGTGTGCCCGTAGAGTCTGCCCTAGCGGCGGAGTGCAGTTAGGTATCCTAGAGATAGACAAGCCATAAAAATCTAGGGTCAAAACCATGGCAACCACCGCCGATGATGTGTGGCGTTTATTGGGTGAACTCGCCGAAGCCCAAAAAGAAACCGAACGACTTCTCAAGGAGCAGTCTCAGGAAGCAGAGCGTCGATTCCAGGAAGCAGAACGCCGCTTCCAGGAAACAGAGCAAATCCTCAAAGATCAAGCTCGCAAGACCGATCGCCAAATCCAGCAAGTTAATCAACAAATTGGTAATCTAGGCAATCGCCTTGGGGAGTTTGTCGAGTGGCAAGTCCGTCCCGCCGCCGTCCGTCTCTTTCGAGAGCGGGGTATCGCTGTGCGTCAACTTGCCAGTGATGTCACGATTGAAGCAGGGGAAGATAGCCTGGAAATTGATTTACTGGTGGTCAATGGTGATGAAGCTGTTGCCGTCGAAGTCAAAAGTAAACTCAGCCAAACCGATGTGAATGAGCATCTCGAACGCATTGCCAAATTTAGACGCTTATCCCCCCAACATCGCTCCATGAAACTAATGGGAGCCGTGGCTGGCATGGTCGTTCCACCGGAGGTTGCCCGCTATGCCTATCATCAGGGTTTATTTGTCCTAGCTCAGTCTGGTGATAGTATGGTGATTCTCAATGATGATAAATTTAAGGCAAAAACTTGGTAGAACGATCAAAAAGAGTCTCCTGCCAATGTTCTGCTAAAGTCAGCCGTATACAATATAAATATCAAAAATATTAAAATTCCCCAAAAAGCCTTTCCATGTCCTAAATGTAACCCATTAATTTACTCAGGGAAGTCTAAAAAATGGCTGCTGTGATTGATCCCTTTTGGCTCTGGATTATTTTAGGGGCCGTCCTATGCTTCCTAGAAGTTATTTTTCCTACGGCCTTTGTGGAAATGATGCTGGGCCTCAGTGCCTTTGTGATTGCCTTTGTTTCCCTACTGATTCCTTACTTTCCGCTTCAGGTTGTTCTCTGGCTGATCCTAGCGGTAATGCTGATTTATGTGGGACGACGATTTATGCCCCGCCGGGGCGATCGCCTACTCCAGGATGCCGTTGAAGCAGAAACCCTGACGGCCATTGCTCCAGGGGGCCACGGGCGGGTTTTATACGAAGGGAATTCTTGGCAGGCCCGCTGTGATGATCCCTATCTAGAAATTCCCCAATCTAAAAAAGTGTTTGTGCTACGGCGGGAAGGAACGACGCTGATTATTATGCCCGAAGATGCCCTAGGCAATCGCCCGTAATCTGGCGACCATAATTTGGATGCTACCTAACCTAGGTGGGGTTTTCATCAACGGTTGAGTTTTTGAATCTCTTACCTATTTTTCTCAAGGGCAAAATAAGGTGTTGACGAACTTCTGGAATCAATTGAACGCCACTCAGTAAAATGGCGATCGCCCCCAAGCCAATGAGCAAAATATAAAAGGGTCGCAATGTTGGCCCCAGATAGGTTCCCTGATGAATGGACAAGAAAATGGCCGCCTGTTCCTTGCTCAGGCCAAACCAGGCCCGACCCAGTCGATAGGAAATACCGGTGATGCCACTGACAATCAGCGGCAGGGCAGCGATGGGGGCAATCAGGTGATGAATTTTTCGAGCCGTGAAGAGCCCTGGCGTTGGTCGTTGAAAGAATAGCAGAAAACCACTGGCAATCATGGCCAAAAGACCCAGGCCCAAGACTAAAACATATACAGGAATTAGGCTCTCCCCCAAAAATCGGCCTTCATGGAGGGTCATCATCGCCCGGCCAAAGGATTTCGGTAGCCCCAACCAACTACGGCCAATGCGATGGCCAACTCCCGTCAGAGCCGTTAGTAAAAAGGGAAAAAATAGGGCGATTGCTAGCCGTTGATGAAATTTCATGGGGGTTCATCTAATCATCTAATGCTCTAGTCATCTACTAAGGAAAGATAGGGAACCTCTAGGAAAGCCCATAGATCAGAAAATTGAGGGTTCATCCGTCCCTTTCCGGTGATGCCACTGGCTAAAAGGACGACACACCACCCCCCACTTTTCCGGCATAGTTTATCCCATTGTTTGAAGACTTTCATGTACCCTTTATCTTCAGGATCGTATTCATTACAGTAGATAAACTCACCGCCACTGGTTTGTAGCATTAGAATATGCTTTGGTGATTCATGGAGCGAGGCATCCGACTTCACGATTTGAACCCAATTCAAACCATCCCCTGTCGCTAAGGTTTGCACCATTGTCCGTACTTTTGGTTGACTCGTTTGAATGATCAGGGTTGCCATCGAAGACGCTTTTAAGGGTAATTCTCCCTCCTGGTAATACCTGGTATAGTTTTTCGCCTCCTCCAGCCAAGCCATGGGCCGCTCATCCAGGAAAACCAAGGACTTATCTGGTACAAAATTGTCATTAATGGGGATAACTTTCAGGTCTAGACCATCCCCTGTTGTCCTTAGAAAAGGATTTGTCTTGTCCGGCTCCATGGCTTGCAATGTAGCGGTCACATCGGGCAACGTACTCACAACCCAGCTAATATTGGTCTGGGCGATCGGATGCTTGATCTTGGTGGTTGCTTCAAGGGCAGGAAATCGATTAACGTTAATCTTTTTATTATTTTTTTGCCAGAACTTGAGAAATGCCTCTAGCCCCATATATATGATTGCCGCTTCTTCTTCGTCCAGATAGGTACGTAACCCTTCTAAGGGATGAATACTGCCAAAGGAAGGGACAACAACAGTGCTACTGCTGGGGGGGGAGTCCATCGGGCTAGGGAGCAGGGAAGGGTACCGATCTCCCTCATCCGTAAGATTGAAGGTCAGAAATATACAGTCTTGGCGTAGAAAGGCTGTCTCGGACTCATTGAAATTGTCAGACTCTATACTGGTCTCTAAATTTATTTCGAAGACATTTTGGCGGAAACTGATGAGGGAATCAAGATTACGATAGAGAAGAACGCCATACTCTTCGCCCAGAAATCCTAAAAATGTGGCGAAGAAGCAACTGTCCAAGGCTTTACAGGCAATACGGAATATCTGGCTATCTAGGAGATTTTGCCAGGGGGCTGCTGTCCAGAGGCGATCGACGACATCATCCATGACTCCTTGCAAAGGCTCAGGAATCTCATCGGGGGTTGAGGTGGAAGCGTGATCCAGGTAGTTAAATAATTCGCTGCTAAAAGGGAGTTGATCCGCATAGGTAATATCAATATCCAGATCTTTTAATGCTCCCCGCAAAAAAAACTGAAACTCGCGATCGCTAGTGATAATTTCTTGGGGTAGAGAACCCTCCTGCCCCCCTTGGGGTTTTTCTATAGCCTGCATCAATAGCCGCGTCATAACTTCTGGTGTGACTGGAGTTTTGATAACTTCCATTGCCCTGACACCGGGGCTAGTACTATCGACCCACACCATGCAGGTTTGTTGATCGTTTTCATTTCTGGGGTTAACGATTGTGCGCCAAGCACCCTCCCAAACGACGGGTAATTGTGGAAGACGTTTGAGGCGGCGAACCGTAGAGGCAGGAAGAGTCACGTGAGTAGGGTATGAATAGAGGACATTGATAATGAATTGAGAGTGATAGGAATAATGAAATAGCAATAATGATCTAATGGACTGTTTTTATCTTAAGGTAGGCCGTTATTCAGGGGACTGGCAATCAAATTTTGAGAAATGTAAAATTTTTCCCTGGTATTTATTCCGCATTTTGTTCAACGAGCATGACGCGGCGGGGCTGGGAAAGTTGCTTGAGTACGGGTTGAAGTTGCTCTAGGCTTTGGTTCAGGTCATGGATTACCAATTGAAGGCTCCCCGTTTCCGCTAGGGCGTTGAGGGCTTGATTCAGGGAGGCCAGTAGTTCCAATCGCTGTTGCAGAGTTTGACTACTTTGCTCTAGAAGTTGGGCAAGGGCCTGGGTCTGATTGGAAATGTGTCCGGAAAAGTCGTCCTGGCTACGGTGGAGTTCGGTCACTAGGACTTGACTACGCTCCTGAAATTCATGGAGTAACTGCTGGAAGGCCTGATCTTGGTTATGGTGCTGCTCCTCTAGGGTGGTGAGAAACTGTTTGCGATCGCTGGTGAGGGCCTGGGCTAAACGGCCTAAATGATTCACTAATTGCTCCAGGGTAGCCTGGGCTGGCTCCATCAGGGCTTCTGGACTGGGTAATTCCTCCCGGAGAACGGCTTGGATTGTTTCTTGCAGGTCTGAGGTGGTTAAGCTGGCGGTGGGGGTGGCCATGGGAAGTCGGGCTAAAACGTAGTCGTTAATGTAGCCATCAATGGTGAGGAGGAGTTTAGATTCTTGCCGCTCCACAATGACAAGGGGAATCATCACCAGCACGCTCAGAATTAAGGCGACCAGGGTCGTATCAAAGGCAACGGCTAGGCCCGTCGTTACGCCACCAATTCCTTCCTTGATCTGATCGACTTCTTGGGCTGTTTGCAGAAAGCTAGAAAAGCCGCTGACCGCCTGACTAATACCGACCACCGTACCAATAAACCCCAACAGGGGAATGGCCCAAACCAAGACCCGTGGAATGGTGTAGGAGGCTTCTGAGGCCGCAGCGGCCGCACTACTATCTTCCGCCACCACTTCATTGGCCGCTTCCCGACTGCCCCCCACCATGTAGGCCCCTAGGGTACGGGCACAGCGCACGGGCAGGAGCGATCGCCGTTGGGCCAGGGTATGCTGCAACTGGGCTAAACTGGCATCGGTGGGAGATTTTAGGGGAAAGTTCATGGGCACCCACCCTTGACGCAGGGATGCCAATTGACTAAGAAGGGCAAGGGCCTTCAGCAGTGTAAATGCCATCACAAAAATGGCAAACAAAATCGCTACAGGTTGGGTCCAGCCCCGCTCAAAGAGTAGTTGGCCCAGATAGGTCGCCCGTAGGGGGAACAGCAAAATATAAATCCCCAGGGTTCCCACACCCGCAGCCAGGAGGGCAATCCAGATATTGGCATCAATGTCTTTCCGATCCACGATCACGGGGGCGATCGCCATGGGTGAGGTGGCAGTAGGGTTAGGCGAAGATTCTGGGGGCGAAAGGGTCATGAATTTCCACGGTAACGAGATGGACAGTAAACAGTAATTAAGATGGACAATAACGAGATAGGCAAACCGAGATAGATAAACGAAATACACAACAACAAGGAATGAGGCGGAAACGCTTTTCTTACGGTAATATCCTTGAGGATCCTCGGCAAGGAACCCATGGATACCCGCCCCAGATTTAGGGAAACTTAGGGGAATCGGCCGGCGATCGCCCGCTTCATTTCTTGCACGGCCCGCTCTAGTCCCACTAAAACTGCCCGACTGACAATGGTATGGCCAATATTCAGTTCTTCCATCCCTTCCAATTGGGCCACGGGGTAAACATTCAAATAGGTTAAGCCATGACCCGCATTCACCCGCAAACCTAAGTCCTTGGCTTGCCAGAGGCCACGAGCGAGGTTTTGTAGCTCTTGGAGTTGGGCCCCTTCCCCCACAGCTTCCGCATACTGGCCGGTATGGAGTTCGATAAACTTGGCCCCGGTTTTGGCCGCAGCACGAATTTGATCCGGATCCGCATCAATAAATAAACTGACGGGAATATCGGCGTTTTGCAGGGTAGCCACAACCTGGGTTAGGGATTCGACTTGGGCGATCGCATCGAGGCCGCCTTCCGTTGTCACCTCTTGGCGACGTTCCGGAACTAGAGTGACATAATCCGGCTGAATATCTAGGGCAATGGCCACCATTTCCGGCGTGGCTGCCATTTCCAGGTTGAGATGGGTACGTACCGTTTGCCGCAGAATTTGCACATCCCGCTCTTGAATATGGCGGCGATCTTCCCGCAGGTGAACCGTAATGCCATCGGCTCCCCCCAATTCTGCGAGAATAGCGGCGGCAACGGGATCCGGCTCAATGGTTTGACGGGCCTGACGGAGGGTGGCCACATGATCAATATTTACACCGAGGGTAGGCAATGTTGATTTACCTGAATGTCAAGTTTCTGTTTAGCCATGATAAAGGATCATACAGGGATCGATTTTACAATTTTTGAAACAGCCCCATCCCCACCCCAACCCTATGCCAGAGTAAAGGGAGTTGAGAAACCCTATTTTGATAGTTCTATCCTGAGGTATAGTCTTGATTTATTTTTCCGTTGCCCCGATCCAACGATCGGCAGTCCTAGCGATCGCCCTGGCCCTGTTTGCCATTCAACCCGCCCTGGCCCAAGAAATGCTACGAACTTTAACAGTGACGGGCCGGGGTAGTCAAGCCATTACGGCAACCCTAGCCGACGTATCTTTGGGGGTAGAGGTGCAGGGTAAAACCGCCCAGGAGGTGCAGCAGGAGGTTGCCCGCCGTTCCAATGCCGTCGTGAATGCCCTCCGTGGTAGCAATGTCAGTCAGTTACAAACCACGGGAATTAGTTTGATGCCCAATTATCAATACACCAATAATCAACGGGTTCTGGTGGGATACATTGGCCGCAATACCGTCAGTTTTCAGATTGGCGGCGATCGGGCAGGGCAAATTTTAGATGGAGCCGTGAATGCCGGAGCCACAACGATTAATAATATTTCCTTCACGGCCCCCGATGCCAACCTCACCGATGCCCGTAATGTTGCCTTGCAGCGGGCCACCCAAGATGCCCAAACCCAGGCTCAGGTGGTTCTCTCTAGCTTGAATCTCCGTCCTAATCAGGTGGTGAATATTCAAATTAATCAGGCCACTCCCCCCAGTCTGCCGGTGATGAGAGCAACGGCCCTCTCCGCCGATGCCACGCCCGTATTGCCAGGGGAGTTGACCGTTGAGGCGACGGTGACATTGCAGATCAGCTATTAGTCATATTAGTCAACACACATTAATGACAAGTTACACCTAGGCTTGGTCTGGGGAGATGGGTTGATACCAAGTGTCCAGTCTGTCCTGAACCTCTTGGGAAAACTGGAATTTCCAGGGGGTATAGACGGGAAAGCGTGGCTGCAACTGCCAACCCTGGTTTGCCAACAGTTGCTTCAAAATAGATAGGGGAGCGTGGTCATAATCGGGATTCACATGATCCTGGGGCACAATCCCCCCCAGATCCCGGGCCCCTGCCGCCAAACAGTCGAGGAGAATGCCGGGATGATTAACCAGGTTGGGGGGAATTTGAATCGTAATTTCAGCGGGCAAGATGGAACGGGCGATCGCCACCACCTGGGGGAGTTGGTCTAGGGGGAAATCCGGCAAGGGGGCCAATTGGGTTTGACCGGAGCGATAGGGCTGTAAAATCACTTCTTGGATATGGCCCCAACGATGAAAACTCGCGGCGATCGCCCCTAGGGTATCCTGCCAATCCTGGGCCGTTTCCCCCAAACCTAAAAGGAGTCCCGTGGTAAAGGGAATGCCCAATGCACCGGCCTGCTCCAATTGTCCTAGGCGTAAATGGGGATCCTTGCTGGGGGCATGGCGATGAACGGTATCCAGTAATGTGGGGGTTAATTGTTCCAGCATCAGTCCCATGGAGACATTCACTGTCCGTAATTTCTCCATTTCTAGCCGGCTCAGGGGGCCAATGTTGGTGTGGGGCAAAAAACCATACTCTAGGGCCAGTTGGGCAATGTGGAAACTATGATCAACCCAGGTAGATCTGTGGCGACTTTGGGGATGCACCTCACCACTGAGGATTAAAATTTCAATCGTCTCTTTGCCTTGAAGACTTTTTAGTATTTGGGTAGCCTGGTCGATACTCAACCAACTCGCCTGGCCAATCTCTTGGCGAAAATTACAGTAGGTGCAGCGGTTAAAGCATTCGTAGGTGGGCACTAGGGTAAAGGCTGGACTGTAGGTAATCCTTTGCGGGGCCATGGTGGGGAGAGCCATCCAATCACCGCCTGAATCGGGCAAAGACGCTGGCAAAAAGTCTGGCACAACTTAAATGGCTGAAAGGTGTAACTCAACCTGAAGCACCATCGAGGCTTGGGGAGGCAAATGAATTAAATCAACGCCGCTATTCAAGGCATTGCGGGGGGCAGTCCAGGGTTCTAAACAGTAGTAATCTTTCCCGTGCAGCGTCCAAAACACCAAAGTCGTAAATTCGGGACTAAAGTTCAGGTCTAGATGATACCCTCGCTGGCGATCGCTCACCCGGGCCCGATGACCCAACAGGGGCCGACAGGCTAAATCAAGTTCCGGGGCAGCCCAATCAAAACCACCGGCAAAGGTTAGGGGCCGCTGTGTTTTTTGATCCACCATCCCATTGATGGGCAGATTAAACGTTAATTGCTCCTTCTCCTGAACTGCAAAATAGGGATGCAAGCCCAAACTAAAGGGCAGGGGCCGCTCCCCTGGATTGGTGATCCGCAGTTCCAGGCCCAGGCTATCAGTCCCTAGGGTATAGGTAAATTCCAAATCAAACTCAAAGGGATAGACCCCACGGGTTGCCTCCGTATCCCCTAACCTTAAAACAATGGAATTCCCTTGGTGATCCTGCACCTGCCAGGGCAGATCCCGGGCAAAGCCATGCTGCTTAAGACTATATTTTTGATCTTCATAGATGAATTCATTGTTGGGCAGGTTTCCACAGATGGGAAATAGGATCGGAATGCCTCCCCGCACGCTTAAGTCTGGGTTGGCAAAGCGATCGCGATCCAGATAAAGAATCTCTTGCCCCCGCCACTGCCAACCGGAAATCAAGCCCCCCCGCTCTGGAACCACCGTCAGCCGTGATTCGCCACAGATTAGTTCATGTGCCATTATCTTTCCTGCTCCCATTCAATAATTGCCCTTGCCCGCTGGAATGGGCCCTGACGACCTTGATTAATCAAGGCAATGGATTGCAACTGCTCCCCTAGGGGCATTGTCCAGGTATCTAGGATTTTTAGAAATGGGAAGCGATGCTCTAGTAAAAAACGAGACTTTGACCAGTTGAGGTACAGCAATCCCTGGATGTCACGCTCCTTTACACCCCATTGATTGAGTTTAAGCCACGAGCTAGATGGGTTAGATTTGTCTGTGCCTGGGTGGGCAAGATGATCAAAATACTCCGATAGGGTGACCAGAGATGAACCGAGCCAAACCGTCTCCCCATTTTGGCCGTAGACTCCTGCCACCTGGGAGATTAAACGGCCTGTATTCTCAAGATCGGGATTGAGTTTAGTCCATGCCTGGAAGGATTGGGAACCCACGGGAATAGGATCGCGGGAAAAGCCTTTATCCGTGGCAATGGTATCTAGGGTAGCTAAGGTGGAATCGGTTTCTGGGGTGATCGGGGATGTCCACAGCCAATCCAGTTGGGTAGAATCCGGTGCTTGGGGCCATAATCCTAGGGCGTAGGCTTGGGAACCTAGGGGAAAGATGGTATTGACCAGATCAATTTTCCATTGGTGGCCTAGATCGGCGATCGCCCGTTCCAAAATAGACTCCCCTGACTGGGCCCGGCCCGCTGGATAGGTGATTAATGCGGCATTGAGATCCTGCCAGGCTTGGGGAAGGGCCTTACCCATGAGGGCCATCCCTGGATCCGCTGGCCAGGCTTGAACTAAGTCTGAATGAAGACCACTGGCGATCGTTGAATTTGCCCCAGTCTCTTCAGCCGGTGTTTCCCCAATTCCCTTGAGGGCCATATCCATCAGGAGTTGCTTTCCGTCTTGATAAAGGGCCAGAAAGAGGCGATCGTAGCGGGGCGACAGTTGGGACGGATCCCCCAAGGATTGTAAATTTCCATATAGGAATCCCCAGGGGTTCGGGGGCAATGTGGCGATCGCCTGACGATAGCTTGCCATCATGCCCAGGGATGCATCGGGACTTTGGGCACTGGCCAGGGCCGCTTTAATGAGTTGGGGATTGGTGGCAATCAAAACCACCCGATCCTTTACCTGGGCCGTAGCCACCGGCAGCCCATTCTGAAGGGATTTCGGATTGGCTAGGCGAGGGCTTCCCGCAGCGGAGAGCACCCGTACCCCTTGATAGGTTTCTGACTTACTCCCATTCCCCTGTCTATCTTGCCAGAGTCGATCTAAAAAGTTAGTAGCAGCCTCATTACGGCGAATTTTAATAATCCAAAGGAGGCGATCGCCCAAGTTTGTGCCTTGATTTATACCGTGGAGAGTCGGAGCTTCTGAACCAGTATCTGACGGTAATAGAGCAATGGCCATTTCATTATCCGCCCAGTCCTTCACCCGGCGAAGTTCACCGATTCCCAACCTCTGCCATTCATCCCGCAGGATCTGCTCTAGGGGAGTACCTAAGGGCCCAGGAAGTTCCTGTACCGGCTTGGCAAGGGAGAGAGCCACTAGGGCCTGGCGGGGAATAAATTGGGCGATCGCCCCTAGGCTTGCGTCCGTTTGAGATGCGGCCCAAGCCACCCCAGGGGGTAGGATGCCCATTGCCAGCGTCGCAACCAGAATGAGAACTAGAACCACACCCCGCACCGCTGCCCTAAATCGACAGAATAATGCTTCCATGTCCATATCCTCTCTGGCCAAAGACACAATTTTAGACATTTAGGCAATGCCACCAGACCCCAAAGGGTTTCTGCCGACAGAAATAGCTGATTACCGTTTTCCGGCAGCTTGGGTTTCTTTGGTGGTCAACCGTTCGTAGGTCGCCCGCATTTTCAAGCCGGTCAAGACTTGGAATAGCCCGGATCCATTATCAGACCCCGGATAGTCGCGATGTTGGAGTAAAAGATGGGTCATCTCGCCGTAGTGCTTCGTGGATGTATTACTCAAGTGGCTTTCGATATAAATCACTTCATCTAATTTATCGAACCGACCATCCACCTCCAGCACGGAGACTTGGTGGCCGTAGTATTCATCGGGGCCATAGCTGAGACGAATACCTGGGTAAGAACAGGTTAACTTACGGCCGCAAGGAACCCAACTGATCGTTGAGCCTTCGTCAAAGAGATAGACCGGATCAAACCCAGCAATCCCTTCCCGTTGCAACATCCGCACCCGTAGGATATTGCCGATTTTTTCTTCCTTGACTAACTGTGTCGGCAAAATTTGAATCACCACATCGGCGTATTGCTTTTGCGGATCAATATAGGCCATAAAATCGGGACGGCGGGCATTGATTGAAGCGAGAACATCATCGTAACTATGGCCCCGTTCAGCCATGTCCCGCTTAATTTTCCAGGCAATTTTTACGTCGTCACTAATATCTAGGTAAACACTAAAGTCTAACAGTCCCCGTACCCGCTCATCGTAAAGGGGATGTAAGCCTTCAATGACAATGACATGGTTTGATTCAATTGGCTCAGGGGGATCGAGCAGGCCCGTTTCGTGGTTGTAGATGGGCTTCATGATCGAGTCGCCATTTTTTAAGGACTTGATCTGTTCGTACATCAGATCAAAGTTGTTGGCGCGGGGATCGAGGGCAGTGATCCCTGTCTCTTTCCGTTGTTTGCGATCAAGACTGTGATAGTCATCTAAACAAATGACCGTCATAAATTCTTCGCCAAACAGATCGGCCAGTCGGCGCAAGAATGTTGATTTACCACAGCCGGAGTCTCCGGCAACGCCGATGAGAACCACACGGTCTGGCTTACTGCTCATAGCTGACGATTCCCTTTACTCTCAGAAAATTTGCATTCCCTACATTTGCAGGGAGAGGAAGTATATCCCTTACTGATATTACTAGGCTCTTGGCCCCTTATGTACCCTCAGGTACAAAATCCAGTTCGGTCTTGGCCTGAATCACCTGTGATAGTATTAAATGACTAAGAATAAATAAGAAGTCATTCTTGCCCTGCCGATGTAGCTCAGTGGTAGAGCACTCGATTCGTAATCGAGCGGCCGTGGGTTCAAATCCCATCATCGGCTTTGATAAATATTGACTTTAGAGTAAATATAGAATTATATCTATTATCTAGCTCCCTAACGTCCCATTTCTCACCAAAGTCCCATGGGCAAAATATTTTCAAAGAATTAAATTAAGCCACAGATTTCTTGAGACTGATACCCAATAGTGTAAATGAGGATCAACAGCGGTAGCTGCCGTGAAGCGTAAAATTTCGTAATACTGTCTAAGGAAAGCGTCACAAGGATAATTAACCATTTTCAACGGGCTGAATCCCTGTCTTAGGTTGGGTTTGGCAACTATTAAGGACGGGTTTTGAGCCATGATCACTGGGCCAAATATTGTGTCAGAGTACCTTAATTGACGGCTTCAAGCTCAGTTGTTATAAAATTGCTATAATTGGAATCAAGCGTAGAAACCTAAGACATCTTAGCGATCTCTAAAACTTTAGATGGCGAAAGTTATAAAAGTACCTGGGCTTTAGGCTTCTGCTTCGGAACAGCCATAGACTGTACCGTTTTACCTCCAAACTTGTAGTGTTTCCCTAGGTCTACCTTCGTCAAAGTAAAAAAAAGTCTGTATCATTGTGTCAGAAAAATATCAGGAACTCTAGGGTTTGACTGATGATTAAATCAATGTACTATTGATTCAGACAAGTGCCTATATCAACCATTTAGAGTCAAATAAGGAAGGAAACGGCGTGAAGAATATTCTTGGTATTATCAGTATGGATCGTCAGAACTGAGCCATGACAACTATTGATGATTTTTCCCATGTCCAAGATCAGTGGTCTCTAGACGAGCTGGTGGAGATTGCAAATGAACTTCTCCCGCAGCATTTGCCTCAGGAAGATTCCAAGAATCGCGTTCTTGAGGAAGTGAATCCTCGTCTTATTCGCCATTACACCTCCTGTAAGCTGATCGATCGGCCAACCCGGATTGGTCGAGAAGGACGCTATAGCTACCGCCACTTAGTCCAGGTGTTAGTCGTGCGTCGTTTATTGATGGAAGGCTATACGGCTAGTGCCATCTACAAACTATTGCATCGGATGACAACCCCAGAGTTGCGGGCCTTGTTGGAGCAGGGGGTTCATCTTCAGTTAACCCCGCCACCGATCAACCCGGCCCTGGCATTTTTACAGCAGGTGCAGGAACGCTCGGAAATGAAACTCCGCGATCGCTCGTCACCGCCGCTGACCCCCTTTGGAAATCGCTCTACTGTAGCTGCCCCTGCCACACCTTCCGTAGCGGTTGCAGGTAGTGAGGTGACCCATGAGGGTAAGGCATTGCCAGAAACATGGCAACGGGTAGAGGTCTTGCCCGGATTTGAAGTTCATATCCGCGAAGATTTTAGCTATCCCCAGGTGACGCGGGAGCAGGAAGCCATTGTGCAGCAGTTGGTTCAACTGTTGTCGTCCTATACCAATCAATAGGTTTATAGGTAAAAACCAAACTATTAGCCCTCGGATGAATTCCTGAAATCTTGGCTGGATTCCGAGGCTTTTTTCGTTGTTTGCAGCAGAAATTTATTGCTGATCTGTGAAAGTGCCCCAGGGATGCCAACCCGGCAATGAGTAATCAACCCCAGGAAAAGAAGATCGGAGCTAATCTCCAGCGTCTTGTCATCGCCCCCGATCAGGTGAGGGATGATAACCTGTCTTTGACATCGGCCCAGTGTCATTATCTTTATCGGGTATTACGTCTAAATCCCGGCGATCGCTTTTTGGCCATGGATGGTCAGGGTCAACGATGGCTGAGTCAATTAGGGGGGGTGGGTGAACCCAGTCGATTACTGGAGGCGGCTCCCATTTCAACGGAATTAGGGGTATCTATTGTCCTTTGTATGGCTCTTGTCAAGGGAAATAGCCTCGATCTCGTGATCCAGGAAGCAACGGAGTTAGGCGTCAGGGAAATTATTCCTATTCGCAGCGATCGCAGTCTCTTACAGCCGAGTGCCTCAAAATACCAGCGGTGGCAACGGATTGCCCAGGAAGCGGCGGAACAGTCCCAGCGGCTATGGGTTCCCAAAATTTCGACGGCGATCGCCCTTGATGAAATGTTGACCTTCGAGGGAGCGCGATATATGGCCGGTCTAGCAACCGATGCCATTCCTCTAAATCGGGCACTGGATCAAGGAAATACTCACGCTAAAAACATTAAAAAAATCTATATTGCCATTGGCCCAGAGGGGGGATGGACAAGTCAGGAAGTGGAGCAAGCGCAAAGGGCGGGTTGGCAGACGGTTTCCTTGGGGCGACGAACCTTGCGGGCTGTTACCGCCGCGATCGCGGCCTTGGCCCTAATCAGCATCCACTATGATGGAGAAGACTTTATAGAGTGAGTGAACTGGTGATGGTGGCAACTCTTTCTTCCCAGGGACAACTGCTCCTTAATATCTACCTACTGGCGACGGTAATTTTGATCGGGTTGATTTTAGCCCAGTCTTGGTTGCGGGGAATAACTCGTCAAGGGGAAATTGATGCCCTGAGTGATCAAATTTCGACCCTAGATACTCACTTGAAGGAGGCGATCGCCACCATTGAGACTCAACGGGCCGAGATCCAAAACCTGCAACACCAGGTCGAGGGCACGAACACAGACTACCAAACCCTCAAAAGTCGCTATCAGACACTCCAAAGTGAACATGATGCTTTAACGGAAAAATTAACCACCCTAACTGCGAGTCGGGATGCCTTAGCCCAGGAGTTGACAGAAAAAAAAGCGGAAATCGAAGACTCTTGGCTCCATACCATGACTAATGCACCCCAAGCTTTTCTGGAATCCTTACCCTTTATGCCTAAATTTGATTCTGAGCATAAATCATAAATAATCTGTTGCTGCGATCGCACACTGGGTATTTCAATAGCTCATCACTTGGTTAAATATGTTCTGTGGTAGTTTCTCAAGGCGATCGCCTAGTTCTAAAATCCTTGTTATCCCATAGCCCGCTTGAAATCATGCTATCTTCTCCAGCACGATCTTATATTCAAACTACTTTTCCGAATTTTTCGAGATGCCCTTAAGATTATCCTAGGTAACTAAATATTAGATTACAAAACTTAATATGGAGACCATCTTTTTTGAAACATTATTTAACGGGAAAGGAGAATCATTATGGATCTTAGTTTGATTCTCTCCAATATCCTGAATCCACCGGTTTTATTCTTTTTTCTCGGCATGACGGCCGTCTTTGTAAAATCCGATTTAGAAATTCCGCCACCCATTCCCAAGCTTTTTTCCCTTTATCTTCTTTTTGCCATTGGTTTTAAGGGCGGTGTTGAGTTAGCCAAAAGTGGGATTAATACCGAAGTGGGACTCACGATGTTGGCGGCGGTTACGATGGCAGTCCTTGTTCCCATCTATACTTTTTTTATTTTGCGCATCAAGCTCGATCCCTATAATGCCGCGGCGATCGCAGCAACCTATGGATCCATTAGTGCGGTGACATTTATTACCGCCAGTTCCTTTCTCGATGAGTTAGGCATTGCCTTTGATGGCTACATGGTGGCGGCCTTAGCCCTGATGGAATCCCCAGCGATTATTATTGGCCTAATTTTGGTCAATCTCACTGCCCATCGGGAAGATGATAGTGAGTTTTCCTGGGGTGAAGTCCTTCAAGAAGCCTTTTTGAATGGGTCAGTATTTTTGTTGGTTGGCAGCCTCCTGATTGGCTTTTTAAGTGGGGAACATGGTTGGCACGTTCTCTCTCCCTTTACCCAGGATATGTTTTACGGTGTCCTCACCTTCTTTTTACTAGATATGGGTTTGGTGGCAGCTAAACGTATTAAAGATTTAGAAAAAACCGGGGGCTTTTTGATTGCCTTTTCCATTATTATCCCGATCTTTAATGCCGGCCTTGGGCTTGTAATCGCCCGCTTTATTAATTTACCGGCGGGAGATGCCCTGCTATTTTCTGTGCTCTGTGCCAGTGCCTCCTATATTGCCGTACCTGCGGCCATGCGGTTAACGGTTCCAGAAGCCAACCCTAGCCTGTATATTTCCACAGCCCTTGCCGTCACCTTTCCCTTCAATATTATTGTCGGAATTCCCCTATACCAATACGGTATTAATTTACTTTGGAGCTAATATCTATGCATCCAGTCAAACGCATTGAAATTGTCTCTGACTCGGTGGAGCTTGCCAAAATCGTTGAGGCCCTCAAGGAAGCCGGTGCATCCAGTTATACGATTATTCATAACGTGGAAAGCAAAGGCATTAAGGGAACTGTCTTTGACGACTCGGCAGTCACCATGCTGGATAATGCCTACGTCATTGCCTTTTGTCCACCGGAGAAACTCAAAGCTTTAGCAGAGGCCATTCGCCCCATTCTCAATAAGTTTGGTGGCTCCTGTTGGATTTCAGAGGTAACGGAGATCCGCTCAGTCCGCTGTATTTCATCCCTCTAAGTTTTCAGGGGTGAGCAACCATTCAGGGGCTGAAACAACCCTCTAAAAATAGTTCACAGGTTCAAAAGCGCAAAATAGTTAATGAACAAAAATAGTTAAAGAAATTACTAAAAGTTATGAAGGAGAACGTGGATCATGGGTAGATTATATGGCTCTGTGGGCCGGCGCGATTTCCTCAAATTTACTGGTTTGATGGGAGCGATCGCGGCGATGCCCTGGAATACTCGTCCTGCTTGGGCTGACACGGCAGATATGGATATGGATGAGGATAGGTCACTCTCTCCCGATGAAGCCTTGAATCGACTCATGGCCGGAAATGAGCGATTTATGCACCATACTCCCAAATATCCCCACCAGTCTGCCAAGCGACTCCATGATGTTGCCCAGGGCCAGCATCCCTTTGCCACGGTCTTAAGTTGTGCCGACTCCCGGGTTCCCGTAGAACTCCTCTTTGATGTCGGAGTTGGGGATCTCTTTGATATTCGCGTTGCCGGTAATGTGATCACCCCGGAGGTCTTGGGGAGTATTGAGTATGCCGCGGCCCTACTGGGCACGAGCTTGGTGATGGTTTTAGGTCATGAGCGGTGTGGGGCGGTGACGGCGGCGGTGCAGGATAAACCCCTACCAGGGAATATCAATGCCTTTGTCAATTCCATTAAACCTGCCCTCGGAAGTAAACATGATCAATCGGCCCAATTCATTGAAACGGCAGTGGTGAGTAATGTTTGCTATCAAATTGATCAGATGAAGCAGCAATCCCCTATCCTGGCGGATCTAGAGGCCAATGGCAAACTAAAAATTGTCGGCGGCCGCTACGACCTAGACGAAGGGGATGTCACCTTGGTTGCCTAGGGTTCCATGCATTCTGACTGGTTCCACGGATATAATTTCTCCATGAATATCCTACCTATTCTTCTGTCCGGTGGCTCCGGTAGTCGCCTCTGGCCCTGCTCCCGCCAAGGTCATCCCAAACAGTTTATGGCCCTAACCGATGGCGGCCATAGTCTCTTGCAGCAAACGTGGCAGCGTTTAGAAGGACTTCCCCAATTAGGTGATCCCCTCGTCATTGCCAATGAAGCCCATCGCTTTTTGGTGGCGGAGCAACTCCAGGAGATTAATATCACCCCTGAGGCGATCCTATTGGAACCCATGGGGCGGAATACGGCTCCAGCGATCACTGTGGCGGCCCTGTATTTAACCCAGATTGTGGGTCAGGATCCGGTTTTGTTAGTGTTACCGGCGGATCATCTGATTCAGGATCAACGGGCCTTCCAAGGGGCGATCGCCACGGCAGTCGAAAGTGCTACCCAGGGCTGGCTGGTCACGTTTGGAATTCAACCCACGGAACCCAATACGGGCTATGGGTACATTGCCAAGGGGGCAGCCATTGATACCTCCGGCAGCTTTCGGGTGGATAAGTTTGTCGAAAAACCCGATCGCCCCACAGCGGAAGCCTACCTGACCTCTGGTTCCTACCTATGGAATAGTGGCATGTTTGTCTTTCGTGCCAGTACCTTTTTAGCCGAAGTCCAGCGTTGGCAACCCGCTATCCTGGCGGCTTGTGAAAAATCCCTGACCCAGGCCCACCATGATCTGGAATTCATTCGCCTGGATGCCACCGCCTTTGCCACCTGTCCCGCAGACTCGATTGATTATGCGGTAATGGAGCATACCGAAAAAGCAGCCGTAGTGCCGGTTCAGTGTGGTTGGAGTGATGTGGGGGCCTGGTCTAGCCTGTGGCAAGTTGCCGAAAAAGATGACCAAGGCAATGCCTACCGAGGGGATGTCTTAGCCGTCAATAGCAAAAACTGCTTTGTCTATGCCAGCGATCGCCTGGTGACACTGCTGGGGGTGGAAGACCTAATTGTAGTGGAAACCGCCGATGCCCTTTTGGTGGCCCGCCAAGATTGTGCCCAGGATGTGAAGCGATTAGTGGAAGAATTGTTGAAGCGAACCCGCCAGGAAGCTCTGAGCCATCGGGTTATCTATCGTCCTTGGGGAAAGTACGATTCCATTGATGTGGGTTCCCGCTTTCAGGTGAAACGGATTACGGTGAAGCAGGGGGCCAGTCTTTCCTTGCAAAAGCATCACCACCGCGCCGAGCATTGGGTGGTGGTCAGTGGTACCGCTGAAGTCACCTGTAATGGTGAAAAATTTCTCCTGACGGAAAATGAGTCCACCTATATTCCGGTGGGGGCCGTTCATCGCCTTGCTAATCCAGGCAAAATTCCCCTGGAAATGATTGAAATTCAGTCAGGGCCGTACCTGGGGGAGGATGATATTGTCCGATTTGAAGATCACTACGGTCGCTGTAATGACGAGACTGAGGGTTAATGGTGAAGTTACGCAGTTGACAGCACGATCGATGGCAAAGACCTACCAGAAAATTGAGCCGTATAACAACTAAAATGAGCAGCGATGAATCATTCTGAAACGCAACAAGAAACTGATATTCACCGCTCCATCGACTTGTTAGCTGGCTTTGCTAAAGATATAAAACTGTTCGTAAACCCTCATCGACCTCCTCCTGCAAGTAGTCTGGTAGCGAACCAATACGCTCAACCAAAAACGTCTTATCGATCGTAAAAATTTGCGAGACATTTACGACGGAATCTCTCGACAATCCCGATACCCCACGCGGTAATAGTACATTGCCTGGTGCTTCCGCTAACTGAATATTTGAAGTGATAATGACGACGATAACAGTGCTAATCTGGCTCTGGGTAAAAGTATCATCCTGAATCACTAAGACGGGACGGCGATATCCAGGTTCTGAACCGACTGGAGCAGGTAGGTTTGCCCACCAGATTCCTCCCCGATACATTACCAGTCCTCGTGGGGCAAAGACATAAACTGCATCTTAGCCATCACTGGATCAAGTTCAGAGGACTCTGTAGCGTAAACTTGGTTCAATTTGAGCAAGATTTGCTCACGATTGTACCTTTTTAGATATACCTGTAGCGCTTTCGTGTAAAGCTCACTGCGCGACAGCCCTAACTGCTGAGCAAGTGCTTCCGCCTGTGCAAAGACTGCATCTGGAAGTGAAATTGCAGTTTTCATAACGGTCTTAGCTTAAAGTTCTATTCTTTGGTTATACCTCAGTCATACCAGGGCTGCAAGAGTGAGCATCCTTAAATACCAGAAAATAACCTTTGAGTACGTCCCAAGCCAAAAAATGGGTTAGATCACGGTGAAGTTGTGCGGCGACAGGTAACCTTGAACTCTTACCAACAACCTTCACACCGTCCGCACCAACGCATTGTTAGCCTGTGCCTAGCGGTTATACGGTTGCTCCATTTTTAGTCCTGGAATGACTCGATAATGCTTAGTATTGAAGGTGCAAAGGGTAAAGCCCTGACCTACAGCACAGGCAGCTATCAAAGAATCAACTAATCCCACTTTATGTGACAAATGGTAAGCCGTGAAATCAGACAGAGCACGCGCACAGTCAATCTCAGTAGGCCAAACTACAGTTAATGGTGCGACAAGTTGCAAGGCTTTACGAACTTGTTGCTTATTTTGCGCATCCTGAATCAACTCCATAACAACGAAGCCAGGAACACTTGGCAGTTCTTGAAGAGAGGCAAACCAACTTAAAGCAGGTGTAAAGCCCCTTTGAATATCAATAAAAATATCGGTATCAAGTAGATACATGTAGCCACCTAGATTCACTCACGGGTTTCAGCTTCACGGCGTAACCTGCGAGCATATTCTTGACTATCGGTAATATCAGGACGCGAATTGATGACTCCGCTACTTTCCCAGTAGGTAACAAGTTCTGCACCTGTTGTTGGCGGGTTTTGAAGAAACGGGCGAAATGATAGGACACGCAAAATATACTCTGTCATAGGTAGCTTTAACTGGGATGCCTCAAGAGACAGTTCATCTTCTAATTCTGCTGGCAGATCTAGAGTAACAATCATTTTAATCCTCCATTTTTTAGTAAGCAAGGGGCGTAAACCTCAAAAAAAGCATAGAAATGCTTCACCTTCGCAATGACTTAAGATGATTGACCCCATCAGAAGAAACTCTCATGTATTTCAACTTTCCATTTTTCCGCGTTTGAAATAAAAGCCTTTTGGTTGCCAATCTATTCAAAGAATTAGACGGATTTGACAATTTTACTCCATGCTCTTTCAAAAAGTTGTTAACCTCAGAAGTTTTAAAGTCATTTTGTGGGGATTGCTTCTGAACATAGTAAGCTGTTATTAAAGCTTTTTCTAAATCGTTAACTTCATTCCTAAATTGATGAAAAAATTCCCCAAAAGTATCTGTAGTTTGAAGTTCTTGTTCTCCAATATTTGAAAGTTTTTTCTCCTCCTCCTCTGCGACGATTGCTATTTCCTCTTGCTCAAGAATACTTTCACTTTCGTCATCTACGGAGTTGTTCGTTGAAAGAAGAGCCATGTACTCAACAATAGCATCTATATTCGCAAGTTGATCTTGCACGAACTGTTCTGAGCCTTCTAACTCAACCTCACCTGTTTTGAAGTTGATTCTTGCTCTTGCTGGCTTACTCATTTCCATCTCTTCATTTCTTGATTCCATTTTTGTACAGTAGCTCCTCTATAGCTGCCCTATATTCCAATATCACTTTCTGAATATCTGATCTTCTCGCATTGTAATAAATCTTATGAGCAGAAAAATTTCCGATCGCTCGGAAGTTTTCTAAGCAGGATTTTGTATTTCTAGACAACGATAGTTTTGGATTATTGATCGCATTTGAAACTATGTCAGAAAGCATTTTATAGTTGCCGTTAGAATCTCTTATCTCAGTATCTATACCTTGATGTTCATAAGAATGAATTAAGCAGATTTCTAGTAGCCTTCGCATCAAAACCGCACAACCATCAAAAATATTATTTTCATACGAGGCATTAATCTGTTTTGACAGAGACTCTATATATCCTCGAGTGTTTTCATAAAGTGAATCTGGCAAAATTGTATCTGTGGCTTCAATTTCCTCACTCTTTTCGCTTATAAATGAGTGCTCCTCCTTGAGAGATTTCAATTCACTAGCATGAAGCCGAAAAGACTCTTGCTCTTTACCCTTTACAAAACACCGAGACTTACTCAGATTTTGCTTTAATCGAGACTTATTTGGTTTGTGTAATCCTAGATCCTCAAACCAACCACAGATCAAATCTACAGAGAATTCAAAATCTTCTTGATGAACATGGTGATAAAACGCCAACAATCTAACTTTGTCAATTTCCGTTTGTGTCAGCAAATTAGTCTTTTCTATGAAACGGTTTAGCGAAATTGCCATACGCGCGGATTGCAGTTAGATATCTATATTAGGCAGATCATAGCCCAACTACAGAGATTTGGCGCATCTAGAGGATAAGAGGTTTTGAGCAGGCTAACTATTGATTAGAGAGCGATAAGCAGCCTAGCTAATTTAGCAATAGAAAGCTAGAATTCTCTATTTATAAAGACATAGCCCACTTTAGCACATGAATATACAGGTGTCAAAAATTGCTATAGCCGTCACACGTAGATTATGAACACGATTGAGAATAGAAGTATTGCCCTACAAGGATTTCAAAGATACATCCGTTCATAAATAATTTCGGACGGCTATAGATTGAGCATATACAAAACTTCATTTTTATCCAACCCCCTTAACAAGCAAGGTTTTTGGTGTAGTAGAAAGCGAATGGTATACAGAGTCAAGCGGATATGCACTTTAGCTTAGAAAGGCTACAAGCCTTTACTAATCAAAGTTATATCGCTAAATTTAAGGAGTGTTATACTGCATATTTTTTCATGGAGTCCTTGCCCCCAGAGCCTCTCAAGCGAAAACTCTTAGATCAAGTCAGTCTTAAACCGTACTCGATATCGAAGAGTCACCTGCCGAGTCGCAGGATCAAGGTTCACATACCGCTCTTGGTCGTCTGATTCAGCCGCACTAGCAGCACCTGCCATCATAAAGTAGCCCCATCCTTCATCTCCGTATGCACCAGAAGCATTTTTATGGGAGTTAACGCCCCGTTCACCCGCCGCTAATAACTTTTGGACTCGCCAACTCGCTTAATTCGGTCGGTCTGCAACGGGATTGTTAGACCAAATTCAACTTGATCTGGCATATCTATCTGGACAGATTTTTGACGTTTGGATTCTTCCCTTGTAAGCACGTGGTTTCTAGAAAGCTGAGCTTGGGCTATTCTAAATTAACAATCTATAGGAAACTGCGAATATCCGTCACCTGGCCCGTAATAGCCGCCGCCGCCACCATCGCCGGACTCATAAGCAGAGTACGCCCGGAACTGGAACCTTGACGGCCCTTGAAATTACGATTTGAGGAGGATGCACTCATTTGCCGGCCCTCTAGTTTATCGGGATTCATTGCCAAACACATGGAGCAACCCGGTTCTCGCCATTCAAAACCTGCGGCCACGAAGATTTGATCGAGACCTTCCGCCTCCGCCTGCACCTTCACCTGTTCGGAACCCGGTACCACAAAGGCTTTCACCCCGGATTTCACCTGGTGTCCCTGGGCCACTTTGGCCGCTTCCCGCAGATCGCTAATGCGACCGTTGGTACAACTGCCAATAAAGCAGACGTCAATTTTGGTGCCTTGAATGGGTTGGCCCGGCGTTAGATCCATGTAGGCATAGGCTTCACTGGCGATCGCCCGTTCTGAGGATGGTAGGGTTTCTGGGGGAGGAATCACGTCCGTGACTGCAATGCCTTGCCCTGGCGTAATTCCCCAGGTGACGGTGGGGGGAATATCTGCGGCATTAAATGTCACCACATCATCGTAGACAGCATCGGTATCACTGCGAAGGGATGTCCACCAAGCGATCGCCTCCTGCCAATCCTGGCCCTGGGGCGCAAAGGGCCGTCCCTGGAGATAAGCAAAGGTAGTTTGGTCGGGATTAATATAGCCGCACCGCGCTCCACCTTCAATGGACATATTGCAGACCGTCATCCGCTCTTCCATGGTCATGGCATCAAAGGTAGTCCCAGCATACTCGTAGGCATAGCCCACGCCCCCTTTCACGCCCAGGGTACGGATAATGTGTAAAATCACATCCTTGGCATAGACTCCGGCATTGAGGGAGCCATTGACTTCAATTTTGCGAACCTTGAGCTTAGATAGGGATAGGGTTTGGGTTGCCAATACATCCCGTACTTGACTGGTACCAATGCCAAAGGCGATCGCCCCAAAGGCACCATGGGTTGAGGTGTGGCTATCTCCACAGGCAATGGTCATGCCCGGTTGGGTTAAGCCCTGTTCCGGGGCAATCACATGGACAATCCCCTGATGGCCCGAACCGATGCCAAAAAAGCGAATATGGTACTCCTGGCAATTTTTTTCTAGCACCTGGAGCATTTCTTCCGCCAGGCTATCCGCTAAGGGTCGGGATTGATCAATGGTCGGCACAATATGGTCAACGGTGGCGACGGTGCGATCGGGATACAAAACCTTGAGACCCCGCTCACGAATCATGGCAAAGGCCTGGGGACTGGTGACTTCGTGAATGAGATGGAGACCGATAAAAAGTTGGGTTTGCCCCGAAGGTAATGTGGCGACGGTGTGCTGCTGCCAAACTTTATCGAATAGTGTGCCCTGGCTCATTCCTGTACTCAACTTTTAAGATAGATATTGTTTACAATTTAATCATTCACAATGCAATCATCGTGGCTAGGCAAAAATAAAGATTTAGCTGCCTTTGCTGCGTCCTAGGATGATCATAGCAGGAGCGATTGAGCATCGATGGCGGCTTTAACCTTTTTCCAGAACATACGCTGGGTACAGTCGGTTTCCCGGGCCGTTTGTACCCTAGCCCTTCTTCTCATGGTGGATTTCATTAGCCCCGCCACTGGCGAAAATTCTCTATACCCCCATTGCCGGGGCAGGGACATCTTAACGGCTCCTGTCTGTAGAGGTGATCAGATTGACCCGGAAGAGCAGAACCTCTACACCCTGATAAATGAATACCGCGATCGCCACGGTTTGCCACCCATTCCCCTCTCCCCGGCCCTCAACCAAGTTGCCAATCGCCATATTTTGGACTTGGTTCACAATGTGGGGTATTTAACCCATGGTTGGAGTGATTGTCCCTACCATGCCTCCCAACCCGCCACCTATGCCTGTATGTGGAATGCCCCCCAACGCCTGGGAACGACATACCCCGGCAATGGCTATGAAAACGCCTACGAAGGACCCCGCAAAGCAACGGCAACGGGCACACTCGCCACTTGGCAGCAGAGCCATCTTCATCGCGCGGTGATATTAAACGAAGGAATCTGGGCAACCAAAACTTGGCAGGCCCTAGGCATTGGTATCTACGAGAAGTATGCCGTGGTCTGGTTTGGGGAAGAGGTGGATTGAACCCTGCCCTAAATCTGCCTCAAACCAAGCAATTCCGAAAATCTGCTTTGAGTTGGGCATCGTCTAAATTTCTGCCGATAAAGACTAGCTCATTCAGTCGTGGTTTTCCTGCATAGCTCATTGCCGTGGGATCCAAGGGACGACCATCAAAGAGCATATGAACCCCCTGAAAAACAAAGGGGGTGACGGCTCCGGCAATATTCAAAATTCCTTTCATGCGGAAAATATCCGGCCCTTGATTCCGTAGGAGTTCACTCAGCCAGGCGTTGAGTTTCTCCCCATCCACATTTCCCGGTTCCACAATGGCAATGGAGCCTACCGTACTATCATGCTCGTGGGCATCTTCGCCGAGAAAGTCGGGATCAACGGCTAGGGCCCGCTCTAAATCAAATCCGCCCACCCCTAAAATTGCATCCATGGCGATCGCCGCGTTTTCGGTTCGGTAGACCTTGGCTAGGGTATTCATGGTGCGGATTTTGTCTTCGAGGTCATCCAACTCCGCCGCCGTCACCAGATCAGTTTTATTGAGCAGAATCACATCCGCAAAGGCAATCTGTTCTTGGGCTTCATCCGCATCCCAGTGCTGGCTAATATGTTTGGCATCCACAACCGTCACCACCGCATCTAGGCTGGTTTCCTCACGCACGTCCTCATCCATAAAAAAGGTTTGGATGACCGGAGCCGGATCCGCCAGGCCGGTGGTTTCAATTACCAAATGATCAAACTTGTGTCGCCGCCGCATCAGGTTACTAATAATCCGAATTAGATCCCCCCGTACCGTACAGCAAATACAACCATTGTTCATTTCGAAAATTTCTTCATCGGTGTTGATCACCAATTGATTATCAATCCCCACTTCGCCAAACTCATTGACAATGACCGCGACTTTCTTGCCATGCTCGTGGGTCAAAATGCGATTCAGGAGGGTGGTTTTACCGGCCCCAAGATAGCCCGTGAGTACGGTGACAGGAACGGTTTGGGTTGGGGACATTTTCGGTACTCCATTGGGGCAAACTTAATTTTATTCTAGCCTTGGCTCAATTGGGTCTGGACAAATTCCAGGGCTTCTTGGGGGGTGGAGAGTTCTCCCGTTGCTTGAGCCTGCTCCACTTGGGCTAAAAGGCGGCCCAGGGCTGGCCCAGGTTTCAGGGAAAAATGACGGAGTAAATCCGCGCCCTGCAATAGGACGGGCGGGTGGGCAATGGGATGATCGGGAATGAGCCAAGGCTCCACCAAATCCCCTAGGAAGGATGGAGGCATCCCTTGGGCCACCAACAGGAACACAAGTCCAGGGAAGAGGTGGTTGGATTGCTTAAACAGATAAAATTGCTCACTCCGATCTAGGGAACCCGCTTCTAACCGTGGCATCCAAGTGTGGCGCAGTTGCCAGAGGCGTTGGACTACTTTAATTTCTTGGCGACTGTAGGTTAAATGGCTTAGTTCTTGGCCAGCAATGGTTGGATCAGGGTTGACGAGGCAAGCGAGTTTACTCAATAGGGCGAGGGTGCGCCGCTGGGGTTCGCCGGGGGCGGGATCGGTAAGGATGGGCTGATTTAAGGGAGATATTAAGGCTGGGAAGATTTTCTGGGCGATCGCCCGTTCTAGGGCCTGATAGGTTTGAATCGATTGATCTATTACCGATGGCAACCACACTGGCAGCAGGCCATCTTCATGGGCGAGGGTGACATAGGCTCCACTATGGGCCTGGCTGAGGATATAGCTCAACTCGGCGCGAATCCGTTCCGGGGCAACCTCGCCTAAATACTGTCCCAGGGTTTGCAGGGTGGTTCGGGTCTCTGGTTCAAGGGTAAACCCCAATTGACTGCCCTGACGATAGGCCCGCAATAACCGTACCGGATCTGCCCTGAGGTTGGCGGGAGCAACCATCCGAATGATTTTCTGATGAATATCCCGTTGCCCGCCGAGGGGATCAATGAAGGTCTGCTGACGCGGATCGTAGGCGATCGCATTCATACAAAAATCCCGCTGATGTAAATCCGTGTTCAGATCATCTCCCACCATTTGGGCAAAATCCACCGTCGCCTCGGCAAAGACAACCCGAGCAATGTGGCGATCGCGATCCAGGACAACCAATCCAGCCCCATAGGTTCGAGCCATGGCCGCGGCCGTTTCCAGGGCAGCCTTGGGAACCACAAAATCTAAATCCAGATAGGTCGTCGCCGGCCGTTGAAGCAGGGCATCCCGCACTATTCCCCCCACTAAATAGGCTCCCTCCGGTAATAGATCCAGGGCAAAGGGCCAATGTTTGGCATCGAGGAGATCAACCATGGGGCAAACGGGAACAAACCTGCTCTTGACGCAGATGTTGCCGTAACTGCATCAGCAGCCGACCTAAATAATTTTTTCCCTGGCCATCCGGCCCCCGGCCCCAATAGGCATCCACTGGCGAATCTTCCACAATCCATTCATCCCCTGTGGAAAGCAACAGAATTTGCAAATCAGGATGGGCGGAAAACTTTGCCTGTAGTGCCGTCCACATCACCTCTTGTTTGATATGTTCCCAATCGGGCCGCAATAGATTGCGCGGGTCTCGACCCATGCGGGCCGCATCGGTGGGGGTGGCGGCCTGGCGAATGACCTGGCTTAGGGATGCCAGGGAGGTACCAACAAACTTCTGCGCTTGGTAGTAATGTTCTGCCGTTGGCCAATAGTGCCGTTGCAACCAAAAACCGTGGGCGGAAAAATTCGAGAAACTGCCGTAGGGTTTATCTAGTTGATAAAAATAAATAGCCATCAGGATGAACAGGATGAAATGGAAAACCGAGCAACCCTTAAACCGCAGAACCAAAAATTGAAGGCGATTGTTTCCCAATATCAGAGCGATCGCCGAGAATAAATTAATATTTACTTAATCATTCACCGTCCAGTATAACTGTAGAGAGATGGGCCCGTCTCCTCAAGTGGGGATCAGCGGCTCTGTGAGCATCCCTAGAATCAACGATTTTTATGGCTAACGTTATTAGAGGCCTGATGGGTTTCTGAGGAGCAAGGAAAATATTTCATGGGATTGTATCGTCATGTCATTTACATAGGGGTTTCCCCGTTCCACTGGTGATATGGAGATCACCCCCCAACCTCCCCTAGGCTTTCTTTTATTTGTGGCCAATCGTCCTGGGGATGAAGAAGAAGCCGCCGAAATTCAGTCCCATCTGTATACCTTGGACTCTAACTTTGATTTTGATCTAAAAATTGTTCCCATTGGCGAGCAGCCCTACCTCTTGGAAGAATATAAGCTGGTTGCCACCCCAGCCTTGATTAAAATTCGCCCCGAACCCCGACAGACCTTGACCGGCCGTAAACTCATCCACAAGGTAGATTATTGGTGGCCCCGCTGGCAACGGGAAGTGGCGGAAATTCTCCAGGCGGATGTGCAAAAAACCGCCGCGTCGCAGTCGGACTGCACCATGGAACTTGTCCGTGTCCAGGATGAGTCTTTCAAGCTACGCCGCCAAGTGGAGGTTCTGGAGGCCCAACTCCTATTCAAAGATCGCATCATTGCCCTGCTTGCCCATGAATTGCGTAATCCTCTGACGGCCCTAGGAATTGCCCTAGAAACCCTGGAAACAAATTGGTCGGCGGAGTCCGGTGTTCGCCTAGACCCGGGGATGATTTTGCGATTGTTAACCCATGCCCGCAATCAAAGTCAAACCATGGGAGACATGATTACGGACTTACTCCTAGCGGCGCGGGGCCCCAGTGCTAGCCTAAATATTTGCCCTCGCCAGTTAGATATGAAGCAACTGTGTCAAGAGACCCTGGAGCAACTTCGGGATGGGTTTGCCCAAAAACAACAGCAATTGACCAGTGATATTCCCCTAGATGCTCCCTTTGTCTATGGGGATGGCGATCGCATCCGCCAAGTTCTGATCAATCTTTTGGACAATGCCTCAAAATATACCCCAGAGAAAGGCTCGATTCATCTGAGTTTGCTGCACCGCATGACCCAAAAACTGCAAATTACCGTGTGTGATACGGGGCCAGGGATTCCTGCTGAGCAACAGGAACAAATTTTCCGGGATACGGTTCGCCTCGATCGCGATCGCGCCATTGAAGGCTACGGCATTGGTTTGTCCCTTTGTCGGCAAATTATCCAAGCCCATTATGGTCAAATTTGGGTCGATTCCACCCTGGGCAAGGGGAGTTGTTTTCATTTCACGCTGCCGGTTTATTCCTCAACCTTCAGGTGACAACATAGTTAGCTGGCTGCTCTTATGATGGGGCATTGCAGAAATAGCTTTGTTCTGAACCATATACATATGGCTCATTAAGTCAATGGTGAGTTACACTGATGCCTAAGCTACCAAGCTAGATTGGTAATACTGAATCCACTAAAAAATCTACCCTTTTAGTTTAGAGCATTAAATGAGCACGTCAAGTTCAAAATCCTCTCTCAAAAATCAATCTAAGCTTGAGTTTAAGGAGCATTTGCTGGCTAGAAGATTAAGCCGATTACCAAAAGAAATATTGGTAAAGTTTTGGGAGCAAGATTTAGACTTCAGTAAGATCAAAAGTCGGGATGAGATTGTAAGTAGAGTCATTTTTGAGTATCAGATAAAGAATAAAAACTTTGAATTTGTAGGAAAATTTAAGAACTTTCTTAGAGATGCTGTTTTAACAGCCCGCGAGGCAGACTATTTAATATCTTTAGCAGATCCTAGCAGCATAGTTGATTGGGTCAGATCATGGGAAAACAATCGTTTCATGGGGCAAAACTATACCTTTTATCTGCATGCCATTGTTGAACTTAATCAAAAGTATTTAGAGGTTAATCAACCAAGAAGTAAAGGAAAAGAATCTCAGACTAAAATTAAACAAGTCTCTTTCCCTAGCCAAGCAATATTTTTAGTTGGCTCTAGACAAGAAAAGAAAGAAGAACTAAATGGACTAGAGGTTGTATCTTTTCATCCAACCACAGAATTTGAAATCATAATTAGAAAAGACCTAGACATATTAGAAATTCGAGGTCCTTATCAGGTTGTGCGAGATTTTGTATCAACTGCAATTTTGGATAATGACAATCCCTTCTCAGCGGCAAGGAGCTATTTTATTGGTGAGGCTGAGGATGCTAAAAAAAGCTTAGTCAAACCCATTAGACAAATAGTTAAAATCGATTCGTTAAAGAGGGCACTTGATGGTGCCTATAAACGTATTGCCTCTCCTTTTCCTGGAATTAAGGCATCAATGTTTGAAGCTACTCTTGAAGATTTGAGGGATTTAGATGAAGAGACTAATCCTGAAGCTAAGGCGATTCTGAAAGAGTTGGTTAAAAATCCAGTTAAAGGTAACATATCATTTAGCTATGAACAGAAAAAATATTCATTTTCAATTACAAAAACTGGAGGATTATTTTTCAGGGAATATGTACCTGAAGAGGTGGTAACATACATTGTGTATTTAATTAAACTTTCTGACAATATCCAAGATGGAACCCAGAGCGGCTAATTGTGTTCGTGAGTACATTGAAGAACGCTATCAAGGTGGTTTGATAGGTATTTCTGATATAGCCGATTATTGCCATGTAATAGAAGGCGAGCTTTACAAAACATTTTTAGATTTACAAGCATCTGGGGAGATTGAAGTTATTAAAAGGTATTTCTGCTCTGAATTTCATCGGGTTGATCCAGGTAATACAACGACTTACTGTGAATCATGTGAATTCACATATCCTAATAGTCAACTCGAAGTTGCAATTTATATTCAGCCTCTCGAAATCAAGAGTACGAGATAGTTATGAATTGTAACAAATTTTTATTAGATATTCAAGATTTTATTAATAAGTCTATTCAAAATGATAACCGTAAAAGGGACGTTTTAACTTGCAACAATACTTTTATTTGTGATGATGGCTATAAGAGTGAGAAGGAGATATTAACAAGAATAAAAGCTGGAAGCTTCAAAAACACTAAAGAGCAAGGCGATCTTTTGGAGGATTTACTAAAGAGTCTATTCAATAGAATGTCACTTATTAGTTCTTTATCTGTCACAAATAGAGATACAGCTTTAGGACAGATAGATATTAATCTAATCACTGTTGATGAGACCATTTATGAAGTTTGGGGTCTTATTGGAGATTGCCCTTCATGTTTGATAGGGGAATGTAAGAATTACCAGACTAGCAAAGTAGCAAGGCCAGAAATTGAGAAAACATGCTGGAGAGCCTGCAAGGGGAGGGCGTTAAGTTTTTTTATTGGTCCATCCTTTAAGGAGACCGCTATTGAGGAAATCGGTGATTTCAATACGCAAAAAGGGAGTATCTTTCATAGAAGTGAAGGGGTATACATTGTACCTATAACTCTCGGAATGTTGGATGTTATCATTTCAAATGAATTAAATTTTTGTTATTTTATTCGCTGGGCTATTCAAGCTTCTAAAAGGATGGCAATTGCCAATTATCTCTAGTTCAAATAGCCGGATTGTTGCCGTAAGCTAACAACCCTGTTGAAGCGGACTGCCAGAAGATTTCGTGTTGGTTGCACAAGTTGTTTTCATCTGCTCAACAGGAATGATATCCCTCTTCTTTTAAACTGGGGTCAAAGCTTGATTTTTCGTGGGCTAAAACAGCGCAAATACGTTTGGATATCCTGAAGTGATAAAAGAGGGATATATTGCAAGTGAGTAGAGTGTTAGGACATTTTGCCTCTGAGAAGCCTGTGAACCAAGGGACTCCCATTTGGAAGTGTCCTAATCACATCTTCATCTGCAATAACTATCGTTACTTAGTTAGGAGGGGGTGGAGGTATGCCCCCCATATGCCCCTTATCTAAAACGTTCTCAGGAAACAGGCCACTATCATTTTTATGATTTTGATTTAAGGATGTCTGCATTGAGCAATAATCGACTCTAACTCCTGTAAACTTTGGTGAAGATCATCATTCACCAGTTGATAATCAAATTCCGCCGCCGCTGCAATTTCTGTTTGGGCCCGGGCCAGGCGACGGGCGATCGCCGCCTCACTATCTTGCCCCCGATCTCGGATCCGCCGCTCCAGTTCCGCCATGGAGGGGGGGAGTATAAAGATTTGCCGCGCATCAGGGTACGTTGTTCGGACTTGGCGAGCCCCCTCTAATTCAATTTCAAGGATGACATCTTTGCCTTGGTGGATCAGCATCTCTAGGGGGGCGCGGGGCGTACCGTAATAATGTTGGGCAAACTCTGCCCATTCTAAAAGTTCCCCTTGGGCAATCATGGTGCGAAACTTTTCAAGGGTGACAAAGTAATAATGCTGCCCGTCAATTTCTCCGGGCCGGGGAGCGCGGGTTGTGGCCGAGACAGAAAGACATAGATTTTCATCCTGGCTACAGAGTTGCCGCAGGAGAGTGCCCTTGCCAACCCCACTGGGGCCCGTGATCACAATGACTTGGCCGGTTGTTGGGTTTGCCTCGTTTGATGTCATAGATTTGATGTCATAGATTCATTGCCCCTAGGATAGGAGCCGATCGTACCTGGCTAGGGACATCTCTGAGCTTAGTGTGCCCCATAAAAAATCCCCCATTAAACTGAGAATGAGGGAAGTATTTCTTAAAGCTAAGGGATGTTAACCCAATGATTACATGTGAAGCTTTGTCCGCAAGATCTAGCCAAGGGACTCAGACCCAACTAGGCCTCTGCATCTCCTTCGATGTAGAGAAACAGTAAGCCCATCACAACCACAGGCATTAACCAACATACCACGGGAATAAAAATCCAGGGCAGAAATGAAGCGGAATAGGATCCTAACATTGCTAACATTGCCAGTATTCTCCTTCTTGGAATAAATTAAACAGGTATCACCTTGCCCTAGTTAAAGAACCCAGTCATAATGCCGTCTACAACAGCAAAGTTCTCCAGCAAGAAAAAGGCAACAAAGGCACTACCCATTGCACCGACAAAAAAGCCAGCGGTAAATTGACTCCAGCCCTCGCCGGATTTAAGGGCATCCGTGTTGTCACTGGGGGATTGGAACGATACTAAGCCGTAGGCAGCCAAACAGGCGGTAGCCAACAAAATTAGTGTAATTCCCGAGATTAATCCGCCCAAATTGGCAACATCAGAGTCCCGCAGGGGGCCAAGTTTTACCCAGGGGCCAATCAAGAAATAACCGTGGGCCATACCAATTTCCAACCCCCGTAAAATCGGGGAAAGTCCTTTGCGGTAAGCGGGAAGGTTGCCAATGAATTCATTCACAAGGGATGAATCAGAAATCGGTGTGGACAAATGTCCCTCGAAGGGATCACCATTAAAAGGCTTAATCAGTTCTTCTGCCATGTTTCGTTTTCCCTAGCACTGCAGGGCCTCTGTTAAAGGTAAAGGCCTAAGTGGTTATTCTAAGGAAGCAAGGGCGATCGCGGCCGTTTTAGCCATCACTTCTTCAAGAAAGTTCACGTATCGCAACATCTCCTTAATGTGTTTCTTAATACGTGGGCACAGAAGAATCCACTTCTTGACTCCAGGCCTGGATGCCGCCCTTGACATTGGTACCTTCAATCCCCGCCTGCTTGAGCAGACCTAGGGCCTTGGCCGATCGCCCCCCTAGCTTGCAATGGACAATCAAGCGATGACCGTTGGTGAGGCTACGCACTTTTTCAATGCCATCACCATTTTCAATATCCGGCAGGGGAACTAGGACGGAACCGGGGATCTGGGCAATCTCGTATTCATTGGGGTTGCGGACATCCAGGAGAACGTAGTCCTTGGCGGGGCTATCCAGTAGGGTTTTCAGTTCCCGCACCGTCATTTCTGGAATCTCCGCCATTTGCTTGGCCTCCTCTGCCTTGGCTTGATGAATACCGCAAAATTCTTCGTAGTCTACTAATTTCTCGATAATGGGTCGCTCAGGATTGGGGCGCAGCTTGAGTTCCCGGAAACTCATATCCAGGGCATTAAAGAGCAACAAACGGCCACTCAGGGTTGTTCCCTGGCCGAGGATAATTTTCAGGGTTTCTGTGGCTTGAATCACGCCGATAATCCCTGGCAGGATACCCAGCACTCCCCCTTCGGCACAGGAGGGAACGAGGCCGGGGGGCGGCGGCTCTGGATAGAGATCGCGGTAGTTTGGGCCGTCCTGGTAGTTAAAGACTGTGGCCTGCCCCTCAAACCGGAAAATAGAGCCATAGACGTTGGGTTTATTTAGCAAAACACAGGCATCGTTGACGAGGTAACGGGTGGGAAAGTTATCGGTGCCATCCACCACAATGTCGTAGCTTTCCATAATGTCTAGGGCATTGGCGGAACTCAAGCGGGTTTCGTAGAGATCCACCTGACAGTAGGGGTTAAGCTCTAAAATCCGGGTCTTGGCGGATTCAATTTTAGGCTTGTTGACCCAAGAGCTACTGTGAATGACTTGGCGTTGTAGGTTAGAGCTGTCCACTACATCGAAGTCTACAATGCCCAAACGGCCAATCCCTGCCGCCGCCAAGTACAGCAAGAGGGGAGATCCTAAACCGCCCGTGCCAATACAGAGAACACTTGCAGCCTTGAGTCGTTTTTGCCCCTCAACACCGACCTCCGGTAAAATCAAGTGTCGCGAATAACGCTCATAATCGTCTTTTGTCAGTTGAATGTCATCTAGGTTGGGATTCAGCATAGTTCACGTTCCCACAGCCCCATCGCTGGTTTAACCCTACCATTGTACTCAAGGACTCCGGCCTGTTGCGATCGCCCCCGAGCAGGTATGCCAGATTCCCCTTAAAAAATGGAAAAATATTAGAATGAATACCGGGGCAGATCGGGACACCAGTAAAGCTGACTGTACTTTCAGAAGGATGAGATTAGGCAGGAAGATGAGATTAGGAGTTATGGGATTATAGGATTCTATGGAGAATTTACCCGCTAAAACAACCCCGCCCCCCCAGCTTCAGCGGTTGGGTCAAGATTTGCGTCGCTTTGGTTGGATTGGTTTCTGGACGCAAGTTGTTTTGGGTTTTGTCTCACTTCTAATTATTATTATTGTTATTTTTAGTCGCAGCTTTAATCTAAATCAAACAGAAAATCGCTCCAGCTTTGGTTTGGTATTAGCCTGTATCGGTTTAATCTTTCTCGCCGTAAGTATCTATTGTTGCTATCGCTATCCCCAATTGGGGCGACGCATTGCCCAGGATAGTAAAAAACGCCCCAGCAAAGAAGAGGTGATTAAAAGCCTCAAGGCTGGATTAATTGTAAATGTGGCCGGGATGATTTTCACGGTAACGGCGGCGGAGTGGAATGTGGGTATGCTCTTGCTAAAAGTGCTGTCGATTCCCCAGGGGGCAGCGGTGTATGCCACGAATGTGTTGATTGAACCGCTGGAAATTTTTGTGGTGCAGTCCAAGGTGAATACGATCGCCGCCCAACTCACGGGCATTATTGTCGCCCTGTGGCTTCTCCATCGAGTTAGCCGCCCCATTAATCGCTAAGGTTTCCCTTGATCACGTTAATTTAATTAATTTAATGGTTTCCATCAATCCTGCTAACCAGATTATTGTTGCCCTAGACGTTCCCCAACTTGCCGAGGCGATCGCCCTAGTGGAGCGTCTCCCCCAAGTCACCTTTTGGAAAGTTGGTCTGGAGTTATTTTATGGAGCCGGAACGGAGATATTAGAATATCTAAATCACCAGAATAAACGCATTTTCTTAGATCTAAAACTCAATGATATTCCCAATACCGTTGCCGCCGCCTGTCGGGTCATTGCCACCTATGGCGTGGAGATGATCACCATTCATACCAGTGTGGGTCGGGCCGGATTACTGGCGGCCCAGGACGCCTTAAATAGCCTGTCTACCCCTAGAGTGAAACCCATTCCCCAACTCATTGGTGTCACCCTCCTCACCAGTTTTTCAGCCCGGGACTTAGCCTTTGATCTGAAAGTTCCCCTAGAGTTACCGGAGTATATTTTACATTTGGCTCTGTTAGCCCAAGGGTGTGGTTTGGCGGGGGTCGTCTGTTCTCCCCAGGAAGCGGCCCAAATTCAGCAGGTCTGTGGCGATGATTTTGTCAGAATTTGCCCCGGAATCCGGCCCCTTGGCAGTGAACAAGGGGATCAACGGCGATCGCTGACCCCTAAGGCCGCCCTAGACGCGGGAGCTAATTTCTTAGTCATTGGCCGCCCCATTACCCAAGCCCCTGATCCGGCCCACGTCTTTGAGCAAATCTGTGCCCAGTGTCAGCAATAGGGAGGTGCAGGTATTAGATATTCGGGTATTAGATATTTAAGTCAATCGTCCCGCTAGGGTTAACACTTGGGGCAAGAGGGACAGTTCTAAACAGGGAAATACCTTAAGTCCAGAAACATGGGAGGCGGCCCGACTCACGGACGTATCCAAGGTCACTAGGGGTAAGGCCAGTAAGCTTTCATATTGGGCTAATCGTTCCACTTCGGCGATCGCCGTCGGCATATCCCAAAGAATGACGTCCGGCCGCCAAATTTGGGCCAGGAGTTGGGCCTGCTCAATGTCTTCTGCCTCAAGAACCCGACAAAACTGTAAGGGTAAATCCTGCATCAAACCTAGGCGCAGTACGGTTAGGGTACGCGGAATCGGGTTATTGTCGCTCTCATCCCTAGGAATCGCTTTAGCAGGGGTGCCAATATTCCCATCCGGTTGCAATTGCCTTAGATATTGGGCGATCTCCGCCGCCGAGGTCTCCGGTTCAAACCAACGACTTAGCCCGGGCAGTGGCAAAGAGAGGGGTTCCGGCGAAAAGATTAAGAAAGGTTTGGGATGGGTGGTTAGGTCATGGCTCAGTAGATCCGCCAACTCGGACAAGGGTAAAAATACCGATGGCTGTACCAAAATTGCTAGGGGATTCATCTGCCGCAGCTTTTCTAGGGCTTCTAGGGGATGCCGGGCAATCAGGCTGCCGTAGCCCTGATCCTTCAGTTGATGACTCATGGACGAGAGCCAATCCGCCTGGGTTCCCAGAATTAGGACTAAGGAACAGGTACCCAGACCGCTTAAGTCACTCACTGCGGGCAATAACACCGTCCATTCACTCCCCTGGCCTGGGCGGGAGATAAAGGAGAGTTCGCCCCCATGGAGTCGGGCTAATTGTCGAGCTAAGACCAGGCCCACACTCACCTCTGAACGATCAAGTTGACATTGTTGAAACAAAAAGGGTTGCTGTTGATGGGGGATGCCCTGGCCCTGTTCCCAAAGATGAATGGCAATCCAGTCCTGCCACGATTCAATCCGGCCCCCAGCAGCTTGTAGAGAGGCCCCAGAGCGAAACATCCAACCAATCACATGGGCCAGGACTTGCCGGAGGCGGAGGCTATCCGCAAATACGTCCGTAATGGAGGGATGGGGTTCGATTTGCCAGCGATGGAACCAAGATTGGGCAGAGGATTCCCGCTGGTACAGTTGCTCCGCCAAGTCAAAGGCCCGATGCCACAGTTCCCCCACGGCAATGGACTCCCACACTAACTCCAATTCCCCCGCTTCGGCCCGAGTTAGATCTAGCCAGTCATGGATGAGGCGATTCAACTGCCAACTACTCTGCTCAATCAGTTGCAGATAGGTTTCTTGATTGCTGGGTTTTTCCCGCCATAGCATCTGGGTGAGGCCCAAAAGCGAGGTGAGGGGATTTTTTAACTCATGGCCGAGGCCAAGGAGAAAATTCTTCTGCTGGAGACGGCGTTGCTGGAGCTCCTTAATTTGGCTGGGGAGGCCCTCTTCTGGGCATGGCTCATCAATGTCTTTTTCACCCCAGGGAACTGCTTGGCCATAGAGAAACCAGTAGATTGGGGTGTCAGTACGGGTGGAAATGGGCGATCGCCCCAGATGTGTTAGCTCCGATAGCTCTGATGCAGTGGTTTCTAATTCTAGGGAATCCAGTAAAGGAGCTAGGGGGTCTAGAATCATTGCACTCACGGGCAAACCACACACCCGCCAGACTGAGGTTTGCCGACTAGTTTCTCGGGTGTCTGCCCTAGTATGGAAATGGCCAAAAATATCTTGGCAGGAGTAGTACAATTCCCCAGGTTGGGTAGATCTGTCCAGCCAGGCGACATCGCCTAAATTATCTTGCCAGACTGAATTTTGCCACAGGATGTCCCCCCGCTGATTTTGTAGACAAAGGGGTAGGGGTAAATGCTCAAGTAGCTCTGATAGGGATAGCTCTAAGGTGGGTGTTTTCATCGGAGCTGCCGTCATCAGGTGATGGATCACGGCCCCATAGTCCAGCAGTCCAACATATTCTTGCTGAGGATTGACCAAGGCAATGTGGGGGGGCATCGGCTGCCCTAAGCGCAGGAGCCATTCCTGGAATTGATCAATGGTGCAATCCATACTCAGACAGATCAGGGGCGATCGCCAGGGGCCCATCATATCCTCAACGCCCATATCCCCTAGGGCCGGCTCAGTGGAAAGGCTCACGGCTAAATGCCACCCCTGTACCACTCCCACCGGGTGGCGATCGCCATTTACAATCACCACAACCACATCTGTTGCAGCGGTCAATTGCCAAGCAGATAGGAGAGATTGTAGAGATGTACTCCCTGTACAGGTGGGGGCCACTCTCAAAAAGGCTCCCAATCGGATCCCATCCATAGTCAAGCTAACAATTCCCCAATGATCTCAGCTATCATTTCTCTATCAATTCTCCACTACCATTAGTGTAGGTTAGGAATCAGGCTATCGTCCTGAACTTTCACGAAAGATGATAGGATCTCTTATAAGAATTTTTATGCTGTGAGCCGTATCCAGTGAATTTAACGGCCTTGTCTATTTGTGGGTTAATCTATTCTGAAAATCTTGAAAATGAACTAAAACAAGGGAAACCCACCGATACGGATCAGTTTCTTTGTTTTAGCGATCGCCAGGATTTTACCACATATCTGCTGGAAAAACGTCATACCATTGATTGCCTGATTCTGGAATGGACCCCCACCACAGAGCAGGTCATTAGGGATCTCCATTACAGTGCCACCCTGATCCCAGCCCTCGTTCTTTTCCCCGACAACGGCGATCCCCTACCCCATGGCCCCTTCTACCACGTCGCAGAGACTGTTCTGAAGGTTAACCAGATCCAGCCCCTCATGCCCCACCTAGAGGCGGCGATCGTTGCCTTTATTAAACTCTGCCGCTCCTGCCCCCTGCCCCCCCGAATTAAACCCCTCATTCCCGCAGAAACCCACACTGCCGATCATCAACATCGCCTCTCCGAAAAATTAAAGGAGCGACTGGGCTACCTTGGGGTTTACTACAAACGGGATACGGACTTCTTTTTTCGCCGAATGTCTACGGGGGATAAACAAACCCTCTTGGATGAATTAAAATCCATGTACCGCGCCATCATCCTCGAGTATTTCAGTGCGGAGACAGATGTCAACCAACGCATTGATGAATTTGTCGGCAAAGCTTTTTTTGCAGATATTTCCGTCTCCCAGGTTCTCGAACTCCACGTTGAACTGATGGATAATTTTGCCAAACAACTCAAATTAGAAGGCCGAAATGAAGATATTCTGCTAGACTACCGCTTGACCTTGATCGATATTATTGCCCACCTCTGCGAAATGTATCGTCGTTCGATTCCCCGCGAGGCCTGACCCTATGCCCCCGTTACGCAAAACCTACGTTCTCAAACTCTATGTGGCGGGGAACACGCCTAACTCAGTGCGTGCCCTGAAAACCCTAAATAATATCCTGGAGAAAGAATTCAAAGGTGTCTATGCCCTAAAAGTCATTGATGTCCTCAAAAATCCCCAACTTGCCGAGGAAGATAAAATTTTGGCAACCCCCACCCTCTCCAAGATTTTGCCCCCACCCGTGCGGCGCATCATTGGTGATCTCTCCGATCGCGAAAAAGTGCTGATTGGCCTGGATTTACTGTTTGAAGAAATTTCTGAATACGAAGATACTCATCCCTCGTAATTTTCCCTAAGAAGATGGATAATACTTGCTATGACACCAATTGGTATTGAGAACAGCCAGGGAGGCTCCAACTTGCAACGGGCCGAAGTGCAGAAAATTCGCACCATGGTTGAGGGCTTTGATGATATTAGCCGGGGAGGATTGCCCCAGGGCCGCACCACCTTAGTGAGTGGGACATCAGGAACCGGTAAAACCCTTCTGGCAATGCAGTTTATTTATAATGGCATTACCATTTTTAATGAGCCGGGTATTTTCGTTACCTTTGAAGAAGCCCCCCGGGACATTATTAAAAACGCCCTTAGCTTTGGCTGGGATCTGCAAATTCTTATTGATCAGGGCAAACTCTTTATCCTGGATGCCTCTCCAGATCCAGAGGGCCAAGAAGTAGCCGGGGATTTTGATCTATCGGCTTTAATTGAACGGATTCAGTATGCCATTCGCAAATACAAGGCCACCCGCGTCTCCATTGATTCCGTGACAGCGGTATTTCAACAGTACGACGCTGCCTCCGTGGTGCGCCGGGAAATTTTTCGTTTAGCGGCCCGCCTCAAGCAATTGGGTGTAACGACGATTATGACCACGGAGCGCATCCATGAGTATGGCCCCGTTGCCCGATTTGGGGTGGAAGAATTTGTCTCTGATAACGTGGTGATTCTCCGCAATGTCTTGGAAGGAGAGCGGCGACGACGCACCGCAGAAATCCTTAAACTGCGGGGAACCAATCATATGAAAGGGGAGTATCCCTTTACCATCAATGACGGGATTAATATCTTCCCCTTGGGTGCCATGCGCCTGACCCAGCGATCCTCAAATGTGCGGGTTTCTTCCGGGGTGAAAACCTTAGATACCATGTGTGGGGGCGGCTTCTTCAAGGATTCCATTATTTTGGCAACCGGAGCCACGGGGACGGGTAAAACCCTGCTGGTAAGTAAATTTCTGCAAACCGCCTGTCAGAATGGTGAACGAGCCTTACTACTGGCCTATGAAGAATCCCGGGCCCAACTGTCCCGAAATGCCTCCTCCTGGGGTATTGACTTTGAAGAACTGGAGCAGCAGGGGCTATTGCGGATTGTCTGTGCCTATCCCGAATCTGCCGGACTTGAAGATCACCTGCAAATTATTAAGTCGGAAATTGCCACGTTTAAGCCCTCACGGGTGGCGATCGATTCTCTATCCGCCTTGGATCGGGGGGTGAGTAATAATGCCTTCCGCCAGTTTGTGATTGGGGTGACGGGGTTTGCCAAGCAGGAAGAAATTACTGGCTTTTTCACCAATACCACGGATCAATTTATGGGTTCCAACTCAATCACGGAGTCCCATATTTCCACCATTACTGATACGATTCTCCTGTTACAATACGTGGAAATTCGCGGTGAAATGTCTCGGGCCATCAATGTCTTTAAGATGCGTGGCTCTTGGCATGATAAGGGCATTCGTGAGTACGTGATTACGGATCAGGGGGCAGACATCAAAGACTCCTTCCGTAATTTTGAAGGCATTATCAGTGGAACACCCACCCGCATTGCCGTAGACGAAAAAACAGAACTCTCGCGGATTGTTAAAGATGTTAAAGGCTTGGAGGGGGGATAACTTGGGTGCAACTCAAACAAGCCATTGTTGTCTATAAGGCAGGGGATAAACTCAGTAGGTCGTGGGCAGAAAAGGCGGCACAGCACCTGGAAGAGCGGGGATGCCGGGTGATGATTGGCCCCAGCGGCCCCCAGGATAATCCCTATCCGGTGTTTATGGCTTCGGTGAGCCAGCCTATTGATCTGGCCATTGTCTTGGGGGGGGATGGCACTTGCTTATCGGCGGCCCGGCATTTGGCGGCGGATCACGTGCCGATTTTGGCGGTGAATGTGGGGGGACACTTGGGTTTCTTAACGGAGTCCTTCGATCGCTTTGCCGACTTAAACCAGGTGTGCGATCGCCTGGCCAATGATCAGTACGCCATGCAGCAACGGATGATGCTCCAGGCCCAGATATGGGAAGGCATCCGCTCCGATTCCCAACCCATTGGCGATCGCTATGTTGCTCTGAATGAAATGTGCATTAAACCCGCTTCCGCCGATCGCATGATTACATCCGTACTGGAAATGGAAATCGACGGGGATGTGGTGGATCAATACCAAGGAGATGGGTTATTAGTGGCAACCCCCACTGGCTCCACCTGCTACACCGTGGCCGCCAATGGCCCCATTTTGCATCCGGGCATGGAGGCGATCGCCGTTACGCCTATTTGTCCCCTAAGTTTATCCAGTCGCCCCATTGTTTTACCTTCCCGCTCCGTCGTCAGTATTTGGCCCCTGGAAGATCGTAATCTGCATACAAAATTATGGATGGATGGGGTTTTAGCCACCTCAATTTGGCCGGGACAGCGGGTGGAGGTGTCTATGGCGGATTTTCAAGCGCGATTTATCTTACTCCAAGATCACTATTCTTTTTATCAAACCCTGCGGGAAAAACTAGCCTGGGCCGGGGCACGGATTCAGTACAATAATAATCATCGACCGGGATAATAATTAAGGATATTTAATCATGCTGGGGCGATCGCGACGGTTTTGGGCGGATTTTATTTTAGGAGCCTTGATCTTGGGACCCTTGGCGGCTCCCTTTTTAGCTGGTTCAAATTTACCCCTGTTACCCCAAATTGCCCAAATCATTTACACCATGGGCCACCATGTCTGCCCCCAGCCAGAAATGGCATTGATGTTGAATCCCCCCTGGTTAATGGCGGTCTGTATGCGCTGCTATGGCACACTCATGGCTGTGTTAGGAACCCGTTGGCTTATATCCCAATCCCCTAGGGGCGAGGAATGGTATTGGTTGCATCAGTACGGCTGGCGGGGTTGGGCGATCGCCGTGGGCTTAATGCTCTTTTATCCTGGGGAATGGTGGCTGCAAATGCAGGGGGTTTGGGCCTACTCAAATTGGCTAGTATTTCCCTTTGGTGGTGTGGCTGGTTTAGGGTTGGGACTGTTGATCATGCCGCTGATCTATGGCAAGGGTCAGGTTAGGCAGATTACACTCGAGCCAAAATAAATAAACTCCCTTCATTACCCCGGGCAATCCGCAGATCCTGATCCAGGTAGGTAATATCTAGCCAACCCTGTTGATCATTACTATTTAAGGGCAGGTCTAGGGCGGCTAGGGGGCGACTGCTTTGAAGCTGGGGAATAAACTGAGAAGGAGAATAATAGTTCAGCCAGTTCCGAAATCCAACAATGGAGCGTTCAAAATAGACTTGGGCCCGTTGTTCAGTTCTCGGTTCAAAGCGAGCTAATACACTGATCACCCCTTCTAGGAGGGGAACACCGTAGACTTCGGCAATATTGTAAATTAGCTGCTGCTGGGGACGAATGCATTGGTAAATATTCCCGAGTTTGACCACCGGCGATCGATCCAGGGCCAGTAGGGACTGACTACTGGTGTAGAGTAGTCGCCAATCGCCCCCCAGTTTATCCACGGCACCAAAGGGATCCGGCGTTGGGTTGGCCGCCTCGACCTGTTTAGCAAGGGCCGCCACAATTTTTCGATCCCGAGGAGATGCCAAAATACCGCGATTCAGGCCGGCGATCGCCCCCAACAGTTCAGTCTTGGTCATCTTGACGGCCTCCTACGAACAGCCTTCCCTATTAACCTACGCACTATAACCAATTATCCTGTGCTTGCGTCAGAACCACCCTAGTTCGAGAATGGGAAAAACCCCTATTCTATTCAGGTTTGATCATGCGGATTGCGCTGTTCACCGAAACATTTCTGCCAAAAGTAGATGGCATTGTCACACGCCTATGTCAAACCATTACCCATCTCCAGGCCAATGGGGATCAGGTATTGGTGGTCTCACCCGCTGGTGGGCTTGAGCATTATAACGGCGCCAAGATTTTAGGTGTGCCGGGCTTTCCCTTGCCCCTCTATCCTGAACTCAAGCTTGCCTTGCCCCGGCCAGCCATTCGAGCCGCCCTAGAAGATTTTGCCCCGGATCTGATCCATGTCGTTAATCCAGCAATTTTAGGTTTGGGCGGACTGTACTATGCCCAGCAGTTGCAGTTACCCCTGATTGCTTCCTACCATACCCACTTACCCAAATACCTGAAATACTATGGACTAGATTTCCTAGAGGGACTCCTTTGGCAACTGCTCCGCATGGGGCATAACCGGGCCCAACTGAACCTCTGTACCTCAACGGCCATGATTGAAGCCCTAGATGCCCATGGTATTCACCATTTACGGCTCTGGCAGCGGGGGGTAGATGTGGAGCTATTCCATCCCGATCGCCGCAGTGATGAAATGCGTAACTTTTTGAGTGGGGGCCATCCTGAGGCTCCCCTACTCCTCTACGTGGGGCGATTATCGGCGGAAAAGGAGATTGAACAAATTAAACCCGTTCTTGAAAACATTCCCCAGGCCCGTTTAGCCCTTGTGGGCGGAGGGCCCTACCGCGAAGAACTAGAAAAGCATTTTGCCGGAACACCCACCCATTTTGTCGGTTATTTAACGGGGGAAACCTTAGCGGCGGCCTTTGCGGCTTCCGATGTCTTTGTGTTTACATCCCGCACCGAAACCTTGGGATTGGTGCTGTTAGAGGCAATGGCGGCCGGTTGTCCCGTGGTGGCAGCCCGCAGTGGGGGCATTCCTGATATTGTCACCGATGGCGTGAATGGCTATTTATTTGATCCCGAAGATCAAAATGGGGCGATCGCCGCCTGTCAACAACTCTTTGCCACGCCTTCTGAACGGGATAAACTACGGCACAATGCTCGATTAGAAGCGGAACGGTGGAGTTGGGCCGCCGCCACTGAACAGTTACAGGGCTACTACCAATCCGTGGTTGCTTCCCCATCCCAAACCATGACAGCGGTGTGATCAGAGGTTGATTTTACTACTCATAATTCTTGAGTCAATAACTAGTTGCTAATTGTTAATTGATATTACGATCTCCTCTCTCAGGAGAAAGTCAAATAGTTACCGTTTAGACTTTGACTGTAGTCACTCGGTACGGATTCTGATGGATATAATCAGTTGTTCAGATAGTGCCAACTCACCTTTGACCATTTTTGCCCAGATGGGAACTCCCTCAGATTTTAGCCAGGGAACTGATTTTATTGATCGGTTAATCCCTGGAGGACTTGGTGATCTTTTAGTCCAATTGGTTGGCGCGATCGCCCTGCTCCTCTTGGGTTGGATTGTGGCTATCCTCGTCGCCAAGGGAGTCAACAGCTTACTTCATCGCACCCATCTCGATAATCGCTTAACGGAGTTAGTCTCCGGTCAACAGGGGGGGCCCGATAGCCTAGCGATCGAAGCACTAATCAGTAAGATTATCTTTTGGGTAATCATGCTGTTAGCGGTGATTGCCGCCCTCAATGCCCTAAATCTCACCGAAGTATCCCGTCCCCTCAATACATTTTTAGATGAGATTTCAGTATTTTTACCCCGGCTAGGTTCTGCTGCGGCCCTAGGCATCCTGGCGTGGATTCTGGCCACCATTGTCAAAACCGTTGTTACCCGTCTTGGCGAATCCCTAAACCTGGATCAAAAATTAGTAGAAACAACCACAACGGGAGCCGAATCATCAGAACTAGGGGCAGAACCTTCAGAGGGTAGCGATTCTGGTGACGCTCCCACTTTTAAGCTCAGTAGCACTCTGGGCAATTTACTCTATTGGTTTGTCTTTCTATTTTTCCTGCCCACCATTTTAGGGGTCTTAAATTTAGAGGGGCCCCTCCAGCCGGTGCAGCATCTTTTAGATGAATTACTCTCCGCCCTGCCCAAAGTCCTGAAAGCCATCCTTATTGGTGGTGTGGGTTGGGTGATTGCCCGCATTGTCAAGGGATTAGTGACTAATCTTTTAGCCGCCGCTGGGGCAGATCGCCTCATCCGTCGCTTACCGATCCAAAACAACCAAAATCAATATTCCATCTCTGCCCTCTTGGGAATGGTGGTGTATGTTCTAATTCTCATTCCCACGGCCATTGCCGCCCTAGAAGCCCTGGAAATTCAGGCGATTACCGTACCTGCGGTGAATATGCTGAATCAAATTTTGGCCGCCGTTCCCCAGATTTTTACGGCGATCGTTATTTTGATCATTGCCTTCTTCGTAGGTCAATTTATCCAAACCATCGTTACGACCTTTTTAACCGGCCTGGGATTTGATAATATTTTCCGTTGGATTGGTTTACCCATTGCCGTAGCAGGTTCATCCTCCAGTGCTGAGGTGACACCAGATACCCCAGAAAACCTGGAAACTCAAGATTCAACGAGTACCTATACCCCCTCCCAATTTATTGGTGTGGTTGTTCTGGTCGTCGTCATGCTCTTTGCCGTTGTCGCTGCCACCAATGTTCTTGGCTTTGCAGAACTGACCCAGATTACAACGGAACTGTTAAGAATCTTGGGCCAAGTCATTGCTGGGCTGGTTGTCTTTGCCATTGGCCTCTACCTCGCCAATCTCGCCTTCAATGTGATTCGCAACTCCGGCGGCGGCAAGGCCTTAATTCTCGCCCAGGCGGCACGCATTTCCATCATTATCTTAGTGGCGGCCATGTCGTTGCAACAGATTGGGATTGCCCCTAATATTATTAACCTGGCCTTTGGCCTCTTGATGGGGGCCCTGGCCGTGGCGATCGCCATTGCCTTTGGTTTTGGTGGTCGGGAATTGGCCGGGGAGCAGCTACGCCATTGGCTAGAGGCCTTCCAGCAAAAGGATTCATCCCGTTAACGCTGTTTGTGGTGATGCGGCTGGGTTGACTCAACCAACTTGGCGCGTTGAAGCGTTGGAAGCACTTGGTTTAGCTTAGCCTAGCGACCAAGTGTAGTTCCCTAGAATGGCAAAACCAAACCCATAAGTGCGCCTGATAATATCCTGATAGGATAGAGGTGGAAGATGCTTTTTATTTATTTTTGAAAAGGCGAAATAATTAATGAGTAACATTCAAACCTTACTAGAAGATGCTATTAAGTTAGATGGTGCCCTGGCAGTGGCCATAGGCGATTGGAAAACAGGGATGTGTCTTGGCTCTTTAGGCACCAATACGGACAAGTTTCCCGCTGAAGCTATTGAGTTGGCGGTTGCCGGAAATACAGAAGTCATTCGCGCCAAAATGAAGGTTGCCAGCTCCCTTGGCCTGGATGAAAAAATTGAAGATATTTTAGTTACCCTTGAAGGCCAGTACCACCTGATGGAGCTAACCCAAACCATTTCGGGGCTGTTCTTTTACCTGGTTCTGGATCGGGAGAAAGGAAACCTAGCCCTTGCCCGTATTAAATTAAAAAATCTAGAAAGGCAACTTGCCCTCTAGGGAAAGCTCTACTGGACGTATTGTTACTTAATGAAATTTTTTTTAATTAATACAAATTTTGAATCAATACAAAGGTGGCGATCGCCAGTAGGAAATAACCAAACCCCTTTTGTAATTGGTAGGTGGGAATAAACTGCCCTAGGTGAATGCCAACTAATGTGCCTATTGCCGCCGCCAAGGTAAAGGATAGGGTTAAATGCCAATCCAATTCCATGGTGGTCGCATAGCCCAATAATCCGGCCACAGAGTTGGCAGAAATAATAATCAAAGATGTGGCGATCGCCTGCCGCATTGGAATTTTCGCCAGCAATACGAGGGCCGGCACAATGGCAAAACCGCCGCCAACGCCGACTAAGCCCGTCAATACCCCCACCCCAATGCCTTCCGTGAGTAACCAAAGCCAACAATACTTACAAATCGGTGGGGTATAGAGGGTTCCTTCTAGGGTATTTGCCGGTTCAGTTAAACTTTTGGGGCGGGCCGTTCGATAAATCATTAATCCTGCGGCCAAGAGCATGGCAACCCCAAAGATCAGCATTTGCACAGTGCCAGATATCCAGGGTAAGCCAGCCAATCGAGCACCCCCATAGGCCCCCGCCATCGTTGCTGCCCCAAAGACCGCTGCCGTTTTCCAACGGACATTTCCTTGGCGGGCATGGGGAATCACGCCCAGAAAACTGACACTACCGACAATCACGAGGGTCATGGCGATCGCTGGTTTGGGATCAATGCCCATCACATAAACCAGCACCGGTAGGGCTAAAACCGAGCCGCCACCCCCCAACAGGCCCAAACTCACCCCAATGGCCACCGCAAGAAGATGGCCAAACAGATAAATGATCACGGCACGTCCTAGGGATTAGCTCCAACGTTGATTTGCACGACGGTTGTAGGGGAGTTTGGCTAAAAGCATTCCCATCCCACAGGTACCTGTTATCCCCGCAAAGGTTAAACCCAGGCCCACAAAGCCGGTGAGGGCAAATCCCCAAGGGGTTACGGCCAAACCAACCACTAAGCCTAGGGTAATCAGCACACCCGCCGCAATTTGTACCTGGCGAAAGAGACTGATCGGGGCCCCCGCTTCCTTGATTACGCCATAACCGGCATTTTTCCAGGCGAGAATGCCCTGACCCAATTCATGGATATCTGTTACGCCTGCCGCGGCTAGTTTTTGCGCCCCTTGAGCCGATCGTTTACCCGACTGGCAATACAGCACCAATCGTTGATTTGACTCCAGATTAAGGGCACTGCGATCGAGTCGTGCAAGGGGAATGGATTGGGCCCCAGGAATATGTTCATTGGCATACTCCCCCGGCTCCCGCACATCGACAAGTACCACGGCCCTATCCTCTAGCCAAGTCTTCAATGTTGGCGCATCAATCAGATAACTGGTATCCGGTGGGGTCTGTTCCGATGTCAGTTGGTTCATTGTTGATTTCCTCAAAGTTTTATGATTCAGGGTTTAAGCGTTCAGGGTTTCTCGATTCAGGCAGTAGAGCTTACCATCTGCCCACACTGCTCATTGGCGGGCACGGCTTCCATGATTTTCTTGGGGTTGGGTAAATTTAGCTGATCCATGTACTGGATAAACTCCGTCCGGCTGCGATCGCGAAAGCGAGGATTCCATGTTTTTTCCTCACCAATGGTTGAGACGGTATGCCCACGGTAATCATGGCCGGGATAAACTAGCGTGGACTCCGGCAACTGAAATAACCGCTGCGTCACCACATCGTAGAGGGTTCCGGCATCGCCACTTTGGAAATCAGTGCGACCACAGCCGCGAATAAACAGGGCATCTCCCGTCAGTAAATGGGTGTCATTCACCAAGTAGGCCATGTGGCTGTCGGTGTGCCCAGGGGTGGCGATCGCCAAGATGTCTATCTTGCCCAAAGGAAGACGCTGAGCATCCCGTAAAAATTCATTGGCACAGTCCACATTGGCTCCCTGGGGAACCACCGTTGTACACCCCGTATGTTGTCGTAGCAGTCCTGCACCAGTAATGTGATCCGCATGGACATGGGTTTCCAGGCAATAGCGTAGGGATAGACCCAACTCTTGCAGCAAGGTCAAATCTCGGGCAACCTGCTCAATCACTGTATCCACTAACACCGCTGTTTGTGTTTCTTCATCGGCAATGAGGTAGGTATAGGTGCTGGTATCTGGATCAAAAAGCTGTCGAAAAAGCATAGAGATCACGTCCTTCGCTAGGTCGTTATTTTTCTGCCGCCTAACTTTACTATATCACTATACAGTAATATATTTTGGACAAAACCCTGGGTTCTCCCCTAAACTTTAGATGTATTGATAGCGAGGTAATGCCCATGGTTGATCGAACAACCTCCCAAGGCGAGATGGAAGCCAAGCTCCAGGAATGGGGCGCAAAATTAGATGAACTGAAGGTCAAAGCTGATGGTGCTGGGGCTGAAGCCAAAGGCGAATTGGATAAAAAAATTGCCGAACTCACCACCAAGCGGGATGAGATGCAGGCCAAACTAGAGGAGTTAAAAGGCTCCAGTGAAGAGGCCTGGGAAAGTGTGAAGCAGGGAATGGAAGGGGCCTGGAATGAATTAGCCAGTGCCTTTGAAGAGGCCAAGTCAAAATTTTAGACTTAGGAATTCATGGCTGATCAATTAATTCGCGCAACGGCCGCCGCCGATGGCATTCGGGCCGTAGGGGTGATTACCACTCAACTTACCGAAGAAGCTCGCCAACGTCATCAACTATCCTACGTGGGTACGGCGGCCCTAGGGCGTTCCATGGCAGCGGGGTTGCTCTTAGCCTCCAGTATGAAGCAGCCCCAAGCACGGGTGAATTTGCGGATTGAGGGGGATGGCCCCCTGGGCAGCATTATGGTGGATGCCGGATGTAATGGCACGGTGCGCGGCTATGTGCAGAATCCCCAGATTGAGCTACCGCCAACACCCCAAGGCAAGCTGGATGTGGGGGGAGCCGTGGGGAATCAAGGATTTCTCTATGTAATCCGTGATATTGGCTATGGCTATCCCTACTCCAGTACGGTGGAACTGGTTTCCGGTGAAATTGCCGAGGATGTCACCTATTATTTAGCCACCTCTGAGCAAACCGCCTCTGCCCTACTCTTAGGCGTATTTGTTGGTGAGGCGGGGGTGACAGCGGCCGGTGGTTTGATGGTGCAGATTCTTCCCAAATCAGCAGAAGATGAAACCCTAATTAGTACCCTAGAGGAGCGTGTTGCCGCACTCCAAAGCTTTACCCCCCTGATTCAGCAGGGACGAACCTTACCGGATATTTTTGGGGAACTCTTGGCAGATATGGGCATGGAAATTTTGCCCCAAAACCAACTGCTACGTTTTCACTGTGGCTGTTCCCAGGAGCGGATGCTGGGGGCCCTAAAAATATTGGGCTGTGAAGAATTAAAAGATATTTTAGCCACAGATGCTAAAGCCGAGGCCACCTGTCAGTTTTGTAATCAAGTCTATTGGGCAGATGCAGCGGCCCTCAGTGAACTCATTGCCGAATTTTGATCGGGCAAACATTATATAAGTTGCTGTCCCCGGAGATCCTCTAGAAGTTCATCGGCCGCCTGCTCCGCTGCATCCACAAAGGGGCGCAAAACCAAGTCCACATCCCTGTTCCGTAAAATTTCATCTTCGTGATCTTGGTGGACAGTGACGGCAATTTTTCCCTGGTATCCATGATGACGTAGGGAATGAAGGAGGGTGAGATTGATCCTCGTTCCGGGCAGGCTACTCACCACCCATTTGGCCGTATTGAGGGGAAGATGGCTAGGATATTCCGGATCTTCGGCATCGCCGTAGTGGGCAGAAAGGCCCTGTCGTCGCCAGCGGCGTACATTTTCCGGGTCAAAGTCTACCCCATAGACCTCTAAACCCTTATGGCGTAGACGATTCACCAACCAGCCCCCATACCGGCCCAGGCCATAGACCACGACATCCACATCCAAGGAACTTTCAGGGGTATCCCCCGCTTCTTCTCGGTGGGGAATTTTCCGTTCAAAGATGCCTAGGTAGGGCGCAAGAAACTCGTAGAGGATATGGGAGTAGAGAATCAAATAGGTGGACAGGCCAATGGTAATAATCCCCACTAGGGTAATTAACCCCACGGTGGATTCATCAATATGCCCTAAGTTGAGGCCCAAAGCCACTAAAATCAGGGAAAATTCACTAATTTGAGCCACCGTTAAGCCCGCCAAAAGTCCGGTACGTTTGCGATAGCCGAGGTAGCCCATAATGATCATGACAATCAGGGGGTTGCCAATCAGGACAAAGAGGGAAAGAACGATCGCCGGTAGGAATTGATCCCCCAAAACACTCAAATTGAGATGGGAGCCAAGGTTCACAAAAAAGAACAGGAGTAGAAAATCACGAATACTCACTAAACGGGCAGCGATCGCTTCCCGGTAGGTGGTCGAGGCTAAACTAATCCCCGCTAAAAAAGCCCCCACCTCCGCACTAAAGTCCAATAGTTCACTGGCCGCCGACAGGGAGACGGCCCAGGCAATGGCAAAGAGTAAGAGTAGCTCCTGGGATTTTGCCAGATGGTGTAGCAGTTTCGGCAGGGCATAGGCCATCAAGAGGGCCACCCCACCCAAGAGTACCCCTCCCTTCAGGACTAGGGATATAACAATCATGGGAATGGAAATACCCTCAGTGTCCCGCAGGCTAGAGAGCATAATCATCACTAGCACCACCACCAAATCCTGGACAATCAAAAAACCAAGGGCAATGCGGCCATGGAGGGAGTCGATTTCTCGCTTATCCGAGAGTAACTTGACAATGATAATGGTGCTGGAAAAGGTGAGGGCAACGGCAATGTAGAGGGCATTTAAGAAGCCATAGCCCAACCCCAAACTGATTAAAAAACCGATCACGGATGTAAAAATGACCTGGCCGAGGCCGGTAGTGAGGGAGACGATCCCCATACTGCGGATTAGATGCAGGTCTAGTTTTAAGCCCACCACAAATAACAGCAGGGAAATACCTAATTCCGAGAGCAGTTCAATTTGCGGACTGGGTTTGAACCAGCCCAACACCGAGGGCCCTGCCAAAAGTCCCACGGCAATAAAGGCAATAATTAAGGGTTGCCGCAATTTCAGGGCGATCGCCCCCAATGTGGCAGAAATAATCAGTAAAAATGCTGTTTCGTAAAAGGGATTATTCAACAGTTCCATCAAAATAGCCCCTGGGTTAAGAGAAAACAAAGGGTGGCACTCCCCAGGGGAACCGTGAGATTATCCAACCCTCGCCAAGAGAGGGTCTCCAAGGCCATGGCGGCTAAACCCACCACAGGGGCAATGATCCAAAGCTGTTGATGCCAGCCAAAGGTTAGCCAGAGAACAAACAGCGTCACTATACAACTGACCCCCGCCATGGTTAAAGAGCCTTCCCAGCTTTTTCTGCTCCCCCAGAGAACGTAGGGGTGGCGACCAAACCGTTTACCCACCAGGGCTGCGAACCCATCGGCCCAGGTCATAATTAAAATTCCGAGGATGGCAAACGCGGGCTGCTGCGGCCAATAAACCGCAATCAAAATCGCCATACTCAGGGCATAGAAAAAAGTACCCCAACTTTTGCGGCCAACGCCACTGATACTGGGAAAGAGGGGATAGCGATAGGAAATGAGGGTGAGAAGACTGACCCCCAAGGAAACCGCGACCCCCCATACCGTAGGGATATTCTGCCACCAGGCAATCAAAATCACATGGCCAGCCCCAATGTGGACAATTTTACGGGCAATTTCTGCTCCATCCTGGCAAAATCGATAGACCAGTTCAGAGGCCAAGAGAAGCAGGCCTAGCCAAAGTAAGACTAAAAATCCCCCCCAGAGGAGATGGGGTTCTGGGTTTGGCGTTGCCATCAAAGGAGGTCTCAACCCTAGGATGTTCAAGGTAAGGTATCCTCTGCGGCCATCTCTCCTACCGTCATCACCATATTAACAAGGGCCTGGGCGGCTCCCGGTTGCCCCCGCACCTCCTCTAGGGCATGGCGCATCTCCTGAAGGCGATGGGGATGGTCAAGGTAATCCCTAATTTGATCCGCCACATCTGCCGGTTCTAAGGGCCCCACCAATTCAGGGACAATTTCCTTGCCGGCCCATAGATTGGGCCAGGCCCGTAACCCCAGGCCCTCTTTCACTAAGTCCCAGTTGGTTTCCGAACTGGTTAAAAACTGCCACGATCGCCGCCAGCCCAGACCATGAAACACCACCAACCAAAAGACTAAACGAGTCCACCAATAGCCGATCGCCGGTAAATCCACTAACATCCCTGCTAACCCTTCCCAGGAATGGACACGGCTAATCCTAAGTTGCTGGGCGGGCAAGAGAACGATCATGGGAATGGCCAGGGAGGCCAATTCGGCGGTATTTGCCCCCACTGTGGTCACACAGATTTGCACACAGGAGAGTAAATCATAGTTGGGAACGTCCTGCCAAAGATAGATTTTCGCCCCCTGGGGGGTGAGGAGATAGGGCAGACCCGTCTCCGGTTGGACGAGGGTAGCGTCGATCCCACCACTGTACTTAAAGTCACTGTTTTGATCGGGGTCGGCATAGCTGGCCAGATGCTCTAACGTTAAGCTGGGAGCGACGGGAATAATACAGCAAACATCGGGCTGCCCTTGATGGAGGCGATCGCCAATCCCCACACACAGGGGAACCCCAATCTTTAATTTGTTGGCCTTTGATCCCGGCATTAGGGCGACAAGGGGGCGATCTGCAGCAATCCCCAATTTTGCATAAACTGCTGCCCTGGGATCCCCATCCCGCGTACCGGACTCACTCATTAAATCGCCAATGATCTCCACCTTATGGCGATAGCGATCGGCGATCGGCTGCCCATCCCCACGCCGCAGACCGACCCGATCGACCCAGGCTAACCAACGGGCTTCCCATTCGGCATAGACCACACAGCCATAGCCCAACCGCTTTGCTAGGACCACGGCAAAAAACTGATCGCCCCCTAAAAAAAGAACAACCCCCCGTTTTGACCAATCCCAATGGTCTTTGGTTTGCCCCCACAGTAAAAAGGGCCAAAAATGCTCTGCCCCTTGCACCCGATCGATGCCCCCATAGGCCTGGGCGATCGCCGCCTCTTGACCACTGGCATGGGGACAGGGAGCTAGAACTAGGGAAATTCGCAGGGGGATTGTTACAGGAGCAAAGGCCCGTAGTACTGGATAGACCCAAGTTGCCAATTCCCCGGGCCCATTGGAGAGAATGAGAATATCTAGGGGTTCAGCGGTATCCTGAGGCTTAAGGGATTGCTCCATTCGATGTGTAACCACGTCCTCACCCTGTATCACGGCTTAGACTTTGCACAGCCTGAGGGTACTACTCTTCCTCCATCATAAATGTCTAACCAACAAGACTTCATCATTTAGCCAACTCAACCAAGGCGTTCCGATATTTTTTCATACCTCGCCGGGCGGCTTCCATCTTTTTCACGAAATTAGGGTCGTAGGGTGAATTGCCTTGTTGTTTAACACTTAGACACATAACCGCCCCCCTGAGTCGATTACTCTGCGATCGCTATGATTCCCAATATTGCCACAAATGCTGCAACGTGCCTCCCTCTTCCCAAAGATTTGTCAGCCAACATACAGAAAATGTGGCATTCTCAGGTCTAACGGCTAAAGTGCAGCAGCAGATAACCTCTAACGCAGCACAAGCGGTTTTCAACCGTCCGCTGCCACCCAGTGTTAAGCAGATAGAGTCAAATAACCATCAAATAAAGCGCAGAGCTAAAACCCTTATATACCAGTACTTTTAGTGGCAGCATTAATAAAACTCCCCTTCCCATCAAATAACCGTCAAATAACCGTCAAGCTCACTCAGACCCAAAACGGTACATACTTTGCGTGCTTTTTGGACTCGCTGCTTGGGTCGTATGGCTTAATAAAACCCGCCACGACTGTGTCTGAAATAATACGAGACGCTATTGAAGCATTATTTGATGCGATTGAGAACCTTTGCCGTAGGGAAGAATTAGTCATTTGCTCGTTTGACACAAATTTTAGACAGGCATGTTGGTAACAAGCTCTAACTTTGTCGTCTTTATCCATGTCTGATAGTTTTTTGTGTGCAAATAAAATTGCTTGAATATGATTGTCTGTCACCTTAAAGGAAGGAGCAGGTAGTTGAAACATTTCAACTGCATGAATTACCTTATCAATGCCACTACCACGTTCTTCGCAAACATTAATACGACGCATGAAAGCTGCTAGTGTCTCATTTCTAGACAGTGGCGGTTGATCTATAAAACGAATAGGCTCAATTAGTGGTGTACCTGGATTAGTGATTTCAATTCGATCTGAGAAAATTTCAACTATTGGACCTGTTCCACCAATATCAAAATTCTGGTGAATAATTGCATTTGCGACTAGCTCTCGGATGGCAATTTCAGGATACATCCGAGTTTCGGCACGGAGAGCTTCATTTATTACTTCATTTTGAGGGAGCAAATTGTTTATGTAGCTAACTAGACCTTCAAAACCAGCAGCATAGCCCATATGCCCTTGCATTTCTCGCAATGTTTTAATACGATTCTTTCCCTGGTACATTATCACTCGAACAGCTTTTCGAGACAAACGTTCAAATACCGACAAATTTTTTGCAAATAGAATTGCACCAAGATTAGTAATGTCATAAGAACTACCAGGCTTACTCACGATCAACTTCTCTGCTTCTAGTCTTTGAAGAATGCCGGATAAATCCGTAGGAAGCTTTAAGCTTGTAAGTTCAAAATACTTTGGATAATCTATATAGTCTGGTATATCTTGCTCTCTAATGTTCTCCACTGAAATTCCCTTTTCAAAAGGATACTTGGAAAAGATCGACCATAGTTGCCGTTCTTTTTCTGGATGTTCTCCAAGTTTCTTTTTGTAACTGCCTACTCTTACATATTCAATAGACTTAAACTTGACAGGAATATAGGTCGCACGGGGAATTTCAAATAGGACAATGTTGTTGCCATTACACTGAAACTGACAGATTTTAAAGTTTATACGTGGCTCCAGTTGTGTTGCAAGCCAATTTTCAAGCTCTTGTGACCCAACTTTTGCGGATTTTGGCTTGAAACTAGTTCCCAAAATATTATGGGTAGTATCTTCAACACCCCACACTATGTAACCAGTTTGTTTTTCCTGTAAGGCAGCAGAATTAGAAAGCGCTGATAAGTATTGTCCAATATCCTCTGGGTCAGCATTATTTACTTTAAACTCAACCCACTCCGTTTCATGGGGCAGGCTTACTAGACTTTCTAATAAGAAACACAAATTTTCCTCTGACATACAGGTGTTAATCTTGCCACAAATTTTATATCTTAAAAGAGTGAATTCTAAGTGCCAACCCTAAACTTAGTCTTATAACATTGTACACTTTATGGCGAGTACCCCCTTGGCTACTGCTCAGATAAGTTAAGTCGAGTCTGCCCAATTTATGTATAAACTATTGCAAGTGAGTAGAGTGTTAGGACATTTTGCCTCTGAGAAGCCTGTGAACCAAGGGACTCCCATTTGGAAGTGTCCTAATCACATCTTCATCTGCAATATCTATCAAGTGTAAGCTTATGAGCTATCGTTCAAAACGATCGTCCTCTAGCGTGAATTAATGTTGCCTTCCCACCCCCCTAACATCTATCCGTCTCCCCTGCTCCGGGTCGAAAATCTCTGTCGCAATTTTGGGGGGTTACGGGCCGTGAATCAAGTCTCGTTTCAGGTGCAACGGGGAGAAATTTTTGGCCTCATTGGCCCCAATGGAGCCGGTAAGACGACGGCGTTTAATCTGATCACAGGCCTAATTCCCGTTAGTCAGGGAAACATTTATCTCAGCGATCGCCTATTAACGGGATTAGCTCCCCACCAGATTGCGGCGGTGGGGGTGGCCCGTACGTTTCAAAATATTCGCCTTTTCCAGGACTTAACGGTTTGGCAGAATGTCCTTTTAGGGCAGCATTTACATCTTCCCGGTGGCTTTTGGGCCAATTTATGGCAGTTAAAGCCGGTGCGGGTGGCCGAATATCATAGCCAGGTTAAAATTCAGAGTCTCCTGGATTGGGTTGGCCTGGGCGATCGCCCCAATAGCTTGGCGGGAACCCTTGCCTATGGCGATCAACGCCGCCTAGAACTGGCCCGGGCCCTTGCCCTTGAACCCCAGGTTTTACTGTTAGATGAACCTGCTGCGGGTATGAATCCCAATGAGAAAAAAGAACTTTCTAACCTGATCCGGCGATTGCAACGGGAATTTGACCTCACCATTGTTTTAATTGAGCACCATGTTCCCTTGGTCATGGGCCTGTGCGATCGCATTGCGGTGTTGGATTTTGGTGAACTTATTACCGTAGGGGATCCCGCTACCGTACAACAGAACCCAGCGGTGATTGAAGCCTACTTAGGGGCGTTGTGATTGGGGCGTTATAATTTACTGACCTGACTACCGACCCATCCGGCCATTGGGTAACACCGTCCCCCGCAGGTTTGCCGTTGCCAAGGAGCTATGGGTGAGGGTAGCCCCCCGCAGATTTGCCCGACTCAAGTTGGCTTGACGAAACTGCACATTGGTTAATTCCGCATTGCTCAAGGTTGTTTCAATTAACTTGGCATCGGTGAGATTGACATCGGTGAGGGTGGCATTACTCAGGTCAGCACCACTTAAATCTACCCCGGCTAAATCCACGTCGGTGAGGGTTACCCCCTGCAAATTCATGTGGCGAAAATCGCGACGGCCAGCAGTATATTCATCCATCATTTCACTAGCTTGTTTTTGACTGTATACCCAGGGGGCATAGCGATTCAGAAACTCGTTTTTATTTTGATTGTCAGATGGACGAGTGGAATAACTGACCATGAAAAACCTACCATAAATCGTTGGGTAGCTATTCCTACCCGATTAGATTGATCATACCGTGATCTGAGTCACAAATGTAATGGAGTATACATAAAACATTACATTTTGTAATCAATGTTTAAGCCCATTTAAGGAATCAATTCAAGGGAAGCGTCCCCGCTCAACCAAGCGATTCCAGGTCATCAAGATTGTAGAGATATCCGCCGCTAGGCGATGCTCATCCCGATCAGCAAAGCGCACGGTGACCTCAGGACTAGAGAGGAAAATCATCCGGTAGGATGCAATGTTGTCTGGTTGATCTGGGTTTTCATCTAGGTCGGTGGGCCAAAAATCATAGCCATCGAAACGGGCAAAACGCCGCTCCCGTAAAAACTCCTGAAACTGCTCCACTTGGCTAGGACTCAATTGCCGTAGCGATCGCTCGATGGGTTCCCCCCGACTTGACCAGGTGGTTTGAATAATTTGGCCGTCGTGATAGAGAATCGTTCCCTGGGGATTTTGCCCTTCGTGGTTGTAACTAACCAGCCGAAAAATTGCCCTTTCCGGCAGAGGGGGAGGCAAGTCTTCATCCCTGAGGCGGGCCGGTGGTTGAATCAGGGTGGCAATCATTTGACTGCCTGCCGCATCCCAGAGAATTAAGCTGCCGGACTGATTGGTGCGATAAACCCAGCGGGGCGCGTAAAAGGCTGCCGGATTTGTGACAACGACTTGCCAACCGGGGGTCAGGCGTTCGGCGCAGTCTAGGCGGAGTCCCCCCAGCCCCAGGCATCCATCGGACCATATCTGGGGGACGGCTTCCAGGATGTCCAGTTGGTCGGGGTCTGCCCCAAATTGGCTGGCGGCTTTTTCGAGAATCTGCTCGGCGATCGCTGGGGAAAGGCTGGCGATCGCCCGGTGGGGCAGCGACACACCCATGGCAACCGCTCCCATCAGCAGCAATCGATAGACCGTTGGCAGGATAAAGGTTTGAAGAATTAAGCGTTGACTCTGCATAGGCGCAAACAACTCTATACCGGCGAAAAGGTGAACCAAGAAATGGCAACCCCCAGGGCAGAGCCAGCAATGACCTGAATGGGCGTATGGCCAAGGAGTTCCTTGAGACGAGACTCTGCCAATTCGTGACCTTCTTGGAAAAATTCTTCGACAATTTGATTAAGGATGCGCGCCTGTTTCCCCGCCGCCTGGCGCACCCCAGCGGCATCGTACATAACAATAAAGGCAAAAACCAGGGCAATGGCAAATTCAATACTATTCCAGCCCTTCGTCTGACCCACTCCCGTGGCTAGGGCCGCAACAAGGGCGGAGTGGGAACTGGGCATCCCGCCGGTTTCCACCAACACCCGAAAATTTAACTTGCGGTGTTTGGCGATATCAATCACGAGCTTGAGAATTTGGGCGATCGCACTGGCGGCCAGGGCAACCCATAGGACTTGATTCGAGAGAAGTTCAGCCATACCATTCATGATTATTGTGGCCGTAGACCCTGCTGCCCATCCTAACCCCTAGTGGGTACGGGCCGTAATATAACCGGCGATCGCCTGGAGGGGAATAGCCCGTTCGCCATAGCAGGCCAATTCGTCCTTCGCCGCATCCACCAACCCTTGGGCTTCTTGGCGAGATTTTTCAATGCCCCAAAGACTTGGATAGGTAATCTTCTGGGCCTGTAAATCCTTGCCAGCGGTTTTGCCGAGGACATCACGGGTCGAAGTGACATCTAAAATATCATCCACAATTTGGAAGGCCAAGCCAATGTTAGCGGCATAGCGAGATAGCCGTTGCAGGGTTTCCTTATCAGCCCCCGTCAGCAAGCCACCGGATAGCACCGAGGCCTCTAAGAGGGCCCCCGTTTTATGGGAATGGATAAAGTGGAGGGTTTCGACACCAATATTACTCAGGCCCTCGCACTCCAGATCCACCACCTGTCCCCCCACTAACCCCGTCGCCGCCACCGCATGGCCTAACCGAGCCACAACCTTTAACAATTGCTCTGGGGCCACGTTTTCCGTCTTTTCAACCACATACTCAAAGGCATAGGCTAGTAGACCATCCCCCGCTAAGATGGCAATGTCTTCGCCGTAAACTTTATGATTGGTTAGCTTGCCCCGGCGATAGTCATCATTGTCCATGGCGGGTAAGTCATCATGGATGAGGGACATAGTGTGAATCATTTCTAAGGCGCAGGCGGTGGGCATGGCCATGGCGATCGTGCCGCCGAGGAGTTCACAGGTGGCTAGGCAAAGAATGGGCCGTAGTCGTTTCCCCCCAGCCATGAGGGAATAGCGCATGGCATCATAGATTTTTTCCGGATAGGTCACAGGGATTGACTGCTCAAGGGCTGCTTCTACTAAAGTTCGCCGCTCCTCCAAGTAACCCCGCAGATTAAAATCGGGGCCGGGCTTAGCTTGGACTTGAGGGCTTTGGGCTGAAATCATAGGATTCTCCTCATCGTGGCAGTCAAGTGTCTAAACTTAGGCACTGGAAACACATTAATTACTTTCCCGTCTCCAATAACCCTTCGTGATAACGGAAGCTCCATACTGTATTGTGCAGCAACATGGCCACCGTCATCGGCCCTACTCCCCCAGGAACGGGGGTAATATGGCTGGCCACCGGGGCCACCGCCTCAAAATCCACATCGCCCACTAAGCTGGTTTTACCGTCGGGGCGGGGGTAGCGATTGATGCCAACATCCACGACCACGGCTTGGGGTTTGACCATATCAGCGGTGATTAATTTGGGTCGGCCAACGGCGGCAATCAACACATCCGCTTGGGCGGCGATCGCCCCTAGATTTTGACTACGGGAATGGGCAATGGTTACTGTGGCATTTGCTGCCAAGAGCATCAACCCTAGGGGCTTGCCCACCAAAATACTGCGACCAATCACCACCGCCGATCGCCCTGCCAAAGGAATATCGTAGGCCGTTAGTAACTCCATCACCCCCCTAGGGGTACAACTTTGTAATCCCGGTTCACCCCGCAATAATCGCCCTAAATTTTCCGGGTGGAGGCCATCCACATCTTTGTTGGGATCAATGCGGTAGAGTAGGGCCCGCTCGTCTAGCTGAGGGGGCAGGGGCAGTTGCAATAGGATGCCATGGACCTGTTCATCTTGGTTTAGGGCATCAATTTTAGTCACCAGATCCGCCGCGCTGGTATCCTTGGGCAAGTGGCAACCAAAGGATTGAATCCCCACCCGCCCACAGGCCTGCTCCTTGGCGCGAACATAGACCGCACTGGCGGGGTCGTCCCCCACCCGAATAACCGCCAGACCCGGAGATTTTCCGGTTTGGGCCCGGAGACTGGCAACCTGTTGGGCCAGTTCAACCTCTAGGGTCTGGGCTACGGCCTTGCCATTCAAAATTGTGCCGGACATAGGTGGGGTAAGGGCGGTCGAGGATCGGTGAGGGTGCATAATTCGGCTGGGTGCTATGGTTGATCTTACCTTGTCCGTCAAACCCTAGGGAAAAAATTCAGAGATTGTAATGTCTGATGTCATGCCTGATTCTGTGGCAGTAAGCTCGGAAAAGCTCTGGTGGGCAGCCCTTAAGCTTCCCATTTATAGTGTGGCCATTATGCCGATTTGGCTAGGGAGTGCCCTAGGTTGGGCCGAATCTGGAGACCTCTACCTGGGGCGATTTTTCCTATTTTTGGCCGCAGCGGTGCTGATTTTAGCCTGGCTAAACCTAAGTAATGATGTCTTTGATGCTGACACCGGTATTGATCGCCACAAGTACCATTCCGTGGTCAATCTCACGGGCAAAAAATCCCTGATCCTTTGGTTGAGCTATCTCTGCCTGTCCCTAGGGGGTGTGGGCATCGGGGCGATCGCTTACCTCCAGCACGATGTCACGGTTCCTAGTTTAGTCGCCCTCTGTTGTTTTCTCGGCTATATCTACCAAGGCCCTCCCTTTCGACTGGGGTATTTGGGACTGGGGGAACCCCTGTGTTTTTTTGCCTTTGGTCCCCTCGCCATTGCCGCAGCCTACTACAGTCAAACCCAGGCCTGGTCTCCCCTCATTTGGCCCGTGGGCACGATTCTGGGCCTCACCACCACATTAATTTTGTTTTGCTCCCATTTCCATCAGATTGAAGATGATCTCGCCGCCGGTAAACGGTCTCCAGTGGCCCGCCTTGGCACTCAGACCAGTAGCCGTTTGGTTCAGGGGGCGATCGCCATCGTCTTTATCACCATTCTCATTGGTGTGGGTCTCCAAGTCTTTCCACCCCTTTCGCTCCTCAGTTTGGTGGCCCTGCCCTGGGGGGTGCAATTGATCCGGCAAATGCAACAATTCCATGATCAACCGGATCAGATCAAAACCTCTAAATTTGTGGCGGCCAATCTACACTTTGTCAGTGGCCTCCTTTTTGGTTTAGGCTGGATCCTTTAGGCATGGAAATAATGCCCTAGGGATCGCGTAAGATCGGATAGGGCTGTTTAGGCATTGCTCCACCGCTGCTGTATCTATATATTTGCGAAGAGGGATTATTTTGACCGAGGCATCAGTATTAAAAGTTACCCAGGAAAAATTACCCGCCAGTCGAGTGGGATTAGACATTGAAATTCCTGGAAATGTTTCCCAAAGCACCTACGATCGAGTTTTGAACAACTTTCTTCGCAAAGCAGCCATTCCAGGATTTCGCAAGGGTAAAGTCCCCCGCAAAATTTTGATTCAGCAAATTGGCCCCGAACGCATCAAGTATGCAGCCCTCGAAGAGCTACTCGAAACTCATATTAAAGCGGCGATCGCCCAAGAGAAAGTATCTTTCCTGGGCAATGTATCCCTAACCTCAGACTTTGATGTCCTGATGGAAACCTTTGAACCGGGGCAAGTGTTCCACGTCAAGATTGCCGTTGATGTCCTACCCGAAATTGCCATCACACCAGAGCAATACACCGAATTAACCATTGGTTACCGCTCCAAAACCTATGATCCCACCGACGTGGATCAGATCCTCCTAAACCAACAAAAAGAACGAGCCACCCTGATTCCCATCGAGGGCGATCGCCCTGCCCAAGGGGAGGACATTGTTTTAGTGGACTTTTCCGCCGTGGATAAGGAAACCGGCGAGGTACTGGAGGATGCCCAGGGGGAGGATGTTCAAATCGACCTAAGTGAAACAAATTTTCTACCGGATTTTCAGGCGGCCATTGTGGGCATGACCGTGGGGGAAACCATAGAGGTGGATGTCACTTTTCCCGAAGACTATCAGGAAGAAGCGTTCGCCAATAGTACGGCTACATTTACCATTATCCTCAATGAGATTAAGGAGCGGGAACTCCCTCCCCTAGATGATGCCTTCGCCCAAGACTGTAGTGAGTTCGACACCCTAGAGGAGTTGCGGGAAGTTCTGGAGGAACGAACCCAGAAAGCCGTAGAGGATGAAAATCGTCAGGCAAAGGAATCGGCCATCCTCAGTAAATTATTGGAAGGTATCGACTTCGAGGTTCCCGAAGTCCTTATTAAAGAAGAAACCCAACGGCGTATCCAGCAATTACTGAATCGGCTAGAGGAGCAGGGCATGAAAATGCCTAAGTCCCTATCGACAGATATGCAGAAAAACTTGGAGCAGGGTTTACGGGGTGTCTCGGTGGAAGCCGTGCAGAAAGACCTTCTTTTAGAGGAGATCGCCCATCAAGAGTCCATCGAACCGGATCCCAAAGAGGTAGAGGAACAGGTGGAACTCGTCCTAAAAGCCCTCGGCAAGAAGTCCGCCAGCCGGGAACGGGTTCATGGCATCATGGCAGATGAGCTTCGCAAACGGGCTGTGGTGGACTGGCTAATTGAAAAAAATCATCTAGAAATTAACGACGAACCAGAAGACGACGAAGAAAGCGAAAACGACGGGTCAGAGGCCAGTCAATCCCCAGACATTGCCCAGGGATCAGACCCCATTACAGAGGTCATTGACACGACTGCGACCACCATTGAGGACGATCTCCAGGAGCCATCCCCGGACACCGCAGAGGAATCCGTCACGGCGATCGCCAACGAACCCAAGAAAAAACGTAGTTCAAAAAAAGCCAACCCTGGCCCTTCTGGGGAATAGTTAGGCATAATGGACTTAGCTCCTCTGTCACGGCAACGGTCTAACAGAGGCATCCCTTCAAGAGGTTGATTACCATTAGCGTGTCTATGCTGGAATCCCGTTACTTTCATCCCCTTAGCTCATCCCTTACTGGCCCATCTGTGGTGATCCCCAATGGGTATCCCCAGATTCAGGCTAATAGCCAAGCCAATATTGTCCCCATGGTGGTAGAACAATCGGGTCGGGGAGAGCGAGCCTTTGACATTTATTCGCGGCTGTTGCGAGAGCGGATTATTTTCCTTGGGGGCAGCGGCGGTTCCGGTCGGGGGATTGATGATACCGTTGCCGACTCCATTGTTGCCCAGCTTCTTTTCCTCGATGCAGAGGATCCAGAGCGGGATATTTATCTGTATATCAACTCCCCTGGAGGGTCAGTCACGGCCGGGATGGCCATCTACGATACGATGAAGCACGTTCGTCCCGATGTCTGTACCCTTTGCTTTGGCCTGGCTGCCAGCATGGGGGCCTTTCTCCTCTCCGGTGGTACCCCTGGCAAGCGGATGGCCCTACCCCATTCTCGAATTATGATTCACCAACCCCTAGGGGGTGCCCAAGGACAGGCCGTGGACATTGAGATTCAGGCCCGGGAAATTCTTTATCACAAGCGCAAGCTCAATCAACTCCTAGCGTCCCACACGGGCCAACCCATGGAACGAATTGAAACGGATACGGAGCGTGATTTCTTTATGTCCGCCGATGAAGCCAAAGCCTACGGCTTAATTGATCAGGTTGTCAACCGTCAAAGTCTCCCCAGCCACGGGGATAGCACCGCAGCTTAACACCGAGGTAGTTATGCCGAAATATGAAGCCCACCTAAAGTGTTCCTTTTGTGGCAAATCTCAAGAACAGGTGCGAAAATTAATCGCTGGCCCCGGCGTTTATATCTGTGACGAATGTGTTGAGCTATGCAACGAAATTCTGGATGAGGAATTGTCCAGTGTCACTAGCGGCTCCCCACCTCGACGGGAACAGTCTGCCCGGCCCTCGTCGCGATCGCGGTCAACCCCCCGGCCCCTAGCCCAGATGCCCAAACCACGGGAAATCAAAAAATACCTCGATGAGCACGTGGTGGGCCAACACGAGGCTAAAAAAGTGCTATCCGTGGCCGTCTACAACCACTACAAGCGTCTTAGCTTTTTAGAAGAGCAGCGCAATGGCGGCAGTGATCCCGTTGAGCTACAGAAGTCTAATATTCTCCTCGTCGGCCCCACCGGTTCTGGCAAGACCCTCCTGGCCCAAACCCTAGCGAAAATGCTGGATGTGCCCTTTGCTGTGGCCGATGCCACCACCCTCACTGAAGCGGGCTACGTGGGCGAGGATGTGGAAAATATTCTGCTACGCCTCTTGCAAACCGCTAATTTAGATGTGGAAGAGGCCCAGCGGGGGATTATCTACATTGATGAAATTGATAAAATTGCCCGCAAGAGTGAAAATCCCTCCATTACCCGAGATGTCTCCGGGGAAGGGGTGCAGCAGGCCTTACTCAAAATGCTTGAGGGAACCGTTGCCAATGTCCCTCCCCAAGGCGGTCGCAAGCATCCCTATCAAGACTGCATTCAGATTGATACGACGAATATTTTATTTATCTGTGGTGGGGCTTTTCTAGGTCTGGAGAAAACCGTTGAGCAGCGGATTGGCAAAAAGGCCATGGGCTTTGTCCGCGATGGTGAACCCTTACCCAAGGAAAAGCGGGCAGCGGATCTGCTTCAGCACCTTGAACCCCAGGATCTCGTTAAGTACGGCATGATTCCTGAGTTCATTGGTCGGATTCCCGTCTTGGCGGTGGTGGAACCCCTAGATGTAGATGCCCTCTCGGAAATCTTGACAGAGCCACAAAATGCGCTGCTGAAGCAATACCAAAAACTCCTAAAAATGGACAATGTGCAACTGGAGTTTCAAACGGAAGCAGTACGGGCGATCGCCCAGGAAGCCTACCGCCGTAAAACCGGTGCCCGGGCCCTACGAGCCATTGTCGAAGAAATTATGCTGGATGTGATGTATGAGTTACCGTCCCGGAAGGATTTAAGTTCCTGTCGAATCACCCCGGCCATGGTTGAGAAAAGGTCTACCGCCGAATTACTCCTCCATCCCTCCTCCTTACCGAAACCTGAGTCTGCCTAATGGCCGGGTTACGGGTTGGCATTTTGGGGGCCACAGGGGCCGTTGGTACAGAGCTTTTACAACTCCTAGAGGAGCGATCGCTGCCCCTGGAAGAATTACGATTGCTGGCATCACCGCGATCGGCGGGTCAACAATTGCCCTTTGCTGGGGAAACCCTACCCGTCGTCGAAGTCTCGGAGGACGCTTTTCAGGGGCTTGATTTAGTTTTGGCCTCCGCAGGGGGTTCCGTCTCGCGCCAGTGGTTGCCCATCGCTGTTGCGGCCGGAGCGGTTGCCGTCGATAACTCCAGTGCCTACCGCATGGATGGAGCGGTTCCATTGGTTGTCCCGGAAGTTAATCCCGAAGACTTGGCACACCATCAGGGGATTATTGCCAATCCCAATTGCACCACAATTTTAATGACCGTTGCCCTTTGGCCCCTCCACCGAGTTCGCCCGATTCAGCGGATTGTGGCGGCCACCTATCAGTCTGCCAGTGGAGCCGGATCTAGGGCCATGGCGGAGATGAAGGATCAGGCGATCGCCATCTTGCAGGATCGGCCTCCCCCCACTGATATTTTTCCCTACCCCCTGGCTTTTAATCTGTTTCCCCATAACTCTCCCCTCAATGAGCAGGGATATTGTCAAGAAGAGATGAAAATGGTTCAGGAAACCCGCAAGATATTCCATGCCCCAGATCTGCGCGTTTCGGCCACCTGTGTGCGCGTACCCGTGCTGAGGGCCCATTCTGAGAGTCTGAATATTGAATTTCAAACCCCTTTTCCCGTGGAAGAGGCCCGAACATTGCTCGGTCAAGCCCCTGGGGTTCGGTTCGTGGAAGATTGGCAACGGAATTACTTTCCCATGCCCATGGAAGCCAGTGGCCAGGATGATGTTTTGGTGGGCCGGATTCGCCAAGATATTTCCCATCCCTGCGGTTTAGAACTGTGGTTAAGTGGAGATCAAATTCGCAAGGGGGCGGCCCTCAACGCCATTCAAATTGCTGAGGTGCTACTGGAGAAAAATTTATTGGGATGATGATTAGGCTGACAGTTTAAGTTTTTATAAACTCTAGTCAGTAAATTATTATACCCCCTAATATTGATAGTAATTCTCAATAATTTTGCGCCCCTTAGAACGGTTTACTGGGGCAAGCTAATTGTATAAAGGTTCGGTCACTATGCTATCCCATGCCATGATTAATCGCTTAAATGAGCAGATTAACCTGGAAATTTACTCCTCCCATCTTTATTTACAAATGAGTTCCTGGTGTGCCCATAAGGCCTTGGATGGCTGTGCGGCGTTCCTGAGTCAACACGCCGATGAAGAGATGGTTCATATGCGGCGACTACTGAATTATCTCCATGAAACCGGGGCATTGGCAATTTTGGGAGCAGTGGATGCCCCACCTACCCAATTTCATTCCTTGACGGAAATGTTTGAAAAGATCTATGCCCATGAGCAATGTATTACTGGAAAAATTAACGACTTAGTTCATTTGGCGAATACGGAGCCGGACTATTCCACCCTGCAATTTTTGCAGTGGTATGTGGCGGAACAACACCAAGAAGAGTTTTTGTTTAAGGGTATTCTAGATAAGATCCAACTCATTGGCATTGATGGCCAGGGTTTGTTTTTCATTGATCAGGAAGTTGCCAGTTTAGCAACACCTAAAAATTTACCGGCGACGACAATGGAGCAGACGGTTTAACTCTAATTATTCGTCTACGTCTAAGCATTTGATGATGCCGCAGCAGCGATTATTGGAACTAGAAAGGGTGAGGGTTCACTATGGCCAAGTCCCGGCATTAGTTGATATTCACTTGCATATTAACCAGGGGGAATGTGTCACCTTGGTGGGGGCGAATGGGGCTGGAAAAACCACCCTTTTGAAAACGATTTCGCGGCTGTTGCCCCTGACCAGCGGACAAATCATCTACAACGGCAAAACAGTGAATGGGCGATCGCCCCATGAATTAGTAGCCTTGGGTTTAGCCCACTGTCCAGAGGGTCGCCAGGTATTGGCACGGCAAACAGTGCTGGATAATTTACGATTGGGGGCCTATACTCGCCGCGATCGCCGGGCTATTGCTGAAGATTTAGAGCAACAGTGGCATCAATTTCCCCGCCTTAGGGATCGCCGCCATCAACTGGCCGGAACCCTCAGTGGCGGAGAACAACAAATGTTAGCGATCGCCCGGGCCCTGATGAGTCGTCCCCAACTCTTGTTATTGGATGAACCTAGCCTAGGCTTGGCCCCAACCATTGTCCGGGAAATTTTTAATAGTTTAACAACCCTGCGCAACCAGGGAATGACCATGCTATTGGTGGAACAAAATGCCCACCTAGCCCTGCAATTGGGCGATCGCGGTTATGTGCTAGAAGCAGGTCAAATTACCCTCAGCGGGCCAGCCCCAGACTTGCTCCAGGATGAACGAGTTAAACAGGCTTACTTAGGTTAGGTTTCAGGTGACAGGCAAGTTGAGCATAGTCCTTGAGAAACCCTAGGTCTTCCGGTCGATCAATGTCCGGTAACACCGGTAAACAGATCCAGTTCAAATGCAGGGCTTGGGCAATCTCTAAGGTCTGCTCCAAGACAGATTCACTCCCCCAGGTAATTCCCATAAATAAATTAGGAATCCAGCGTTTGACCCCAATCAGATAGTAGCCCCCATCTAGGGCTGGCCCCAGTACCAGGTCGTAATGGTTCAGATGTTTACAGGCTTGGGAGAGGAGGGCGGTCGTCAAACCTGGGCAATCGGTTCCCATAACCAACGCGGGGCGATCGCTCCTGTGAAAATGAGAGGATAGGGCATTGCTGATCCGTTCCCCGAGTTCTGAGCCAAATTGTTTATGATAGGCCCAGCGATCGCCCAGCCAGTTTTGCATGGCCGCAGTTGTACCGCCCGTAAACCAAACCTGGATTGTCCCATCCTCCTGAAGTATTAGTTCCTCGGCTTGCCTGAGGGTATAGAGTCCCATCTGACGGTGAAGTTGGGCAGCACCATGGGTTCCCAGGGCAGGAATCAGACGGGTTTTGGTTTTGCCCGGTTCAGGGTAACGGGTAAAAATGAGCAGTTCGGGAGTCATCATTTTATTTTGAGGGAGTAACTCTTTGGTGGATCGGATCATCCAGCACCAGTATGACCAGTTAGCCCAGCACTATGATCAACGCTGGCAATGGTATCTGGATCAAACCCTATCGCTTCTTCAGGATTGGGCCCGGATTACTCCTGGCGATCGGGTTTTAGATATTGGCTGTGGTACCGGTGAATTTGAACGCCGCATTCTTCAGGAGTGCCCCCAACAGTCCATGGTTGGCATTGATTTATCTCGTCAAATGATCGCGATCGCCCAGACAAAATGTAACACCTATCCCCAAGTATCATTTCAGATCGCTAGGGCAGAAGAATTACCCTTTGCCGATGCATCCTTTGATCGGGTGGTGTCGAGCAGTGCCTTCCATTACTTTGTGAATCCAATCAAGGCGTTAATCGAAATGGGGCGAGTGCTGTGTCCCGGTGGAGAAATTATCATTTTAGATTGGTGTAAGAATTATATTGTTTGCCAAATTTATGACTATGTTTTGAAATGGACGGATCCAGCCTATCAACAATGCTATCGGGAAGCAGAGTTTCACGAGTTTTTTAATCAAGCTCACCTAACCATAAAAGAAGCGGCTCGGCAACGTCCAGGATGGGCGTGGGAATTTATGATCGTCAGGGCGACTGGTACTGGATCAGGGAGTTTCAGGCAAAAATTTGGCATATAAGATTTCTTGAGTGTCACACCACAAGTCTCTAATCAGAGCTTACTTTGCATAGGTCTTAGGAATATCCACTGCTAACCGCTATATAATCAATATTGAGAATCACAACTAAATAAGGAATATTAAATGGCAATCTTCCAAGCATCTGTCCAATATGGTGATCTAAGAGGTAGCGCAGCAGCAGATAAAGTGAATTCAAACTGTCTAAACCAGTGGTTAGAAAACAATGGCTATATCACTGATGAACTTGTCGTTGGTATTTCTATGTTGGCAAGTGAAAATTACGGATCTCATGAAGATCCAGTTATCATTAAGTTCTTAGTGACAGACCTACAAGGTTACGAAAGTGTTCCCGACATGCTTCGAGCTAGTGATGAACCACTTCAAGTCAGAGAGATTAACGTAGATATGAGTATTGTCGATTTTTTAGCGTTTTTTAGTCGCTTTGAAATAACGCTATCAACTCTCGGGCTAATCGAAGGTAAAGAATATCACTCTGACCCTGACTGAAAAAAGTGGACAAACTCCAAGTGACCTTGTCTCGAAAAAGTGGACAGTGAAGTTAAGCGGGAATAGGTGGATTTAAGGAGCGGTAATAATGATCCTCAATTGAGCAAGGGTGAGAAAACCGAGGGTGGAATGGAGGCGTTTAGGGCGGCGGTATTCGGAACGTTATAACTCCAAAAGGGTATTTTGCGGATGTTTTCTTTAGTGTGCCCTGGTACGTAGATCAGCAATACATCGGGATTTAACCCCTCACCATAGGGTTTCAGGGCAAATAGCATTTGGATATAGCTGCCTCGGAAAGCGAGGTGTGACCAGTCGTAATCTTATTTACCTTTCCCATTCCTATAAAAGAAGCCCTACTAGGCAAAGCGGTGTTCCATAGCCCAACGAGCCAATTCGGTGCGATTGTGCAGGCCGGTTTTTCCCAACATATTACTGACATGACTTTCGACGGTGCGCTGACTCACGTGGAGATCGGCGGCAATTTCCCGATTGGATAACCCCTTTGCCACGTATTGGAGAATTTTTGTTTCCGTTGGTGTCAGTTCCACCCCAGGGGGCAAATCCGGTGTGACAGGCTCTAGGGCCGGTTGATTTCCTTGGCGTAATCGTTCCGACTGTTTTAATGAGGCTTCAATTTGGGCCAATAATTCATCGGGATCAAAGGGCTTGACCATGTAGACATCCGCACCCGTATTTAACCCCATCACCCGATCTTGAGTTTGCCCCTTAGCAGATAGAAATAGGACGGGTAGCCAACTAATCTGCTGATTTTCCCGAACATGGCGGACAAAGTTATAGCCATCCATCTGGGGCATCATCACATCACAGATAATCATATCTGGAGTTTCCTGGCCCAAGACCACTAGGGCATCCCGGCCGTGGGCCGCCGTCAGCACCCGATACCCCTTGAGTTCTAGATAGTCTTGCACCAAGAACACTAGATTGGGGTCATCATCCACCACAAGAATGGTTTTGGGAGCCGCGACTGATGGCGATCGCGAAGCATCATTTGCCATAGCCCTATCCGTTAGTTAAAGATCTATCCTTTTCTATCCTTTAGTCTAAGGGATTTGATTTCAGGGCTGGTGCGGTAGTGGCTGGCGGTGCTGATATAAAGAGACTACCAATGGGCCGCTCTTGGACGTTAACCAAGGTGGGAACCACTCCCCGGATGCGCGTCACCAGTTGATAGGTGGTGGCATCGTAGATCTGGGTGAGAACCTTGGGATAGAGACCAATGCCAATAATCGGCACGAGCAAGCAAGCAATGATAAAGACTTCCCGTGGCTCAGCATCAATGAGTTTTTCGTGGGATACCAGTTCTTTGTTTTCTGGGCCATAAAAAATCTCCCGCAGCATTGAAAGCAGATAAATAGGAGTCAAGATAACCCCCACCGCTGCCAAAATGACGATGATCAATCGGAAGGTCAAGGAATAGGCATCACTGGTGGCAAAGCCAATAAATACCATCAACTCTGCTACAAAGCCACTCATGCCCGGTAAGGCTAGGGATGCCAAGGAACAGGTGGTAAACATGGCAAAGATTTTCTTCATTTGTTGACCCACGCCGCCCATTTCTTCCAGGATTAGGGTGTGGGTGCGATCGTAGGTGGCCCCCACCAAGAAGAATAAACTCGCCCCAATTAAGCCATGGGACACCATTTGTAGTACCGCCCCACTCATTCCCAGACTGGTAAATGAGGCAATACCAATCAGAACAAAGCCCATGTGGGAAATAGACGAGTAGGCAATTTTCCGTTTCAGGTTGCGCTGGGCATAGGAGGTAAAGGCGGCATAGACAATATTCACCACCCCTAGTACCACTAATACTGGCGCAAACTTGGCATGGGCCCCAGGCAACATCTCCACATTCATGCGAATCAGGGCATAACCGCCCATTTTGAGGAGGATCCCCGCCAATAGCATGTGCACTGGGGCCGTAGCTTCGCCGTGGGCATCGGGCAACCATGTGTGGAGGGGGATGATCGGTAATTTGACCCCGTAGGACACCAAAAAGCCTGCATAGACCAAGAGTTGAAAGCCCAGGGCATAGTCTTTCATAGCCAGGGTGTGCATATCAAAGCTGACGGTGTCTCCATAGAAGGCCATGGCCAGGGCAGCAACTAGGATAAACAAGGAGCTAAGGGCGGTATAGAGAATGAACTTGGTGGCAGCATATTGGCGTTTTTTACCACCCCAAATGGCCAACAGCAGGTACACCGGAATTAACTCCAATTCCCAGGCCAGGAAGAACACCAGCATATCCTGCACCGCAAATACTGCAATCTGACCGCCATACATGGCCAGAATCAGAAAATAAAAGAGGCGCGGTTTCAGGGTGACGGGCCAGGCCGCTAGGGTCGCCAGGGTGGTGATAAATCCGGTCAGTAAAATCAAGGGCATGGACAAACCATCGGCCCCCACTGACCAGCGCAGGCCAATCTGGGGAATCCAATCATAGCTCTCTTGCAGTTGCAGGCCCGAAACCGATAGATCGTACTGGGTGCTAAAGGCATAAATGATCAGCACAAAGTCAATCAGGCCAATCACTAGGGCATACCAGCGAATCGTCCGTCCCTTGCCATCGGCATCCGGTAAAAAAGGAATCACCGCCGAAGCAATGAGGGGAAAAAGGATAATGGTTGTCAGCCAGGGAAAATCGTTCATAACGGTTTATGCAACTCCTCGTCATCGATGTGGGTAGACGGTCTATGGAATCGGGCAAGGACTCAAATGAAATTTAATGAAATTCAACGGAATTTATCTGAGATTGAGTGGTCACAGGACTCCTTAGGCCTGGGATGAGAAGATCACAAAGCCAAGGACAGCTAAAAAGACGATTAGGGCATAGGCCTGGGCCCGACCAGTTTGGAAGTATTTAAGACCTTCGCCGGTAATCATGGTGACAAAGCCGGTTAAATTCACCACGCCATCGACAACGTTGTAGTCCACCTCTAGGACTTGGCGGGCAATGCGGCGGCATCCTTTGATAAAGACGGCTTCGTAAAGCTCATCAAAGTACCACTTGTTAAGGGAAAACTGATACAGTGGCTTGATTTTTGCCGCGATCGCCCCGGGGTCAATTTTTCCTTGTAGATACATGAAAGACGCTAGGGTAATGCCAATCAGAGCGATGCCCACGGAACTACCTCCGAGAATATAAAACTCGGCAAAGTCCACGTCATGGGCCGCTTCCAGGAGTTCCCCAGGGGCATGGATAAAGGCCTCAAAGTAGTTTTTGAAGGGTGTGCCCACCAAGCCCACAAAAATCGAGGGCAGGGCTAACACCGCCAGGGGTAAGGTCATCGTCCAAGGGGATTCATGGAGATGCTCTTCACCGCCATGATCATCATGCTCGCCATGGCCGTGATCACTGTGGACTGCGGCAATCTCTGCGGGGACTCCGCGAAAGCCTCCCTCAAAGGTCATGAAGTACATGCGGAACATATAAAAGGCCGTTAAGCCAGCGGTGAGCCAGGTGAGAACCCACATGGCCGGATTGGCGTTAAACACGGCGCCTAAAATTTCATCCTTGGACCAAAAGCCAGCAAAGGGGGGAATCCCGGAAATGGCAAGGCAACCAATCAAAAAGGTGATTCCGGTAATGGGCATATAGCGGCGCAGACCCCCCATATAGCGCATATCCTGGGCTAATTCGGGGTTATGGCCGACGGCCCCTTCCATGCCGTGGATGACGGATCCGGACCCTAAAAAGAGCATGGCTTTGAAATAGGCGTGGGTCATCAGGTGAAATAGTCCGGCGGTGTAGGCCCCTACGCCCATGCCCATCACCATGTAGCCTAATTGGGAAATGGTGGAGTAGGCGAGACTTTTTTTTATGTCGTTTTGGGTAATGGCGATCGTCGCTCCCAGAAAAGCGGTAAAGGCTCCCGTCCAGGCGATCGTCGTCATCACCACCGGCAGGGGTTCAAACACCGGGAACATCCGGGCAATTAAAAAGACTCCGGCCGCCACCATTGTTGCCGCATGAATCAGGGCCGAGATGGGGGTGGGGCCTTCCATGGCATCGGGCAGCCAAACATGGAGGGGAAACTGGGCTGATTTAGCGACGGGGCCCAAAAAGACCAAAATGGCAATGAAACTAGCAATCCCCGGATTGAGGAGGCCGCCATTGACCAGTTCTACGAGGCGATCGCCCATGATGCCAAAATCAAAACTGCCCGTGGCCCAAAAGAGACCTAGTAGGCCCAACAGCAGGCCAAAATCACCCACCCGGTTGGTCACAAAGGCTTTTTGGGCAGCGGCAGCGGCACTCTTGCGGTTATACCAAAAGCCCACCAATAGGTAGGAGCACATCCCCACCAGTTCCCAGAAGATGTAGACCTGTATCAAGTTGGGACTGAGTACCAAGCCCAGCATTGAGGAGCTAAAGAGACTCAGGTAGGCATAAAACCGGACATAGCCTGGATCATGGGCCATGTAGCCATCGGTGTAGAGCATTACCAAAAAGGCCACCGTCGTGACAACCACCAGCATCAGGGATGCCAGATGATCCACCATAAAACCCATGGAAAGTTGAAAGCTACCCGCCGCCACCCATCCAATCATCTGCTGGTAGGGTTCGTGGCCTTGGGCTTGGCTCCAGAAAATGGCCAGGGAATAGACCATGGAGATCGCCAATAGGGCCATGATAAAGACGGCGTTGACGCGCCGCAGCCTATTGGTGGTTTCAGTAAATGAGATTAAACCAGAGCCAACCACGACCGCTCCAAACAGGGGGAGGACGGGAATTAGCCAGGCGTATTGATACAACGGTTCCATGCCAGCAACCTAAACAGTTAAGCGTTTGAAGGCCTTGGGATGCCTGTTTTACCCATCACTTGTGGTGAGTTTGGCAGGGCTGTCCGTAGGCAAACGCTATCATTGTGCCACATCCCCCCCCATATCCTGTCGGTTACACAGACTACTCTGGTGAAAATAATCGATTCTCTTAAGCTTCCTGAAGGTTCAGGGTATGGTAGAGGAAACAGTCTCAGCATCTAAGGAGTCTGAATACAGTAGCTTTTAGAGTTTTTTGGGGGAGTCCTATGTTCAGCAATCATTCATCATCCCGCATCTTGGGTTTAACGACCGCCACCGCGATCGCCCTCGTTGCCACTGCCAATCCAGGGGAAGCTAGCGATCGCCGCTTAACCCAACGAGTGGAGTCAGCAACCTATGTATTGGGGCAATTCACCCTAAACCCCAGTCAACGCATTCCCCCGGAAGTTGTCCAAAAAGCCGAAGGGATCGCCATTATCCCTAACGTGGTTCAAGCAGGATTTTTGTTTGGGGGCCGACGCGGAGCTGGAGTTTTGATGGTACGCAATGAAGCAGGGGACTGGAGCCATCCCGCCTTTATTACCCTGACCGGTGGCAGTTTTGGCCTGCAAATTGGCGCCCAAAGTAGTGATGTGGTACTGGTATTTATGGATAAAGCCACGATCATGCGCAGCCTACACCAATCCTTTCGGCTAGGGGGGAATGTATCTGTGGCAGCGGGCCCCGTTGGTGGCGATGCGGTGAATCCTTCGGATCCCAATCCCCAAGTGTATTCCTATACCCGCAATGCTGGGTTATTTGCTGGGGTTGCCCTAGAAGGGGCGAAAATCGACTTTGATAGGAATAGTAGTAATACGTTTTATGAGAAACGCAATTTAACGCCTACGCAAATTTTTGAGAATGATCCCGAACTCCCCAATCCCCCCGTACTCAATGGCTTGAATAATACGTTGCAGCGGGCAGCACGCTAAAAATTATTAGTTCTCCTGATGAGCCAATGGAAATTAATTGGTCTTGGAAAAAAATTAGTGATATTTCGGGAGCGGAGATGCACGAAATCCTTGCCCTGCGACAGAGTGTGTTTGTGGTAGAGCAGGACTGCGCCTATTTAGATGCCGATGAGTGGGATAAACAATCGTGGCACCTATTGGGCCGCAGAGATGATGGGCAATTGGTCGCCTATGCGCGATTGAATTTTCCCCATACCAGATACCCAGAACCTTCTTTTGGGCGTGTTCTTGTCACTAAGGAAACACGGGGAACCGGTGCTGGACGAAGGATCGTGGCAGCCTGCATTCAGAAGAGCAGGCAAGAATATCCGGGTTCAAATATGCGAATTTCAGCCCAGGCATATCTCACCAAGTTTTATGAAGAATTCGGCTTTATGGGTGTCGGAGATCCCTATGAGGACGAGGGAATAGAACATTTAGATATGGTTTTGGTCGGGCAGTAGGATTGTGATTTTCAAAGATCAGGCTTTTAAGGCACGGGTAGGGTGAAGCAATTGCCAAAAAAGAACAAAATATTCAGGGAAACCAAAAAGTGAGCGTCAATTCTGGGATCCAGCCGGCGGTGGTGAGTCGCGTTGAACCCAATTCCATTGCGGCGGAACTGGGCTTTGAGCCTGGGGATGCCATTGTGGCGATTAATGGCGATCGCCCCCGTGATTTAATTGACTATCGTTTTTTCTGTGCCGATGAATACCTAGAACTGGAAGTGATGGATGCCCAGGGCCAGACCCACCACATTGAACTAGAAAAAGATTACGATGCCGATCTAGGCTTAGAATTTACGACAGCCCTGTTTGATGGTTTGATCCAGTGTAATAATCGCTGTCCCTTTTGTTTTATTGATCAACAACCGCCCGGTAAGCGGCAAAGCCTTTACTTCAAGGATGATGATTACCGCCTCAGTTTCCTCTACGGTAGTTATCTTACCCTCACCAACCTATCCAATCGGGAATGGCAACGGATTGCCCAATTACGTCTTTCCCCCCTCTATGTATCGGTTCATGCCACCGAACCACAAATTCGCTGCCGCCTCCTGAAAAATTCCCGTGCGGGTGAGATTCTCAACCAGATAGCTTGGTTTCAGGAGCATCGCCTCCAACTCCACGCCCAAGTCGTTGTCTGTCCTGGCATTAATGATGGCTCCCATCTGACTCAAACCCTCCAGGATTTAGCCCAGTTCTATAATCCCGATTGCCCTACGGTTCTATCGGTTGCCGTTGTTCCTGTCGGTCTCACTCGTTTTCGTCCAGCGGAGGATGAACTGAGTCCCGTCACACCCCAAATAGCTAAAGATGTCATCACCCAGGTGCGATCGCTCCAGAGTCAATTTCAACGCCAGTGGCAGACCCCCTTTGTTTGGCTTGCCGATGAATGGTTTCTGATAGCAGGCATGGACTTACCTTCCGCCGACCACTACGATGATTATCCCCAACTCAGTAACGGGGTAGGCAGCATCCGTTTATTTTTAGATGAGTTTTTTGCCCTCGGGGCCCAGTTCCCCCAGGGACGAGCATCCCCGCACCATTTCAGTTGGGTGGTGGGGAATACCGTTGAGCAGGCCTTTCAACCCATTGTGGAACGCCTCAATCAGATCGACCAGTTACAGGTGACGATGTTTCCCCTCAACAGTGACTATTGGGGGCAATCCATGACGGTAACTGGACTCCTAACGGGGGCGGATATTCTCCGAGGTCTTCAGGGAAAGCCCTTGGGAGATACTATTCTCTTGCCTGGGATCATGCTCAAAAATGATCAGCTGGTTTTCCTGGATGATATGACCCTCGAAGCCTTAGAGGCCCAATTGGGTGTTCCCATTCAGGTGATTTCTGGCGGTGCCGCGGGACTGATTCAAGCCTGCCTAGGGGATTAAACCACACGCAATGTAAAGCAAAAGGTGCCCCAGGTGCGGCCATCGAGGGCATAGCGATCGGGGCTAGGACTCTCGCGGTGTAAATCCTGGAGAATGGCTGTTGCCACGGCAATGGCTTGGCTTTGTGCAATCACCAGGGGACGTTGATCCGTGGGGGTGGGCAGGGCCTCAAGGGTTTGACTAAAGGGAGATTGACTAGCAATGACATAGGTATTGAGCCATTGACTAGGTCGCTGCATTGTCCAAGGGGTCACGGTGGTTCGCAACGAGGAGGCTAACATTATTTGCCATGGCGAAGTGTCGCTATCGGTTCCCCAGGGGATGGCCACCAGTCCGCGGCTACTATCCCAGGCCAAGAGCAAAAGATAGAGGGGGCGATCGCCATAGTTTTGAATCCGATAACGAATTTGCTCTCCCGTGGCCAGGGTAAGGGGGGCATCGTAATGGGTTAGGGCTAAATCGGTTTTAATATCCTCCGGGGTTTGCCCCAGCAATCGAGGGGTATATAGGCGAGAAAGGGCTTGGCTTTGAGCTTGGGGAGTGAGTTTTTCCAGGGTGATGCCCATCCCTACCTGGGATGAATCTGGATTCACCGTTAGTCCAAGGATCTTATTCCCTAGAAGACCGGGAAAATCTTGGCTGAGTCGCCGCACCGCCGCCTTGGCCGCCTCACCTTCGGGACTACAACTATTGGCGAGAAAGATCCCCACTGGCCATTGCAGGCCATAGCCCCCAGTTGTCGCATTTTTGGCCACAATAAAGTCCGTTGGCTGATCCGTACCGGAGGGAACGGTGACATAGCTGAGGCTGGCTAGGGCGTTAATGGCATCAATGCGTTCAATTTTTTCCAGATGATTATCCAGGGCGATCGCCAGGGATAATTGCCGGGGCAGTAAACGCCACACCTCCTGCAACCCTTGGCCCGGTGTCAGGTCTAAGGTGGAACTGGAATATTGGCCATTGCCCCAACGGCCCGTGGCAGATTGCAACTCAATGACCGGCTGCCCAGGATCCCTACTCAAACTCATGCGGGCCCGTCCTCCCGCCTGTAACACCCCCAGGGGAACGCCCCCCAACCATAGGCGCAGGGTTTTATGATCCTGATTCACATCGACAATAACGGCTTCAGCACTGGCCTGGAGACTGGTTTCCGGAAAATAATTTTTACCATTGACCGATTGCAGTTGTAAATGACTTTCACTACCTGTGGCGCGGCGTAAATCATCGGCAGCCAGGCCCAAACTGACAGCAATTTTAACCGGAGGATCGGTGGCCCAAAGATGTTGACTCAGGGTTTGGGTCAATAGCCCCGCAGATACCCCCTCATCTAAAACCGTCTCGGCGGCGATATCCCCCGCCTGAATTAAGGTGACACCCGCAGGTAAGGTAGGCGGTTTCAGGGGAGATTGGGGGGGGGAGGGTCGCATCGTTTTGGGGGGTATAACGCCAAGTGATGTGATCCATGGAGTTAGGGGGGGGCTGAAGCCGCTATCCAGCCAAATAATCAGCTTACTACCGGATTGGGGTTGCCAATGGGAAAGGATCTGGCTTAGGGGAAGGGTTCCCTCTGGTTGGGCGATCGCATCCACAGCAGCTAAGGCAGGTTCTGGGGCGGAACGGCTGGGGTCAGGGCGCACCATCCCATACCCACTAAAGTGTAAGACCAGGGTATCCCCCGCCTTAATATCTTGAAAAAGATACTCCGTCAAGGCCGTTTCAATGGCGGTGGCTGTGGCGGCCCGATTTTCCAGGGTCTCAATATCCGCAGGATTAAAGCCAAAGCGATACTTGAGTAATTCCCGCTGAAGTTCCAAATCCGTTAAGCATCCCTGGAGAGGCTGAAAACCTTTGTGTTGGTATTGATTAATGCCAATCAGTAGGGCCCGTTTTATACCGGTGGTTGCCGCTAGGGCTTGGATGCCATCAAGACTGCGGCGATCGCTACCAAGCCACTGGGCCAGCGAACTACCCAGCCAGAGTATTCCAGCAGCCTGCAAGAACTCTCGTCGCCTTAATTTCATTACTCAGTGCATCTCCGGTGAGGGGCCTACTACAATTGTGGAAGCTTATAGAACATTTTGCCTTAGGTGGTGAATCACTCTTGCAGTTTATTCCTATTTTTCCTAAGGGCTACTAGTTTGCTAAGGGCTACTATTACTATTCGCCGAGGTTAACTCAATCATTCTATGCTTGGCTCCTTTGCTGACACGGCGATCTCCATTTTGATCGACTTAGCCGAACGGGGCGAAATTGATCCCTGGGATATTCAGGTCGTCGATGTCTTTGATCGCTGCCTTCAGGAATTAGCTATCCGCAACCAGCAAACCCTTAGTGAATCCGGGCAGACGTTTCTATACGCAGCTATGTTGATTCTACTCAAGTCCGATCGCCTGCTTGATCTTGATACTAACCCAGAAGAACTTGATCTTGCGGCAGAGATGGATGATTGGCTGGAGGGAGAACCCCCCGTACCCCTGCCCGCCCAGCCCGAAAAACACCTCCACCGCCGTCCCGTGGCTCCACCCCAGCAACGTCGCCAAGTTACCCTTGATGAACTGATTGCCCACCTCAAAAGTATGGCAACCCAGGTGGAGCGGCATAAAACTCTCCGTCCCCAGCGATCGCGCCGAGGATCCCGCCAACCCACCTCCCTGAAAGCTATTACCCAACTGGCCCACGCCGAAAACCTCACGGAAATGGCCACGGAAGTGGAGCAGCTTTTAATCTCCCAAGACTTGGGGGCAGAATGGTTTACATTCGATCGTCTGTTAGCGTTAAGAAATGATCGAGTGGGCGTATTTTGGGCACTGCTGTTTCTCTCATCCCAGTCCAAGGTTGATCTAGAACAAGAGGACTTCTATCAAGAGTTGCGGATTCGCCTCTGCCAAGACCCCCTCAAAGGGAATCAATATGCTGAAATGCCATGACAATAAGGGTATCATCTCGCCCTAGGCCCGTAAAGTCACAGGTTCTTGGATTCAGGAGAATCTCACCACTGGGCCGTTTAATCCCCATTAACAAAATTGGATTACGGGGATGGGCCGCACTATACTCACTGATCCATTCACTCATGGCGCAAAAGCTCATCCCCACAAGCTGGGGTGGATACTTCCCCGGTTCAAGGAAATAAAACTCATTGGTATCGTCGGAGTAGGTGAGCAATTGTTGATAGACCACGGACATATTTACAAATAAAGCACTTTGGGCAATAATTCCTGAGCTATACTCTCGGGCAGAAATGACCTCATCTACCCCCGCTTCCTTGAGGTGACGATGGCGATTCAGCTTTACCAACTCGGCAATAACATGAATATCCTTTTCCTGGCCAGGTGTTTGCTCTAGGTGTTTGACCGCTAGGGCAATCAAAGCATTTTTCTCGTCCGGGCCATCGGTATCTTCATCCGCCAGTAAGATAATGGCCTTGGCCTGGAGGGCGCGGTGTTTCTCCAGGGTTGCATGGTGGGTGGGATCCGCCTGAACGAAATAAATATTGGGGCGATCGCCCAAGTCAGTTTGATCCTCAATCTCTGAAGCCGAAATAATGACAATATCCCTAGGCTGGCTTCGATTCGCCTGGAGTAACTGATGGATAATGGCAACGGCTTTTTCGTTCCAGTTGCAAATAATAATATGGTCATTAAAGGGTTTCACACGACTCTCCTGGGAAAGGGCCTGAGTCACAAAAAAGGAAGAAAACTTACCGACGATTGCCCCAAAAACAAACGTACCAAAAATGAATAGCAGTAATTGAAAAACCTGGCCGGGAACAGTTTTTGGCTTGTCAGGGTATTCTCCAATTAGCGTAATAATGGCATTTTCTAGGGTTGTCCATGTGGCTGAGGGGGAGGTCAATGCTCCTTCGCTCCACAACAGCAAGAAAATTAAGCTCCCTAGCAGACCCCCTAGGCCAATCAAAGCAACCCTTAAGCGGATATTCAGCCAAGGCAAGGGATTTTCCATGGAAGCCAGGGGAAGGATTGGACAATATAACCTAGGAGCGATGATCTAGAAATGGGATGACCTGGGAATGGGGATAAAGAGTCATTAGCGCTCCCGCATTGCCTGTCTAACCTGTTGTTCACCTTGGCGATCGCCCTGGGAACGATAGAGAGAGAGAGCAGATCGGTAAGCATTTCGAGCATCCCGCCGCATCCCCTGGGCCGCTAGGGCCAAACCCAACTTGTGAAATCCCTCCGGATTATTTGGACTCAGGCGAGTTACCTGGCGATAGTTTAAGGTGGCGTCCCGGGGATTTTCTAAATCCATATATAAATTGCCCAGACTCATATAGGTAGAGGCTTGATTTGGATTTAAGGCAATGATCTGCCGATAGGCGCGAATGGCTCGATCCGTTTCATTGGCGGCTACGGCAATTTCGGCGATTTTTGTTTGTAAATCCATATCCCGTTGGGCCAGTTGACCCGCCCGATCAATGGCAGCCCAGGCGAGATCGCTATCCCCGGAGGCCAATAGAGCCATGCCTAGGTTAATTTGTACCGATGGACTATCCGGAGCTATCGAGATGGCCTGTTGTAAGGCTTGGAGAGCCTCTTGGGTGTTGCCCTGGCGGAGGAGGAGCAGGCCCAATCCTTTTTGAGCAGACCAATTTCGCGGCTGAAGACTAATCGTGTGGCGATAGGCCTGAATGGCCCCTTGGGGATCTCCAATGCGAGCTAAAATCACGGCTAGAGCTTGGTGAGCCTCACTATTGCGGGAATTCAAACGGAGAGATTGGCGGTAGGCTGCGGCGGCTCCATGATTTTCTCCCATCATTCCCAGACTATAGCCAAGGGCATAAAAAAAGTCAGGGTTTTGGCCATCCAAGTTAATCGCCTGTTGGTAGGAGCGGGCCGCCTCGGCGTATTCTCCCCTTTGGGCATGGATAAACCCGATAGCCGAATGGATACGGGGATTCCGAGTATCTACCTGAATGGCTTGGCGATAAACCGCGAGAGCTTGGTCATAATTTCCATTCGTGACCAGATCCCGCCCCTGTTTCAGGAGGTTGGCCAGTTGATTGGGGTCTTGGGCAAGGGCAGGGAGGGTTAGCCCTAAACTCAGGACTAAGGAGGCAGTGATGAAGTGATGAGCACGACGCATAGATGATGTTAATCCTCTTCGCACATAAGGTTTAGAAATATATCCATAGCGAGAGTAGTCTACCTGGGTGTCTTAAGGGATAGTGTAATTTACCACAGCAGTCTCGCCAACACTTTGGAGATAGATTAGACCGTGCATTAGCCCTGAAAGGTTCAATGTACCGGAACCTTAACCCTCTTTTGTTAAACTCGGTTGAAAGCCTGATTCCTCGTTGCCTGAAAAGATGTAAATTCCTTCATCAGCATCGTCAGATGGGATAGATTAAGGGTATGGTTAGCTTTTTGGCCCTGCTGCCGCGATCGCTCACAACATTCCTCTATGCCGTTGCTGCACTTCTGAGGTTTTATGGCACAAGTACCGCAATCCCCCTGCCCTGGTTCCGACTCGCCACCCTCCAGTGGAGCCTCCTGGCGTTCAGTTTGGGCACAGCGTCTTTGGTGGCTAATCTCGGCCTTGAGTGGAACACTGAGCGTCGAAGAAGATATAAAGAGGCTGAGGAAAGAGACCGAGCAGATAGAGAAAGAAATCGAGCTAATCAGGAAAGAGAACGAGCGTCTCGCCGAACTAGAATCCAAAATCGATGGATTATTCTCCAAATACGGCATCAGCTTCAATCCAGCCAACAAACCCGATCAGCCCTAAATGATTTCATCGCCTTTCTTGAGGAATATGGCGAGGTTTAATCTACCCCACCCACACTGGAAAGAGCCAGCATCTTCAGATGGGATAGATTAAGGGTATGTTAGCTTTTTGGCCCTGCTGCCGCGATCGCTACAGTTGCTTCACCTCTGTGACTAGCTGATTGAGTACGTCCTTAGCTCCACCAAACATCATCATGGTTTTGTCCTTGTAGAACAAATCATTTTCAATGCCAGCAAACCCCGGACTCATGCTCCGTTTAATCACAATGGTGTGGTGGGCCCGATCCACGTCTAAGATGGGCATTCCATAGATGGGACTTCCGGCATTGGTGCGGGCTGCTGGGTTGACCACATCATTGGCCCCAATCACTAAGGCCACATCCACACGCTCAAATTCGGGATTAATGTCGTCCATATCCTTGAGTTGGGGGTAGGGCACATTGGCTTCAGCGAGGAGAACATTCATGTGGCCCGGCATGCGGCCGGCAACGGGATGAATCGCATATTTGACATCTACGCCCAAACGCTCCAGTTGATCAGCCAATTCCTTAACACTGTGCTGGGCCTGGGCAACGGCCATACCGTAACCAGGGACAATCACCACAGATTTGGCATAGCCGAGCATCATCGCCCCTTCTTCGCTATCGAGGGTACGTACAGCTTTGGAACCACTTCCCGTTGTTCCTGAACTGCCCGAACCGCCGGTTTGACCACTGCCAAAACCACTGAAGAGAACACTGAGGAGGGAACGATTCATGGCCTTACACATGATCTGAGTGAGAATCAGTCCCGATGCACCTACCAGGGCCCCGGCAATAATCAACATACTGTTACCGACCACAAACCCAGCAGCACTGGCGGCCAAACCGGATAGGGAGTTTAAGAGGGATACGACGACGGGCATATCGGCTCCACCAATGGGAATCACCATGAGAATCCCTAGCACCGCCGCGATCGCCGTGAGTCCCCAAAACAATGACAGTTGGTTGGCATCAACAAAAAGGTAGCTACTCAGTCCCAGAAAGCCAATCACGAGGGCACCATTCACCACCTGTTGCAGGGGAAACAGCACCGGGGAACCAGGAATGAGTCCCTGAAGTTTAGCAAAGGCCACTAAACTCCCTGTTAGGGTAATGCCGCCAATTAAAACTCCCAGCAAAATCGTTAGCAAAATACTGGGACTGAGGGGTTCTCCAGTCGTTACCAGTCGCAAAAATTCACCCACAGCAACGGAGGCGGAGGCGGCCCCCCCTAAACCATTGAGGAGGCCCACCATTTGGGGCATGGAGGTCATTTCGACTCGGTAGGCGGCGATCGCCCCGATCACGCCCCCCACCATCATCGCCACCAAAATTGCCGGAAAACTAACAATTTGACGATCCAGAAGGGTGACAACAATGGCCACCAGCATCCCCACGGCAGCGAGACGATTTCCCTGACGGGCCGTAGCCGGAGAGCCGAGTTTTTTCAGACCAATAATAAATAGGGCTGCGGCAGCCAGATAGCTGAGTTCTTGAATATCACTTAACCAATCCATGACAGGCTCAATCCTTAACGCTTAAACATTTGCAACATGCGATCGGTGACGAGGAAGCCCCCCACCACATTCACGGTGGCCAAAACAATGGCCACAAGGCCGAGGATGACACTCAAGCTGTGGCCACCACTGCCAGCCATGAGTAGGGCCCCAATCACCGCAATTCCAGAAATGGCATTGGAGCCGGACATCAAGGGGGTATGGAGGGTTGGCGGCACTTTATTAATCACTTCAAAGCCAACGAAACTAGCTAGGACAAGAATCACTAGTCCCACTAAAAGCGGATCGTTCATAGATGTTTCCTGTGTTTTTAATCTAGGCAACGGTTGCGATGGAGGGTTCCTGGGCATGGAGGCTTTGGCGTACCCGTTCATTGCGAATTTCACCACCATGGGTAATGCAGGCGGCGGCGGTAATGTCATCCTCGAAATCCAGGTAGAGACTCCCCTCTTTGGTTAAATACTTCAGAAATGTAGAAATATTTTTCGCGTACATTTGACTGGCATGAATCGCCAAGGAGGAGGGTAAATTCACTGGGCCAATGACCGTGACACCTTGGTGAACAATTTCCCGCCCTGGTTCGGTACAGGCACAGTTGCCCCCCTGCTCCGCTGCCAGATCCACAATCACAGAACCCGGTTTCATCGTGGACACCATGCGCTCAGTAACAAGGAGAGGGGCAGGTTTTCCGGGGACTTGGGCGGTGGTAATCACCACATCGGCGGTTTGGACATGGGCGGCGATCGCCTCTTGGGTGGTATGTTTAGCTGCCTCCGAAACTTCCTTGGCATAACCACCACTGGCTACCGTATCCTCTTGGAGGGCCACTTCCACAAATTTAGCTCCGAGGCTTTGCACCTCTTCTTTGACGGCGGGGCGAATATCAAAGGCTTCGACAATGGCCCCCAACCGACGGGCCGTGGCAATGGCCTGTAATCCGGCCACACCGGCCCCAATCACAAATACCTTGGCCGGTGGAATCGTGCCGGCGGCGGTGGTCAACATTGGAAAAAAGCGGGGTAGGGCGGCTGCCCCCTGAAGTACGGCTTGGTATCCGGCGATCGCTGCCTGGGAGGAAAGGGCATCCATACTCTGGGCCCGACTGGTGCGGGGAACACATTCGAGGGCAAAGGCCGTAATCTGGCGATCGGCCAAGTGCTGCATCTGCCAGGGATTTCCCAGGGGATTCAGAAAACTAATTAACGTGCCCCCCGTTCGTAACCATTCCACTTCGCGATCGCGCAGGGGAGCAACCTTGAGAAGGACATCTACCCCCCCCCAGAGATCTTCTAGGGAATTGATGATTTCTGCCCCCGCCGCTTGGTAGTCATCGTCATGGAAGTGGGCCATTTCACCGGCCCCCGACTCCACCTGAATCACATAACCTTGCTGAACTAACTTCGCTACAACATCAGGGATGAGGGCAACACGCTGTTCACCCACTTCCCGTTCTTTCACTACCCCAATTTTCATAAGCCTTGCATTCGTAGGGTTTCTATAGTTACCAAGCTACTGCTATCGCCCTAGGCGTGCAGGGGTTTTGAACATTTATGCCAAAATAGCAACAACTCTTATCATCCCAGTCCCGATTCTTGAAGCAATAAAAACCGATCCCGAAAATAACCTTAAAAAATAGAGGAGTAACACAAAATAATGTATTGAAGGTAATATAGCTGTCGCCTGTTTCCTTAGGACATTGCTGACAAGGGGGGTGTGGGGGCTTCGCCCCCAGCCAGGGGTTCCACCCCTGCACCCCGTCCTAAACCAAGTAGCATTAGCTATACATGGAAGTCATTGCGGGCATAGGGTTTGTTTTATTTTTGCTCCTTTCGCCATTGCTGGATCAGGGTAAGGCTTAAATACACCAGGGTATGGATCAGTAATAGGCCCCAATTCAGGAAAAGATTACCCCAGGTGGGATCGTAAACGGGGCTGGGGTCAAAGGGTAGGGGCGGCGGCTCGTAGAGGGCAAAGTCAGGCTGCTCCGGGACGAGGGCATTCACATTCACCAGGCTGCCGTAGGCCCCCACGGACCAGCGGCCAATCATCAACCAGGAGAGGATGGCCACGGGGCCACTGAGCTTAAATAGGACACCGGAGAAAATAATCTGGGGTAGGAGAATGGGGGGTAAGACTTTGCTGGCTTGATCCACATTCTTGACGGCACTGGAAATGAATAACCCCAGGCTGATACTGGCTAACAGGGTAAGAAACGTGGTGATCATCACCCCTAGGGGCCAGGGAATCAGGGATGGGGCCGGAAAACTAAACCCCACCATCACCGCTAAGGTAATCATCAGACTTTGGACGATCGCCACCCCACTAGCTACGCCAATTTTTGACCCCAAATAGGCAAAAACACTTAAATTGGCCAGCCGCTCCCGCCCATAGATATGGGTTTCCCGAATAATGGTTTGGGCCGAACTGGCTAAACCGACCCAGAGACCGGCACAGGTAAACACAAATAACACCCGCAGGGCCTGGGGAGCCTGCATTAAATCCGTATTCTCCTGGGGGGCAAAGGGTTGACTATCCAGGGCCAGGACAATGAACAAGATGGCGAGGGGGGCACTGAGGAGATTCACCGCCAAACTGAGGCGATCGCGGCGGAGGAGTTGCCATTGCCGTTGACACAGGGTGAGGAGCTGATGCCAAACATGGGGGCGCAAACCTAGGGAGCGATCTTTCCCTTGGGGCGGCATGGCCCTAGCTTCCGATGAAACCGCTGCAAAGGTGGCGGTGCTTTCCCCTTGATTACCCATGGAGAGGCGATCACCAATGTAGGTTTGGTATAGGTGAGAAGCTCGAAAACGTTCACTCCAATCAAAGGCAGTCCGTTGTCGCTCTGCTTCCGTTGTTCCCTGCTCCAGGGTCAAATAAATATCGGCAAAATACTTCCAATCCCGATCGGGCAGGTTAAAAAAGGGCATGGCCTCCGCAGGTGGGCCAAAATAGCACAGCCGACCGCCCCGCCCCATAAATACCAGGCGATCGCACCCTTCAATATTGCTGGTGGCATGGGTCACTAGAACAATGGTTCGGCCCTGATTGGCTAAATTCCGCAGCAGTCCCATCAGTTCCTTATCCAAACCCGGATCCAGGCCAGAGGTGGGTTCATCCAGGAAAAAGAGCTTGGGATTGGCCAACAGTTCCACGGCAATACTCACCCGTTTGCGTTGGCCACCACTTAACTGGGCCACTAGGTTTCCTTTGACGGCAGTGAGTTTCACTTGCTCAAGCACTCGCCCAATCACTCCTTGAATTTCCTGGGGTTGGGTATCGGGGGGCAGGCGCAGTTTACAGGCATAGCGCAGCACCTCTTCTACGGTTAAACCGCTATGGATAATATCCTCTTGGGGAACATAGCCAATTTCTGCCCGATAGGTATCAAAGTTTTGTTGGAGATTACTGCCATTGAGTAGCACCAGCCCAGAGGTGAGGGGCACAATGCCGAGGAGGGCCCCCATCAGTGTGGATTTACCGGTCCCACTTCCGCCGACGATCGCCACCAGTTGCCTCGGTTCAATCACGATTGATACATTTGTAAGAATCATGCGCTCTTGCTGGGCGATCGTAATCCGCCGTTGCAGGTTTTGAGCATCCAGACGAATTCGCTCCCCCTGATCCACTAACTCTAAGCTGTGGTTGTAGTAGACCAAAACGAAGGGGCCGATTTTGATTTTGTCCCCCTGATTGAGGGTATGGGGGCCGTTAATTTTTTGGTCATTGACATAGGTTCCATTGGTGCTACCCCGATCCCGCAGAATATAAAGGCCGGCCCCCGTGCGATCAATGTCGGCATGGTGACGGGACACTGTGGCAGAATCTAGGGCAAAGGTATTGTATCCAGGGCCCGGATCTCGACCTAGAATAATTGGCCAGGCGGGCATCTGGTTAAAATCTAGGCGGCGTTGTCCAGGCTGGGGTGGTGGATCTGGCTGTAGGGGATCTGCCGGTATGTAGTGGAGGCGAATGAGGTTTTGCGGATCCTGACCAATCTCTAATTCCATGGGTTCTGTGAGCATCAATCCCTGATCAAGGTCCACACAGGTTTTTTGATAAAAAAGTCCATTGGTACTGCGCCGCTGGCCATCCCCATCAATGAGACGGTAGCCCTGGGATTCTTTGCGAAGGAGGGCATGGCGACTAGACACCACGCTCCATTGGGGTAGATCGGGAATGGAAAGATCCGCCCAGGTGGGATCCCGACCTAGGCGATGTTCAGGGTTGGTGAGTTGAAACCGGAGAATCTCACTACGGTGATGGAGTTCGATGTGGGGACAGGGTTCCTGATGCAACAGGGTTTTGCTAGGGGGTTTGGCCATAGGAGAGACATCGGGGCGATCGCTAGGATGATCATAGTCCTTCCGGGAGATCCACAATTTCAAACCAGTAGCGGCCCAACCCATTCATCACTTCCACTAGACCGGGAAATGTCACTGGCTTCGTAATATAGGAATTTGCCCCCAAATTATAGGTGCGGTAAATATCTTCCTCGGCAGCAGAGGTGGTGAGAATAATCACCGGAATCGATCGCAGCGTAGGGTCAGCCTTAATTTCCCCTAGGGCTTCCCGGCCATCTTTGCGGGGCATATTCAGATCCAGGAGAATTAAACCGGGGCGAGGGGAATCCGCTAATTTTTCGTAGTCCCCCCGGCGATAGAGATAGTCCATTAATTCTTCGCCATTGCTGACGGCGTGGAAGTCATTGGCCAAACGGCAGGTCTCAAGGGCTTTGCGGGCTAACATGACATCATCTTCATCATCGTCGGCCATGAGAATCGTAATCGGGACTCCTTTGGTTGTTTTAGAAATATCCATAAAAAATATCCGTAATGGCTAATAGTAGCTAGGTTTTCCCTGGGGGTCAAAGGCTGGGTATCACGGGTTGTTTTACCGGCATTGTGATGATAAATGTGGCTCCGCTGCCCAGGTCACTGGTGGCCGTAATCGTACCATTATGGCGTTCGACAATTTTCCGACAGATGGCCAGGCCAATGCCCGTTCCTGGGTATTCATTGCGGGAGTGGAGTCGCTGAAAAATGCCAAAGATGCGATCTAAATATTTCTCCTTAAAACCAATGCCGTTGTCCTGAACCCGAAGTTGGATACCATCGGCAGTGTCGGTGGCATTAGCATCGGCGAAGTTAGCGTTGGCAGTAAGGTATTCCATGGAAATCCTAATCTGGGGCGGGCGATCGCAGGATTGAAATTTTAGACCATTACTGATCAGATTTTGCAGAAGCAGCCGGATTTGCAGGGGATCCGCCTCAAAGCCATAGAGGGTATCCACCTGAATCGTCGCCTGGCTTTGTTGAATTGGGAACTCAAGGTCGGAAAGGACTTCGGCAACAATCTGCTCCATATCAATTGGCACAAAGGGATTAGCCTTGGTGGTGACGCGGGCATAGCTGAGGAGATCATTAATCAGGGTTTGCATCCGGCTGGCGGCATTTTGAATCCGATCCATATAACCCCGGCCGGTTTCACTCAGATCGGCTCCCAATTCTGTGGCTAAAAGATCCGTAAAGGCCTGAATTTTGCGGAGGGGTTCTTGGAGATCGTGGGAGGCGACGGAGGCAAAATCCTGTAATTCTCGATTGCTTTGAATCAGTTGGCGATTAAATTCTTCGAGTTTGAGTTCGGCCCGTTTGCGATCGCTAATATCCCGAATCCCCAAAAGCATCGTGGTTTCGACTGGATATTCCTGAGGTAAGGACTGACCATCTATCAAAAAGGTGCGATCGCCCAAACGGGAAAAGGATTGACACAGTTCAAAATCCTGAAAGGCCCTCTGGTGCTCCTTAAGCTCCATCAACAGGGCCCGTAATGGGGGATGATCCCACTGCCCCTGATCTAAACCAAAAAAATCCTGATCTAAAATCGCTGTGACTGGCATTTCCAAAACATGGCAAAAGGCCGGATTACAGGTTTTTATATGAAAGGAATCATCAAGGACGAGGAAGGGTTCCCGCAGAAGCTGCACAATCGCTTCAAGATGGGCTAGGGGGTTAGCAATAGTCGTAAACGAAGGGTTAGGGTTCATTGTCCTAGGGCAGGGGTTTTTCCGGTTGGATGGGAAAATGCATTGTTTCTAGAAGGGGGGCGATCTCCGCCGCTGGTATCGGCCGGGAATAGAAATAGCCCTGGCCATATTCGCAGCCCACCCTATTGAGGATCTGCACCTGGGTCTCGTTTTCTACCCCTTCTGCCACCACATTCATCTTCAAGTTATGGGCCAGCAGAACCATCACCCCGACCATGTTCAAATCCGACTCATGGGTATCAATTTTAGAAATAAACGTGCGATCTATTTTCAGGGTATTGATGGGAAAACGGTGGAGGTAGCTCAGGGACGAATAACCCGTACCAAAATCATCAATGGCAATGGCGATGCCCAACGCCTGCAACTCCTCTAGGGTATCTCTGGCAACGTTCATGTCATCCATAATCGTACTTTCAGTAATTTCCAACTTGAGATGCTTGGGATCTAACTGATACTCATTGAGGATGCTTTGTACCAAAGCGACAAAACCCGATTGACACACTTGACGACTGGCTAGATTCACATTCACCTGAAGATTTTGGGTCGCCGAACCCAGATTAATCCAAGCGTTCATTTGCTGGCAGGCCTGGCGCAGTATCCATTCCCCCATGGGAATGATCAGTCCCGTTTCTTCGGCCACAGGAATAAATTGATCCGGGGGAACCAGGCCCCGACTGGGGTGCTGCCAACGCATGAGGGCCTCAAAGCCAACTAATTGGGCCGTGGCAATGGAGATGATTGGTTGATAGTAGACGCGCAATTCATCCTGGGCGATCGCCCGCCGCAGATCCGTTTCAATTTGTTGAATGGTGACAATATGATCATGCATACTGGCATCAAAAATAGCGTACCGAGATCGTCCCTGGTCCTTAGCCCGATACATGGCCGTATCAGCATCCCGGAGAATATCCTCAGGATTCTCGTAATCCGTCAGACTGAGGGTAATACCAATACTGGTACTCACAAAAACATCGTGATCCCCAACATGAAAAGGCTCCTCTAAACTTTGGTGAATTTGATTGGCAACATAAATGGCATTCAGGGGGCTGTCACGGTGATGCAAAAGAATGGCAAATTCATCGCCACCCAATCGAGCTAAGGTATCATCCTCCCCCAGGGACTCCAGCAACCGTTGGGAAATTTGAACGAGGAGTTCATCCCCAATCCGATGACCTAAGCTGTCATTGATCATTTTGAACCGATCAATATCTAGTAAAAAAACACTCCATCTTAAGTCTTTTTGACTCTTGGAATAAATGAGGGCTTGATCGATGCGATCGGTAAATAATGTCCGGTTCGGTAAATCTGTTAATTTATCGTGGAGAGCCGAATGTAAAATTTGCTCCTCGGTGCGAATCCGATGACTAATATCCGTTTGTAGACCTACAAAACGAACGAGTTGCCCATCCTGATCAAAGACGGGATTCACGCTTAACTCATTCCAAAAGGGTGTGCCATCCTTGCGATAATTGAGTAGCACCCCGAAAAATGGTTGCCGATTCTGAATAGCTCTTCGTAGTTTCTCTAGGGTGACTGAACTGGTGTCCTGTCCCTGCAAAAATCGACAATTCCGTCCTAATATCTCCGGGGGATCATACCCCGTAATCCGCAGAAAGGCTGGATTCACAAAAATAATCGGATTATCGGGAGCAAGGGCATCGGTAATCACGACTCCGGTGGAGATTTGATCAATGGCAGCGGCAAGATCATCATGCTTCCGCAGCGATGTCCGCAGGGCCTGGAGAGTATAGTGATGCTCAATGGCATAGCGAATCGATCGCTCAAGGGCCGCCGCACTAATGTGACCCTTGACAAGGTAATCTGCTGCTCCAGCTTCCATAGCCGCCAGATCAATATCCTGATCCCCTTGGCCCGTCAAAAGAATAAAGGGACGCTCCCTTCGCTGGGGAGATTGAAAAAGTTCTAACCCGATTTCCCTACCAAGACGATAATCTACTAAATATACGTCATGATCATCGTCATCTAGTATCTGCTCCGCTGCTTCATAGGTTGAAACCCAATCAACAAGGTAACGGGTTAAAGAAATTTGTTTGAGAAGATTCTGGGTAATCAGATAATCATCTTCATCATCTTCAATCAATAACACCTTGATTTCTGCTGGATGCATTGGCAGGGAAATTCCTTAGCCCATGGAACTAGATTTGAGTGTCAGTATTTGTTAATTCTATCCCCTTCTCATCCTTGATCGGGTCAACCAGAGAAATTTTCCAGATATCGTCCTAAGAAAGGTAGCAATAGTTATCTTGATAGGGACTATGCCGATAGAGACTATGCCCCATCCTTTTCCCTTTTAATGAATCACTTCCCTATTGATTTATTCTGGGGCGATCGCCACTTCCAGAGAATGGCTGCGATCCAATTTGTGGCTATATGAGCAACTACTGGCAAAAGTAAATTATGACTGACCACCGCACTGTAGCCAAACATCACACCCACAACCGTTGCCCACAACGCATAGGGCCAGTATTGTCGCCCACTAAAATGGAGAATACCAAAACAAAGGGCAGAACCTAGGATTCCTGACCAATCGAGGCCCAACGTGGGTAAAAGAACCCCGCGAAAGAGGAGTTCCTCACTCAAGCCAGGTAACAATCCTAACCAGAAAATATCCCCCCAAATTAAGGGACGGAGAACCAGTGCCAGGTATAAATCCGAGGCATGGCGATAGGTTGGCCATAGCCAGTACAGTAACGCACTCATCCCGGTAATGAGTAACCCAAGCACCAGACCCAGTCCCAAATCTTGGCCACTCCAAGCCAAGGGTAATTGGCCGCCAGCAAAGGGGGTTCGCAACCAGACCTTGGCAATAATCAACCACAGAATGGCGGTTAAGCCCATGGCAATTAAAATCTGGGTACGATTCAGTGGCTCTAATTCGGGTTGGTGGGATGTGGGGTCAACCATGGATCAGGGCGATTCCCTAGGTTTGAAACTGACCAAATTGCAGGTTATAAACTTCTTCTTCTTTCTCACTGAGAATTTTTAGGTCTGAACGGGGATGGGCAACACAGAGCAGTACATAACCCTTTTCCCGTAGGTTAGGGCTTAAACCCATGGCATCGCCGTGATCCACGTCGCCACTGAGAATTTGGGCGGCACAGGTGGTACAGACCCCGGCATTGCAGGAACTGGGAAGGTCAACACCGGCACCATAGGCAGCCTGGAGGATTGCTTGATCTTCGGGGACTTGGATCTGATGGGTTTGACCCTGATGATTAATTTCGACGGTATAGGTTTGGCTCATGGCCGCACAATGTCACGAAACAGCATGATTTTACTATTATCCCCTAACGCCTGCCCCTGGCCACGGCGATCGCCCCGGAAACAGTCAAACTAAGGATTCAACAAGTAAGAATTGAAAAACCCCCTAGAGTTGGGCGGTACATTCTAAGATCAGACGCTGATTAATCAGGGCATGGGGCTGAATATCAAGGGCCCGCCGGAATAATTGAATCGCCTGGCCATAGTCCCCTTGGGCTTGGTAGCACAGACCCAGACCATGGAGGGCCCCAAAATGGTAGGGAACCAGTTCCAGGACTCGTTCACAGTCAGCGATCGCCTGCTCAAGTTTACCTTGGGTGTAGTACAGCACAGCCCGCCGATTGAGGGCCTCGGCAAAATCAGGAAACTGCTCAATTAAGCGACAGAGAAGGTCTTCCGCCAGATCGACATCGCCAATGGATAAGAGTTCCTGGGAGCGTTTTAGGGCCTGTAACCCCATCGTTCCCTTTTGACAAAACCAATGATGCCATAACTCTTGAGTCGCCCGTTCTCGAATCTGGGGATCCCCATCTCGCAAGGCCTCAAGTAAGCTATCTATCCGGCTCTGATCCATTCTCTGTCACCTTTTTCGTCCGTTTTGCAACTTGGAACTGGGTAATATTGGAACCCCTAGCCCCTAGGCCTTGGGTTTAACAAAGACGATTGCCTGTTTCCAGACAATGGTGGGTTGATCGTAGTGATCAATAACACACAGGCAATTGGTGTCTTGCCAGCGGAGTTTTCCCACCACCAAATCACTGGTGACCAGCTTGACTTCTACCTCAGTATTGTCTTTAATTAAGGCTTGCATCTGCCGGACGCTGGGTAAGCCAGTCTCAAATTCATCAGTCATTATTGATCCTCTAATGATCTCACTCCAATTGTATGAGCTTGTATGAGCCTCCCTTTCGCTAAATACCAAGGTTTAGGTAACGATTTTATTCTGATTGATAATCGCCACCAGTCAGAACTTGCCCTTAGCCCTGAGCAGGCCGTCCATTGGTGCGATCGCCACCGGGGAATTGGGGCCGATGGTGTTATTTTTCTTTTGCCAGGTACAAGTGACACAGACTACCAAATGCGGATGTACAACGGCGATGGATCCGTTGCCGAAATGTGTGGCAATGGTATTCGTTGTCTAGCGAAATTTATTCTGGATTTAGAAAGGAAAGATGGGCAAACGCAGTACCGCATTGATACCCTGGCAGGGCTGATGATTCCTGAACTCCAAGGGGATGGTCAAGTCAAGGTAAATATGGGGCCACCCCAACTGTTAGCCGCAGAAATTCCCACCACCCTCGCCGCCCCCGATCAAAAGGTGATTTGCCAGTCCCTGGAGGTTGCCGGCCAGGTGTGGCCTGTCACCTGCGTGGGTATGGGGAATCCCCACTGTGTCACGTTTGTGGAAGATGGAGTCGCCATTCCCCTCCATGACCTTGGGCCCCAGTTTGAACACCATCCTGCCTTTCCCCAGCGAACCAATACGGAATTTGTCGAAGTAGTGCGCCCCGATTACCTGAAAATGTGGGTGTGGGAACGGGGAGCGGGAGCAACTCTGGCCTGTGGTACGGGAGCCTGTGCAACGTTGGTGGCAGCGGTTTTAGAAGGGCGCGGCGCAACCCAAGCCACGGTAGAGCTACCGGGGGGATGCTTGGACATTGCCTGGGATCAGCAGGCTAATACCCTGTGGATGACGGGGCCGGCAACCTTTGTGTTTCGAGGGGAGATCTAGCCTGGTATTCGGGGGGAGCGGAGGGACACAGATCCGCCAGTTCACAGCGATCGCACTGGGGATTGCGGGCCATACAGGTTGCCCGGCCATGGTAAATCAAGCGAATGGCCCAATTTTCCCACTCTGGCTGGGCGACAAGGCGCATCAAATCCTGCTCAATCTTCACGGGGTCGGTTTCCTGGGTAAGGCCAAGGCGGCGGCTGAGGCGTTTGACATGGGTATCCACCGTTACCCCCATATTGATGCCATAGGCATTGGCTAAAACGACATTGGCGGTTTTACGGGCCACCCCCGCTAAGCTCAACAGATCCTCCATAACCTTGGGAACTTGGCCGCCATAGACCTCTACGATTCGCTGACAGGCATTTTTTATATTCTTGGCCTTGTTGCGGTAAAAGCCAGTGGAGTAGATCAGGGTTTCCAGTTCCCCTAGGTCTGCTTCGGCAAAGGCTGCCGCATCGGCAAAACGGGCAAAGAGGGCCGGCGTAACTTTATTAACCCGCTCATCGGTACATTGGGCCGAAAGAATCGTAGCCACCAGTAATTGCACCGGACTGGCGTAGGTGAGGGAGCATTTGGCATCGGGGTACAGCCGCTTGAGGCGAATAAGAATTTCCAGGGCCCGCTGCTGGTTGGCAGAAAGCTTACGGATAATGGCCATAGGTTTACTTTAGCGAAACAACTGCTGTACCCAGACCGTTCCAGTTAGATTAACGGTATCCCGAACAATTAAAAACATTCCCAAACCCAGCAGCAGTACCAAGCCGGTTTGCATCACCCCTTCCTGGATACGATTGGGTAAGGGTTTGCCGCGAATGCCCTCAATCAAGAGAAAGAGCAACTGCCCCCCATCAAGGGCCGGTAAGGGCAGGATATTAATAATTGCCAGGTTAATGCTAATTAATGCCGCAAAGGTAAAGAGTTGTCCACTGTTAGAGCGAGCAATATCCGCCCCCATGGCCACGATCGCCACCGGCCCAGAGACTTGACTCGCCGCCTGATTAAAATTCTGGATCAGTTCCCGGAATCCACCGAGGGTGAGCCGTACCACCCGCTCAAATTCCGTGGAGGCCGCTGCCCCTAAACGTAGGGGATTGAGGGTGTGTTCTCGGTAAATATCCGCATTGGGAGCCAGTTGTACCCCAATGCGAGCTTGGCCGTCCTGGGTCAGCTCCGGGGTCAACTGAATCGTTTGTACCTGCCCTTGCCGCTGGATCTCTAAACGGAGGGGTTGATTAGGACTCTCTTGGATGACGTGCATCAGGTGGGGTAAACTGCCCGCTTCCGCCCCAAGGCGATCGCCATTGACGGCGACAACAATATCTCCGGCCCGCAGTCCGGCATCGGCGGCAACGGTACTACTATTGGTAGCCAAGGAGGGAATGAGTACGCCGCCATGGTAGTTGACCTGGGGAATGCCCAAAATGCCCAACTGAAGCAGTAATAAAAGGTAGGCAAAAATAAGATTGGCAATCACCCCGGCACTAATGACAATGGCCCGGTCTAGAATGGGGCGATTACTGAGGAGATTGGGATCATTGCGGGGAATACCACTCTCAGGGTCATCATCGGGAAAGCCCACATAGCCCCCCAGGGGAATCCCCCGCAGGGCATACTCCGTTTCCTTGCCCTGATATTTCCAGAGGACGGGGCCAAAGCCAATGGAAAAGCGATTGACGTGGATACCTTGGGTGCGTGCGGCTAAAAAATGCCCTAACTCATGGACAAAAATTAAAATTCCCAACACGGCGATCGCCGCAACAATAGCAAAAACTGACATGACCCGACCTAACGATGACTGAAGAAGTATCTCTGAAAATATCCCTTAATTTATTTCTTAATTGTTACATATCGCAAGCAATAGCTTAGTTATCATTACCGTTGCCGTCATGATTGCCCCTCCGTACTCCCCTGTACCTCATCTTCCGGCAGGTCAAAGTCCACCCCAGCATAGATATCTCCCAGGGGCAGCGGCAGATCCAGCGAGGCCAGCGTCACCACATCCCCCGATCCCTCGTAGTCACTTAACAGCCATTGACCGCCCTCCTGCCGCAAGTGCTGCAACACCCGCCAGCGATACTGTTCCACCAAGATATATTCCTGAAAACTGGGTAGAGAGCGGTAGTAGTCAAACTTGTCGCCCTGGTCGTAATTCTTCGTCGATTTCGACGCTACCTCCACAATCAGGCTGGGGTTCGTCACCGTGCTGGTACCCGTGCCGTGATACAACGGCTCCCCCGAAATCACCATCACATCTGGGTAGGTGTAAATCCGATAGCGTTCAATCCACAGCCGCACATTTTCCGTAAATAACCGATAGCCCTGAGTCCGTAGCGGCGGCTTCAGCACCACGCACAGATTCGTCACAATCTCATTGTGGTTAGTTGTCCCCCCCGCCATTGGCACAATCTCCCCGTCTCGATATTCACTGCGAAATTCCGCCTGAGCTTCGAGTTCCAGATACTCCTCAGGGCTATAGTTGCGGTTAGCCAGTTGAACGATCATGGGGTTCCTCCTGTGTCAACCTCAACGCCCAACTGCTTTAGATAGCCCGCCATTTTGCCACGCACCTCTAGCAGTTGGCTTTCCAAGTCTTCGATCTCCTTTTGCACCTCGACAATGTCGATCGCCTGCTCCTCGTCAAAGGCATCCACGTAAAGGCAAAGTCACCCTTCGTCTTGGGAGGAACCTCGCGCCAGAAGCGTTTATAGAGAGTGCTTTCCCCTGCTCATATTACCGCTCTCTACATCTACCGATTTCCGCTTAATTTCACTGTTCACTTTTTCGAGACAAGCTGACCCAGGGCAAAGTCCTCCTGAAATTCTTGACGGGTGATGGGTTGGCTGACTTCTAGGCCTTCTCCCCCTAAAACTCGTAGCGGCTCCCCTGCCACGGAAATCCAAACCGGGGCATTGGGGTCAAGGGCCGTTGCCGTGTAGATCACCTGACCAAGGCGACCCTGCATGGAGGTACTGCCGCCTCCCAGGGTAAACTCCTGGGACAGATCCACGTGGATGCCGTCTTCTTTAAGCTCAAACCGATTTAAGCGGGTATTTTCTGGGATGGTGGTACTAACATCTTGGTTGGCCGGTCCCTGCAATAATCGCTCTACGGCCCCCTGAAGGATCACATCCGGTGTGGTGCCCGTTAAACTCAGTTCAATGGTGGTGGGTGCTAAGACCAATTCGGTACCGTCTTCGGTGTCATCGGAAATGAGCCAGTACACCTGAACCTTCTCTCGGGCGATCGCTGGGCCATTGTCACCGGGTTGAATCACACTGGGGGTGTCTGGCCCTTGGGCAACAAACCAGGCGGCCGTACCACCGGAAATGACCGCCACCGCCGCTAGTCCAATTAAAAGTGTCCGCGATCGCCCGCGACTAGACTGGGGCATCATAACAACAATCCTCTGTAAGTTTATTCCACCGTTACCGACTTCGCCAGATTCCGGGGTTGATCCACGTCTAAGCCACGCCGGGCCGCAATATGATAGGCCAATAATTGCAGGGGAATCACGGTCAAAATCGGGGAGAGCAACTCATCGACCTCAGGAACGGGAAGGAGATCATCAAAGGTGTGACGGGCTTCCGTTTCTTCCATGGGGGTCACTCCAATCAGCCGTGCATCCCGGGCCCGGGCTTCCTGGGCATTAGACAGGACTTTTTCAAACACCGTTCCGGGCATGGCGATCGTCACCACCGGCACCTTTGCATCTAGGAGGGCAATGGGCCCATGTTTCATCTCTCCCGCAGGGTAGCCCTCCGCATGGATATAACTAATTTCCTTGAGTTTGAGTGCCCCTTCTAGGGCGATGGGAAAATTGATGCCCCGGCCTAGAAAAATAAAATCCTGAGTCTCGGCAAAGTCATGGGACAGGGCTTCAATATAGCGTTCCTGGCTCTCCAAGATCAGTTCCAATTGGGCGGGCAACTGCCGTAGCTGGCCAATAATCTCCCCAATACGGATCGGATCTATTTTTTGTTGAACAAAGGCCAAATCTAGGGCCAATAGATAGAAGGCCATTAACTGGCCCACAAAGGTTTTAGTGGCCGCAACACCAATCTCAATGCCCGCATGGGTATTAATTATCTGCTCCACCAGATGACCCAGGCTACTTTCGGGACGGTTGGTAATGCCCAAGAGTTGAGGCCTGTAGGGGCCACCCTTTTGACTGCGTCGCTCCTGTTCCATTTCTAAGGCCGCCAGGGTGTCGGCGGTTTCCCCGGATTGGGTCACACCAATGGTGAGGGTGTATTTGGTGAGCGGCGGCGGTGCATAGCGAAATTCTGAGGCATATTGAACGGTGGTGGGAATTTGGGCTAACTGTTCGAGCAGGTATTTACCCACTAAGCCCGCGTGCCAACTGGTTCCACAGGCAACAATCTGAATCTGCTCTACGTCAGCGTAAAAGTCAGGGGAAAGACCTATATTTACCGGACTTACCCTAGATTCAGGATGCCATTGATCCCACAGGTAGTATTCTAAACAGGCCCGTACCACCCCTGGTTGCTCGTAAATTTCCTTGAGCATGTAGTGCTTAAAGCCCTGTTTTTCCACCATGACTGGGTTCCAATTCAGGGTGCGGGGGGTTTTGCGGAGGCGATCGCCCTTAAAGCTATAGACTTCTACGCCGGTGGCAGTTAATCGTGCCAACTCCCCATTTTCCAGGGATAGGACGGCCCGGGTATAGGGAATCAGGGCTGGGGTATCGGAGGCACAGAAAAATTCTCCCTGGCCAAAACCAATAACCAAGGGAGCCTGTTGACGGGCAACAATTAATTCATCGGGATAGTCCGCTGAAACTACGGCAATGGCAAAGGCACCCCGCAATTCGGCTACGGCTTGGCGCACCGCCTCCAAGAGTGAATTACTATCCTGGCCCCTCTCACCCTCTAAATGGGTTAGGTATTCGGCAATCAGGTGGGGAATCACCTCCGTATCCGTATCAGATCGGAAGGTATGGCCATTGGCTTCTAGGCGTTGACGCAGTTCTCGATAGTTTTCGATAATGCCATTTTGAACCACGGCGAGGCGATCTCTACTGTCTCGGTGGGGATGGGCATTATATTCTTCCGGTTTGCCGTGGGTGGCCCAGCGGGTATGGCCAATACCCAAACGGGCGGGCACATCCTCTTGCTGAACTTTTTCGTAGAGATTGCGTAATTTTCCCTTCGCCCGGACGCAGTGGAGTTCCCCTTCAAAAACGGTGGCAATACCGGCGGAATCATAGCCACGATATTCCAGCTTTTGTAGACCGTCTAGGAGAACTTGGCTGGCGATCTGGGGGCCAATGTAGCCGACAATGCCACACATAGGCAAAAGCTCCGTAGGATGGGATCTCAGTTAACGGCGGGCAAACCGAGGCAAATCGACCTGGGCGCGGGACAGGGTATTTGACCCACAGGGGGTCGCCATTGTTCCTGGGGTTGAACCAGCTTTGAGGGGGCGATCGGGTAAAGATTTAGGATCTTTCTGTTTATGTACATCTTTCTGTACGTCTGCCTGCCAGGGGCGAATGCCTAAGGGTTGAATAGCCAGACTGGGGTGCAAATCCAGAAGGTGGGAGGCGGATAACTGGGTTGCGGCGGCTGCCACCAGGGTTTTTTGATGACTCTTCTGTTGATTCTGCTGTTGCTCAGATAATTGGGACTGCAATTGGCGAACGGTCTCTTTGAGATCCCGAATCTCTTGTTGTTGCTGAGTTTGCAAGTCTTGTCCTAGGGATAGTTTTTCTGTAGAGGGTAGCCTCCGACTAGCCAGGGCCTCTTCGATCGTTTGCCGGGGATTTGCGATCGCCCGCCATTGTTGATCATTAAACTGTAACCGACGCTTCTCAACCTCACTCATCACCGCACACCCACAAAACAGTAAAGAACTGGAAATTTTTATGAACTAGAGCGTAAAATTTTTAACAATTATTTAAGAAATCACTCTACCATGATTCCTCAAAAAATCAATCATCTGTGCTGGACAATTGTTTGATCTTTTACGCAGGGGCTTCCGATTCAATGCGAATCCCATCGATACGCAGACGCTTTATGTAGTGGCACAGATTGTCAGAATTGAGACGGTAACTCAAGGGGTGGGCAATCAACCGGGCGGTGCTGGTAAAGATTTGTTCTAATTCGACTAAGCCATTTTCCCGAAGGGTGCGGCCAGTGGACACTAAATCCACGATCGCCTCGGACATTCCCGTTAGGGGCCCCAATTCAACGGAACCATAGAGGGGCACAATATCCACAGGTAAATCAAGGTCTTGGAAATATCGCTGGGCGCAATGGACAAATTTGGAGGCCACCCGGCAATGGGCCGGTAATTCCCGGGCGGAACCGTAGGAACTGGTGGATTTGACTGCCACCGATAGACGACAGTGGCCAAAGCCTAGATCTGCCAAATGGGCCACCTGGGGCTGCTTCTCTTCTAAAACATCAAAGCCGACGACCCCTAACTGGGCCTGGCCATACTGCACGTAGACAGGGACATCCTGGGCCCGCACCAGTAGGGCCCGCGCTGTTCCTTGGGCTGCCAGGACTTGCAGTTGGCGGTGGGAGGGGTCTAACAGTTCCCGAAAGTCTAAACCGGCCTGGGCAAAGAAGGTAATACTGTCCTTGAGGAGGGCCCCCTTGGGTAGGGCAATGGTTAGCATCGCACCATCTCCGTGCTTAGGGCTTCAACCTGGGGTCGGCCCTGGGCATCTACCCATGCCAGGTAGGGAATATTGCGATCGCGGGCATAGGCCCGGAATTGTTCGGGGGCCAGCATTTCCAGGGCAACTTCAACCCGGGTAGTTCCCTCTAGCCGCAGGGTTTGGGCATGGGCAAAGGCTGCACCAAGGGCATTTTCCGCCGTGGGGATCACTAGCCATTGACTGTGGGCTATACCCGTAGCAAGGTGGCCCGTCCGCAAAAGAGCCTGTTCTAGATCCTCCAGATTAAAGACAAAACCAATCCCAGGGGTCGATTGTCCTTCCGGGTGGTATGTTCCCAATAACTGATCGTATCGCCCACCTTGGGCCACAACTTTTAGTTCGGTCTCAGTTTGCGCCATCACATCAAACACAATACCGGTGTAATAGTCAAAGGATTGGATCAAACTCAGATCCAGGGTCAGGGGCAAGGGATGATCGCTGCTGCCAATCAAGTCGATTAGGCTCTTTAATTGCTGTAATCGCTCTTGGGCCGGAGTAGAGAGGGGCCAGTCTTCCAGGCGATCGCAGACATCGGTGGCCGCCCCCCGCAGATCAAAAAGATCTAAGGCCCGATTCCGCAGCGTCGCCGGTAAACTCTCTAGAGCCACCCGATCTAAACGGGCAAGGTTCTGGCGAATCAATCCCCGCCATTCCGGGGGAAACTCCCCTAAAAGCATCTGGGTGAGGCCCCCATCCCCCAAGAGTAAGTAACAGGGAGATAGACCAAGGTTATGGAGACAGTCTTGGACAATGAGGAGGATTTCCGCATCGGCGGCCAGTCCTCCCCCACCAATTAATTCCGCGCCGGTCTGGAAAAATTCCTGTTGCTGGGTTAAACGTTGGGCACTCATCCCCTGGAGGGGCGATCGCCGAAACACATTCGCCTTGTAGTAGAGTCTTTGGGGGAAGGTAACACCGGCCATCCGCGTCACCGCAGCCCGGGCAATGGAAGCCGTTAGTTCCGGCCGCAACCCTAGGGATTCCCCATCCCCATGGCGTAAATGAATCAAGGTATCGGACTCTAGGGCCCCTCCAGCAATCAGAGTCTCAATTTTTTCAATGGTCGGCGTAATAATCTCTTGGTAGCCCCAGCGATGGAAAACCTGTTCCAATCGTTGTTCTAACCAGCGTTGACGGGCAACATCTAGGGGCAGCAGATCCCTTGCGCCAGTGGCAGGTTGATAGACCATAACGTTTATTTATTTTTTCCCAAATAAACCAAAAAATCCTCCCTTGGCTTTTTCCGGCGGGTTTGATTTTGCTTTTTGTTGGGCCGCCCGTTTTTCATGCTTGGCCATGGTTGCCATCCCCTCAATGGCGATCGCCTCCTGGGGATTAATCTTAAGGGCCTGATTAAAATGCACCTTAGCCATGGTCAGGGTTCCCTGCTGGAGATAAACTTTCCCTAAAAGGGCGTGGCAACGACTACTTTTGCCATTGATATTCAGGGCATCCCGAAGTTCTTTAATCGCCTCTGTATAGTTATTTTTAGCGAGAAATTCTTCAGCCCGACGATAGTACTTATCAACATAGCTATCGCTTTTTGCTGCTGGGGCCGGTTCGGGGGTGGGCGGCGCACTTGCCTGGGAACCACTATTTGCCGCTGGGGTAGAACTGCTAGAGGATGTTCCAGGGCGGGGAGGAGCAACGGTTGGTGGCGAAACTCGTGGGGACGGAGATGCGGGAACTTGGCCGCCATCACGCCGCAGTAAATAGACTAAATTAAGTTCACTGATTTCTGCGGTCAGAGTGAGAATATCATCCAGATTTTGATACTGTTTCTGGGCAATCTCGGCGAGGGCCTGTTGATATCCTGCTTCAATATCAGGATGGGTGAGCAGGGCTTTGGCCGCCTCACTGGTTGGTTCCGGAGCGACTCGGTGATTAGTTAACTGCTCCTTCAAGAGACGCAAAATAATGTCGTATTCCTCCCGCTCCTTTTCCTGGGAGAGGGCTTCATAGGCGGGATTCACAAATTTTGAGAGCAAGTCACTGGCGACTTTTTTGCCGGAATCTTCATCGCGGCTATCAGGGTGGAGGTTTTTGGCGATTTTCAGGTATCGTCGGCGTATTTCATTAGCGTTTGCCTTCATGGGAACGCCTAAGACAGCGTAGAAGTCCTTTTGGGAGTTATGTTTGCCAAGTCCCTGATTGATCTCAAACGGCATAGGAATCCAACCGACAGATGGGGTAATAAATGATCACGAATTAATGATCACCGATTTATGGATCATTATTTTAGCGATTTTAGCCTTTTGAATTCGGCGATCGCGGCAATGGCTAGAGAAACAGTCCAAATGGCTTGCCTCAACCAGTATAGACGCAGGACTCAACGGACGGCTATGGTTGGACTGGTGATTCTTTGAGTCAGAGAAATGCTAGATAAACTTCTTAATCGTCGCTATGAGCGACTAATGGCGATCATAGCCAGTGCCAATTTACTGGTGATGCTCTTTGACTTAACCTATGTGCCCTTTCGCAATTTTTGGCTCCTCGGCCATATTCCCTTACCCCTAACCCAGCGCACTATCGTCATTCCCTTACCCGTGGACATCACCCCCCTGTACGACCCCATGAAGGGCATTGAACCCCACCGGGAGACCGCCGCTTACCTGGAGATCGTGGATCAGCTAGAAACAACGATTCAACAGCAGGGGGTCAATTCAGAGGCAACTGCCGCCCTCCTCGAAGACCTGCGCGATCACAGCAGTGAGATGATTGACACCAATCCGTTTTTGTTGGCAGAAAAGACCGGTACTCTGGAGCGGATTAAAAACTTAATGCGGGACCAAGTATTTGGCACAACTGGCCGGGAAGCCTCTGCCCGTGAGTCCTTCAATGCCTTTTGGGGGCCCGAATATATGAATGAAGCGGATTGGCAAACCAATCTGGCTTGGTTTCAGTCCACCATTTCCCCCTTGATCCAAACCAACTATTGGCGGGCCATTGGTGAGGACGGTCAATTTATTAACCGGGTGGGAGTACTCGATATTCCCTTTAGTCTGTTATTTTTTATCGAGTTTTTGGGCCGTACTTATTGGTTACAACGCCGAAATCGCAGTAGTCGCTGGCTGGATGCCATTGTTGTGCGTTGGTACGACATCGTCCTCTTTTTTCCTTTTTGGTGGTTGGCCCCCACCTGGGTGTGGCTACGAATTGTACCCGTGGCCATTCGCTTAGACCAGGCCCAACTGATTAGCCTGAAACGCATCCGGGAGCAGAGTTCAGAAAGTTTTGTGGCGGCCATTGCCGAAGATGTGAGCGAAGTGGTGGTTTTGCAGGTTTTAAGCCAACTCCAGGGAGCAGTGCGGCGGGGCCAGGTGGCTCGATGGTTGCCTCGGCGACGGAAACCTTCTCTGGTGACGACTGCGGCGATCGCCTCCGAGGATGAGGTGGATGAATTGGCCCAATTAGCCAGCTTGGTTTTACAGATCACTACCTATAAGGTACTCCCCCAACTGCGACCAGATATCGAATCCCTCGTCGCCTTTAGTATTGAACAAACAATGCTGAAAACGCCCCCCTACCGTTACTTAATGGAGATTCCTGGTTTTCAAGATCTCCCCCACCAGTGGCGCGATCAATTGGCCAGGGATATTACCGCCCGCTTTTTCCAGATGCTAGATAAGAGCCAAACCCTACCTCCACTTTTAGATACGGAGGCCCAACGCCAGGGCAGTCTTTTGGTCAATCAATTAGTGCAAAACTTTGGACATTCCTTTAGTCGAGAAATGCAGCAGGAGCATGTGGGTCAGGCCATTCAAGATTTACTCATTGCCTGGCTAGAGGATGCAAAAATTAATTTTATTCGCCAAGTTCAAAGCGAAGGGGTAGAATCGGTCTTACTTCAGTCCCGGGAATACCATGATCAACTTGATCCCTAGCTAAATCCTTAAATTAACCCATGTCATTGCTACCTGCTCCGTCCCGTTGGCATCGGCCCCTACGGTCGGCGATCGCCATTAGTCTGGGAGCCATTCCCGGTGGCTTAGCTCGCTACTATCTGGAACTTCTGTTTCAAAATTGGTTGGGACAGACCTTTCCCTTTGGCACCCTCTTTATTGATGTCACGGGCTGCTTTTGTATGGGGATAGTGGTTTCCCTGCGATTTTCACCGGATATTCAACTGCTGGTGATGACCGGCTTTCTTGGGGCCTATACTACTTTTTCCAGCTATAGTTTGGAAGTAATAAATATGGCAGAGCGATCGCAATTTGGGTTAGCCTTACTCTACTGGTTTGGTGCCCCTGTCCTTGGAATTGGGGCTGTCCGTCTAGGATTGCTTTTACGGCAAGAGCGACCCCTCTAACACCATGGATTCCCCACCCCACCCCCGATCCCCCACCCCAACTGAAGCAGCTTCAGAGCCGTCGCCCCAAATCGGGAGTTGCCAAACGACTCTTGGAACGGCCCCGCTGGCTATATCTGGCCCTGCAGTATCGAGGCTCAGTGATTCCTGCCATTTTGCCCCAAGTCATTTTTTGTGGGCTTTTTGGGGTTTTGGTGAGTGCGATTCATCTTCATGTCGTCAGCGTAAGTTGGCCAGTGTTGGGTAGTATTATTCCCAGTGTCGTTTTGGGGTTACTGCTGGTTCTCCGCACCAATACAGGCTATGAACATTTCTGGGAAGGCCGTAAACTTTGGGGCCAACTGATCAACACCTCCCGCAGCTTGACCCGCCTGATCTGGGTAGCTATTGAAGAAGAAGAGGACGGCGATCATCAACGAAAAATTGACACCGTCCGTTTAGTCGTAGCCTACGCCATTGCCACAAAACAGCATTTGCGTAATGAATCCTTGGACGAACTGGCCACGCTAATCAGCCCTATCCAGTACAACGAACTGGTGACGGTACAAAATCCTCCCCTACGGATTGCCTACTGGATTGAAAATTATCTCCATAGTGAGTATCGCAAAGGCCACCTTCCCCTCTACCAACTCACCTATATGGATGAACTACTTGTTTTTTTAGTGGATTATTTGGGTGGCTGTGAACGAATTGTCAAAACCCCCATTCCCCTCGCCTACGCGATTCATTTGCGTCAACTGCTCCTGCTCTACTGCCTCCTCCTCCCCTTTCAAATGGTGCATGACCTCGCGTGGTATACCGGCCCAGTTGTGAGTCTGATCGCCTTTACCTTGTTTGGGGTGGAAGAAATTGGCCTGGAAATCGAAAATCCCTTTGGCCAAGATGCCAATGATTTACCCTTAGATAGCATTTGTGTGACAATTCAGCAAAATGTCGAAGATTTGATCCATACTAAACCCAGTCCTGTTCATCAGGATCATTGTTCCATCCCCGTTCCCCGCCATGGCAACCCCTAACTCCATTTCTCCTACCACTGCCCTCGGTTCAACCTCCGCCGATGCGATCACCTGTGAAGTGGTTCACACCCTACCTGGCCGGGTTCGCCTGCGGATCCCCCAGTTGCGTCACAATGAAACCTATCTTCGTCAGTTGCAATATTTATTGGTCGGCGAAGACCCGATTCAGCAGATCCGCATTAATGTGGCGGCATCCTCGGTGGTCGTTGAATATGAACCTGATACCAACCACCTAGATCTAATCCTGGCGATCGCTCAGCGGGCCAATGATCCCGACCTACCTCCCCCCCGATGCTTGCCCGTTGACAAACAGGTGTACTCCCCCTGGAACACGGACTACTTTCTCAGCCGCATGGCCATTCCTGTAGCCGTCCTGGGAATTATTGCCCTCTTACCTCCCACCATTCCCTTTTACCCCGTCGTGATTACTGGTCTGGTTCTTTGGGCGGCCTTACCCACCTTTCGGGAAGCTCTAGAGAGCATTGAGCATAAAGAACCCCTCAACGTGACCCACCTGGAATCCCTCTGGACGATTCTCCATGCCCTCCAAGGGGAATTTATGGCCCCGGCCCTTGCCTCGACCATGAATACCTGGGGAGGATCCATGCGGGATATGACCGCCCAAGTGGGCGAGAAACAGGTCTTTGATCCCTTTGACCTGACCCGCACCTACTGGATTGAGCGGCAGGGGCAAAAGCAACAGGTTACCATTCGGGATATGCAACCGGGGGATTACGTGATTGTGTCCACGGGGGCAGCGATTCCTGTGGATGGGCGGATTGTTTGGGGAACAGCCTTGATTAATCAGCAATTCCTAACGGGTGAAGGAGAGTTGCTCCCCTGTGAACCCGATGGAGAGGTTTTTGCCTCGACGGTGGTGGCCAAGGGCCAAATTTGTATTCGGGCTGAACGGGTGGGGAATCAAACCAAGGTAGCCCAAGTCCTATTTTTGGCCAAGCAGGCTCCCCATCTAGATACCCGCATTGAAAATTATGCCGAAGAGATTTCTAATAAAGCTATTTTGCCCGCCATGGGGGTTTCCGCCGTCGTCTTTGCTCTCACCCGGGATGCCCATCGCTCCATTGCTCCCCTCCAGCTTGATTTTGGTTCGGGGATTGGTATTACCGTGCCCACGGCTATCCTTGCTGCCCTGAGTCATGCCCCCCAACTCGGAGTGTATATTCGCAATGGTCGGGCCTTGGAACTCCTCTCCCGATTGGATGCCATTGTCTTTGATAAAACCGGTACCCTGACGGAAGTGCGAGGAACGATTTCTGGTCTGCAAATCCTGCAAGAAGATTTGACGGAGGAAACACTTTTATACTGGTTAGCCACCGTAGAGCAGCACGTCAACCATCCCTTTGGCATTGCAATTCTGGACTATGCCCAAGAGAAGGGAGTGTCCCCCGGAGACTATACCGATTGGGATTATGAGCCGGGGCGGGGGGTGATCGCCAAGATCGCCGATCAGGAGATTCGGGTGGGAACCCTGGAATTTATTCAAGCCGCTGGGATTGAGGCCAACATAGATGATCTACGCTCCCATGAGGGGGTGCTGTGGAATCGCTCCTTGGTGTACGTTTCCTGTAATCAAGAATTAGTGGCCATTGTTTCCTATAGTAATCCTCTGCGACCAGAGGCCGCGGCGTTGATTTCTGCATTGAAAAAACAAAGAATTGACTGCTATATGGTGACAGGGGATCACCATGAGGTTGCCAATGCGGTAGCCTACAGTGCGGGTTTCCGCCTCGGTAATATTTATACCAATGTTTTACCGGAGGAGAAGGCGGAAATTATTCAACAATTGCGAGATAAAGGGAAGCAGGTGGTGGCCTTTGTCGGCGAGGGGTTAAATGATTCAGCGGCCCTAGCCCATGCAGATATTTCCATCTCCCTGAGTGAAGGCAGTGATGTGGCCCGGCAAACGGCGGATATTTTATTAATGCAAAATGATCTTCAGGGTATTCTCCAGGCGATCGCCCTGAGTAAAGAGGTCATGCAGATCATTAATCAAAACATTGCCCTGGTGGTGATTCCCAATGTCAGCGTTGTTTTGGCGGGAATTTTCCTGAGTATGCATCCGGTCGTTGCCGTTTTAATTAGTAATGGGGCAACGCTGCTGGCAGAATTAAATGGTCTGCGAATTTTTGCCCACCAGAAATCAGTCAAAGGGGTGAAGAAAACCAGTGGACGCTCCCAGGAAGGTTTACTCACCGTTCCCTGGAAGAAACGCCCCCGGCGCAGTTTTGCCCAACTTCAGGAGAAGTTAAATTAATATGGCTAAACGAGTGGCGCGATTAGAGTTATTTGTTGAATCCTTTCTCTGGTATTTTCGCCTTTTAGTCATTATCCCAGTGGCCTTTAGTTTGATTAGTGTGGTGACATTAATCATCGTTGGCAGTGAGGAGATTGTCCGGGGAATTATCCACCAAATAGTTAACCCCAATGTCCCTGAGACCTATACAAAAACCCTGGGTTATATTATTACAGGTATTGATATTTATATCATTGCAATTATTCTATTGATTTTTGCTCTGGGTATTTATGAGCTATTCATTTCCAAAATCGACATTGCTGCCAATGATGATAGTAATCAACCCCTTTTAGAATCCCAATCCCTCGATCGCCTCAAGGATAAATTACTCAAGGCGATTGTGATGGCATTGGTCATCACCTTTTTCAAGCAAATGTTGAGTGTGAAAGTCGAGTCCAGTGAAGATTTACTCTTGGTGGGGGCAGCGGTCTTAATTATTTCCATTAGTAGCTATTTAATGCAGCGTGCCCATGCCGATCATCATTGATTAGCGTTGCGTGATGCCTGTCGCTGGTTCCAGGTTTCCTCGGCATCCGTGAGGGCCTGATCAATGGTTTTCCGCTCTAGGAGTACCGCTTGCAGGTTTTCATAGAGGGTTCGCTGTAATTGCTTTACATCAGCCACGGGTGGGATCAGGACTTCTGCTTGGGTCATTTGACTGGCACTGACGGCTCGGGCCCGATCGCTGGGGCTGGCATCGGCGTTACTCTCCTGGAAAAAGGGATCCCCTAGGGCGGCGATTGTCGAGGGGAGAACATTCGCTGCTTTGGCAAAGGCCAGTTGATTGGTATTGTTTGTAACAAAGAGGGCAAACTCTACCGCTAGATCCGGTTGATCCGTACTGCGGGGAATCACCAAATTCATCACGGCCACATTTTTCTTGCCCGTATCCCCCGTGAGTTGAGTGGATACGCTAGACACTTGGGCAATGTCAGGAGAGTTGATGGCAACAGTATTCAAAAATTCTGGACTGGACATGAGGACGGCACTTTGCCCCGATTGATAGAGTTCAATGCCTTGGCGATGACCTTCCGTTAGGACTTGGGGCGGAATCAACCCCTGGCGATATAGGTCTAACCAATACTGAAAGGCCGCCTTGCCCGCCGGAGTATTAAAGGCTGCCTTCCCCTGATCGTCTACAAGTTCCACGCCCATCTGTACCATGGATTCCATTAATTCAGCGGAGTCCTCTGGAACCATGGTAATAAAGAAGGCATATTTGCCCGTGGCTTGTTTGACTGCCGGAGCGATCTCCGCGAGTTCGGCAAAGGTCTGGGGGGGACGGGGGATACCTGCTTGGTCTAAAAGCTCTTGATTGTATATGGTAATCCGCGAGGTTAGATACCAGGGAATGCCAAAACTTTGACCATCCACCGTGGTGGCGGCCCAAATATTGGGTAAATACTGCTCCTTGACCTCTGGGGGAATTTTTTCATCTAAATCTAGCCAGGCGTTGCGGGCCGCCAATTGGGAGGCAAAATCCGGGTTGAGGTTCACCACATCCGGGGCTGTTCCTGCGGAGATGGACGTGAGGATTCGACTTTGCATGGCCGTCCAGGGCACGTCCACCCAACGAATGCGGACTCCCTCGTGATCAGCTTCAAATTCCTGGATCAGTTGATTGAAATAGTCCGTAAACTTGGGCTGAAGTTGCATTGTCCAAAATTCAATTTCCGGGCCGCCGGGGGCCGGGGGAGTAAAACAGCCGGGTAGGAGGGTGAGGCTTAGACCCAAAAGGGTAAAGCAAACCCAGCGCAGTGGGCCCCATTTCAGCCAGTGAGTTAGAGGAGTGAGATTTAAGGGAATGAGGTTCAAGGTGAGTCCAAAAACTAGGATAAAACTCGTATTGTACCAGGCCTATCTGAGAAATTAGGGCTGAAAAATTAGGGGACTTCAACAGGTGGTAGTTCGGAGGTACAGGCGCGGCAACGACTGGCTTGGATGGGTAAGACTTCCAGACAGTAGGGGCATTCTCGGGTGGGGGCGGGGGGTGGGTTGGCAGGGCCCTTGCGTAAGATGAAGCGAATGGCCAGAAAGAGGGCGAGGGCAATCACTAGAAAATCCAAGACACTACCGAGGAAATTGCCAATCTTAACGCCTGGCCCCAGTTCAAGGGTACGCCAGTCTCCCCCAGGAATGAGGGGGTTAATCAGGGGCATCACTAAGTCTTCCACCAGGGAATTGACAATGCGACCAAAGGCACCACCAATCACCACGGCGATCGCCAGATCCATGATGTTTCCCTTGAGGGCAAAATCTCGAAACTCTTGCCAGAATTGCATTCCCCGGCGACTGCGACGAACCATGCTCCCCCTCCTTATCTAAGGCTACCTAACGCTCAACTTGAAACCTGGGCTGAGGAATAATATACCCCGTTCCTTACCGTTCCCCAACTCTAGGAGACGGCCATGGCTAGGGGACTGTCTATCCTAGGCAAGGATATTAGAGAGATATAGAGTGAATGAGATCGCCCCCTTCCCCTAAGGCGTGAAACTTGGTAGATAATAGGGAATAGTGTTCTCTAATGTTCGCTCTGCGCGTCTATGAGATCTGGCCATGATTGAAATGACAGTTGCCGGGATCGCCCTCGATGCCTCTAATCGGAAAACTCCCATCGTCTTGTTAAAAGATGGTACGGGGCGGCGGGCCCTACCTATTTGGATTGGCGATAATGAAGCCCGTGCCATTTTGATGGCCCTAGAAAATCATCGCGTTCCCCGCCCCCTCACCCATGATCTGCTGGGGAATATTCTAAAAACCTGTGATGTCCTCCTAGAACGAATTGTTATTCATTCCCTGCAAGATAATACTTACTATGCTATTTTGTCGTTACGCCAAGGGGAAACGGTTAAGGAGGTGGATGCCCGCCCCAGTGATGCCATTGCCCTGGCCCTGCGATGTGATTGCCCCATTTGGGTGATGGAGTCGGTGGTTGCCGATGCCTCCATTCCGGTGGATCGGGATGCGGATGAAGAAGAGCGTCAAGCCTTTCGCGAGTTTTTGGATAGTATTCGACCGGAGGACTTTAGCCAACAGGGGCGGGGCATTGAGGATTCGTCCACGAGCTAGAATCTAGGGCCATGCGCTACCGTCGCTTTGGTCGAACGAACTTAAATCTCTCCGTCTTCTCCCTGGGGACGATGCGGTACTTAGGCAGTGCCATGGAAGCAGAGGGGGTGGTGCAGCGGGCGATCGCCCTGGGGGTAAATCACCTAGAAACGGCCCCCGCCTACGGCCCCAGTGAAGCCTATTTAGGCCAGTCCCTGAAAAACCTGCCCGTCTCCGACCCCCTCTATATCACCACCAAGGTTTTACCCAAGGGAACCTGTGAGGATATTATGCAGCAGGTGGATCAATCCTTAGGGCGGTTAGGTCGAGATCATTTGGAATGTTTGGCCCTCCATGGTTTGAATCAACCCGAACATTTAGGGTGGTTAGACCAGGGGGGACAGGGGGCCCTAGAGGCGGTGCTGGCCAGCGGTAAAGTGGCCCACATTGGCTTTTCCAGCCACGGGCCCCTAGAGGTTATTTTGGCGGCCATGGAGAATCCCCTCTTTAGCTTTGTTAATTTGCACTACACCTATTTTTTTCAGCGGAATGCCCCAGCGATCGCCCGCGCAAGGGAAAAGGATCTGGGAATTTTTATTATTTCCCCTGCGGATAAAGGCGGCCGACTCTATCGCCCCCCAGAAAAACTAGATCAACTCTGCCAGCCCCTATCACCGCTCCATTGGGCCTATCGTTGGCTCCTGAGTCAACCGGCGATCGCGACCCTTAGTTTTGGCCCGGCGACGGTGGCAGAAGTGGATTTCCCCCTAGGAATCGCCGATGAAGATGGCCCCCTAACGGCGATCGAAAAGGAGATTTTAGATCGTTTAGATCGGGTCTTTCAGGCCCTACCCCAGGGCGATCGCTGTGAGCAATGCTATGCCTGCTTACCCTGCCCAGAGGACATTCATATTCCCGAAGTGCTGCGGTTGCGGAATCTGACCCTGGCCTACGATATGCAAGAGTTTGGTGAATATCGCTATCGGATGTTTGGCCAAGCCGGTCATTGGTTTCCTGGACAACCCGCCCATACCTGTACCGAATGTGGCGATTGTTTACCCCGTTGCCCCAGTAACTTAGAAATTCCCCGACTGCTTCAGGATGCCCACGATCGCCTGAGGGGGCCGCAACGCCGCCGATTATGGGAAACGATTTGAACTGTGCTTAAATGGGGGCTTAATAGTTGATGATCTCGTGTGAGGAGTGTTGAGGGGTAACTATGTATGATTGCATTATTGTCGGTGCTGGCCCTGCCGGCGGCGCAGCGGCCTATCATTTAGCCAAACGGGGGCGATCGGTCTTAATTCTAGAAAAGGAAGTCTTCCCCCGCTATAAGCCCTGTGGCGGTGGTGTTTCACCGGCGATCGCCCCGTGGTTTGACTTTGACTTTAGCCCGGCCATTTCCCTGAAACTGCGAACCCTTCGCTACACCTGGAAATTTGATGATGCCGTAGAGGTGGAACTGGAAACCCCGGAACCTATTTGGCTCGTGCGCCGGGATGTCTTTGATCATTTTCTGGTTCAACAGGCCCAAGCCCAAGGAGCCACCCTTCAAGACCAAACCAGTGTAACTGCCATTGAATGGCTGGGCGATCGCTGGCGGGTTCAGACCCCACAGGAACCCCTGGAGGCCCAGTATTTGATTGGGGCCGATGGAGCCAAGGGCATGATGGCCCAATGGTTAGGTCTTAGGGAACCCAAACGTCGCAGTGCGGCGGCCCTCGAAGCACAACCCCCCCTCGGCCACGACCAACATATTCATTTTGAATTTGGCATGACCAAAAATGGCTACATCTGGAATTTTCCCAAGGCCGATGGCTACTCCATTGGTATGGGCACTTTTCGCGGTGGCGATACCCACAATTTTGAGAAAACCCTGGCCGACTACGCCCAACGGTTTAAGTTAGCACCGGAGCAATGCCGTCAGTACGATCATCCCCTTTGCCTGTGGGATGGTCAACACCCCCTCCATAGCCAAAACGCTCTCTTAGCAGGAGAAGCGGCATCCCTGGTGGATCCCTTTTCCGCCGAAGGAATTCGACCCGCCATTTACAGTGGGATGCAGGGGGCGATCGCCATTGACCGGGCCCTTGGTGGCGACATCAATGCCCTAGAAGCCTACACCGCTGAAATGAACAATGAATGGGGCACGGACATGGTTTGGGCCCAACGCCTCGCAGGGGTCTTTTACCGGATTCCCGGGGTGAGCTATCGTTTAGGGGTAAAGCGGCCGGCCGCCACCCGCCGCATGGGTCAGGTTCTCTGCGGTGAACTGCGCTACCGAGATGTGGCTGGCAATGCGATTAAACGCCTCAGTAGTGGCTTGATCCCGGGGCGATCGTGAGCCTAAGCTGTTAGTCACCATCCGTCAGACTAGGGGTGGTAACTGTTTTCTGGCGATCCAGCTTGAATACAAGGGTGGCTAGGGGGGGCAAACACAGATCTAGGGAATAGCGGCGATGGTGATAGGCCCATTCATCGGCCCATTTACCCCCTAGGTTGCCCATATTGCTCCCTCCATACTCGCGGGCATCACTATTAAAGAGTTCTGTATAGAAACCATGTTCTGGCACGCCAATGCGGTAATGGCTATGGGGCTGGGGCGTAAAATTGCAAACAACAATGGCAAAGTCTTTGAACTCTTTATCCCAGCGAATAAAGGCAACTACACTATGGCGATTATCGCTACAGTCAATCCACTCAAACCCATCCTGTCCAAAATCTTGGCTGTAGAGAGTTGGTTCTTGGCGATAGAGAGTATTAAGGTCACTGAAGAATTGCTTCGTTTGTTGGTGAGGTTCGTACTGAAGGAGATGCCATTCTAAATCCCCCCAGACATTCCACTCACTCCACTGGCCAAACTCCATCCCCATAAACATCGTCTTTTTGCCGGGGTGGGTATACATATAGGTAAACAAGCAACGGAGATTTGCAAACTGTTGCCAGCGATCGCCGGGCATTTTGCCAATAATATTACTTTTGCCGTGGACGACCTCATCATGGGATAGGGCCAGCATGAAGTTTTCGCTGTGGTGATACCACATACTGAACGTGATGTTATTTTGATGGAACTGGCGGAACCAGGGATCCATGCTGAAATAATCCAGCATATCGTGCATCCACCCCATATTCCACTTCAGGTTAAAGCCCAGGCCACCGGTATAGGTGGGCCAGGAGACCATTGGCCACGAGGTAGATTCCTCGGCAATAGAGAGAATGCCAGGAAAGTAACTAAAAATAACCTGATTTACCTGGCGGAGAAAATCTGCTGCTTCCAGGTTTTCCCGACCGCCGTACTCATTGGGCAGCCATTCTCCTTCTTCGCGGCAATAGTCCAGGTAGAGCATGGATGCCACCGCATCGACACGGATGCCGTCAATGTGGTACTTATCAAACCAAAATAGGGCATTGGAAACTAGAAAATTACGGACTTCATGGCGATTGTAATTAAAAACTAGGGTGCCCCATTCCTTATGCTCACCCTTGCGGGGGTCGGAATGTTCGTAGAGATGGGTACCATCAAAAAAGGCTAACCCATGGCCATCCTTGGGAAAATGCCCAGGAACCCAATCCACCAAAACACCAATACCATTTTGATGGCATTGATCCACAAAGTACATAAAATCTTCAGGACTGCCAAAGCGAGATGTGGGCGCAAAATAACCCGTGACTTGATAGCCCCAGGAGCCGTCAAAGGGATGCTCTGCCACAGGTAACAGTTCAATGTGGGTATAGCCTAACTCTTTAACGTAGGGAATTAGTTTAGCCGCCAGTTCCCGATAGGTGAGGAACCGGGCCCAGGGTTTGAGATCCGCAACCTGAACGGGTGGCTCAGTGGTTCCATCGGCCAAGACCGACGGTTCATCCATGGAGGCGTGCATCCAGGAACCTAAATGCACCTCATAGACAGCAATGGGTTGGGTCAAGGGATCCGTACTACGCCGTTGCTCCATCCAGCCCTGATCCTGCCAGGCATAGGCATTGAGATCCGCCACAATTGAGGCGGTTTTGGGCCGAGGTTCCTGCTGAAAGCCGTAGGGATCAGACTTTTCGTAGATGTGACCCGCATGGTTTTTAATTTCATACTTATAGGATGCACCGATGTCCAGCCCAGGAATAAATAATTCCCAAATTCCATTGCCACGGCGGGCCATCTGATGCTGGCGGCCATCCCAGTTATTAAAATCGCCTAAGACCGAAACATTCCGGGCATTGGGGGCCCACACGGCAAAATAAACCCCTTTAATGCCGTCTACCCGGAGTAGATGCGCCCCTAATTTTTCATAAATCCGATGGTGATTCCCCTCCGCAAATAGATGAATATCAAAGTCCGTTAGTTTAGAGGAACGAAAGGCATAGGGATCATAACTGACCCGTTCATGGCCATTCTCATAGATTTTTAATTGATAGTTGCTCAGGGTAGCGGTGGGAATGGTGCATTCAAAAAAATGGGGATGATGCACCGACTCCATGGGATATTCTTGCCGCTCCTCTGGACAAAGAACGCTTGCCCGATCGGCCTTGGGTAAATAGGCTCGAACCACCCAGACCGATCGCCCATTTTCTTGAATGGTATGGCACCCTAAAACTTCAAAGGGGTCTTGATGCTGATTGGATACAATGCGGTCAACTTGGTCGCGAGAAATTGTCATGTGTCTATACTATGGAGAAAATATAAGAATGTACAGTCTATAAGAAAGTTAACAATTGTAACGCCCCCATTGACAAGGCTCAAATAAACTTTTCTCGAAAATTTGAACTTCAGGGCCTATCCTCCCACAGTTCGGGGGCAATCGTATTCAGATGATCAATGTTTTCTTCTCGCCACCTAGTCTGGCAATTGATACTGATCCACAATTTTCTGGGCAAATTCGGGCACGTGATCCCCTAGCTTCTGGGGATAGTTCCGCTTGACATAAAGATAGTTGCGGGTAAAGTGGGAATCAATGGAAAAGCGGGCATACTCTAGCCCCTTGGGCCCCACCTTTTCAATGACAATGCCCATGAGTTTTGCGGCCCACATGGGTAGGGTGACTCCCTTGTCGTAGGCAGGGATACTCTGTTGAACGGCATTGTGGCGATCGCCCCGGGCCATGACAGGCTGGGTCTCCAATTGATCCTGAACCAAATCCAGCATCTCCTGGCCCCGCCCATTGCGAACCACAATCCACTGCCAACCAAAGGGAGCCCCCATATATCCCACCACTAGGTCTGCCAGGCCATTGACATAATCAAAACAACTCATGCAGGAGGGGGCAAACACGTCCTTGAGTTGATTGGTTTTCAGGCCAAAAAAGGGAACGGTTTCCTCGGAGCCATCTTCGTGCTTAAAGTGAACCCGGAAATCCTGCATAAATTCATAGTGAACCACGGTGTCCGGCGATCGGCTGGTGGTATCTAAAAACTTTTGCAGACCGGCCCGGGTTACATTGTCCACACAGGGAGTCCCCAGAACATAGAGTTTTTCCAGGCCCAATTTAGCTTCGACGGCCCGCAATGCCTGAATTTGACAGCCCACCCCAATGACTAAAAGACGGCGAAGACCGGACTGTTCAATCTGCTCTAGCACCGAAAGATTGGGGGATAGGGTGGGTTTATTGACGCGGGCGGCTAAAATTTCTTCCCGACTGCGGGCAATTACGGGCATGGGTTGGAAGCGATCGTCCGGGGTGTTTTGGACACAGACAACCCCTTCTACTAAGCCTTTTTCGAGCATTTCAATGGCGATCGCACTGACAATTCCCGTCCATTGGGCCCCGGCAATGGGGTCGATTTTCCGGGCTGCCATCATCTGATTATGTACGCCAAAATAACAGTCATCCCAATTCTCAACCTGCCGCGATCGCCCATGGGTTTGGGTTTCTAGGGCATCAAACTGTTGATTTAGAAAGGCACAGGCCTCTTTCACATAGTGGATATAGTAGGTGTCACACAGACCACACTCACTGCACAGATCCTTGGCAGGACGGCGACTCTGGGGCTTGAGGGCCTTTGCTTTTTTATGGGCTTTTTTATGGGCATCACGTGCGGTCATTGGCTTTGCTCTAGCTCTTCAAGGGGGACAACGGTCAAACTCCAATCTAGCCATGGAGCGCGGGTAATTGTACCACTGGTAGAAATATAGTCCACCCCCGTCAGGGCCACCGTTCGCAGGGTTTCTAGGGTAATATTGCCGGAGGCCTCAATTTTAATGGCGGTGGAGTGGCGGCGAATTAGTTCAACGGCGGCGTTTATCCGCTCAATGGGCATATTATCCAGCATAATAATGTTGACCCCTGCCCCTAGGGCTTCTTTGACCTGATCGAGGGTCTCGGTTTCCACCTCAACGGTGTGGGTCAAGGGAATGGAACGGCGAACCCGCTGTACCGCCCTAGTCAGGCTTCCGGCGGCAAGGATGTGATTATCCTTAATCATTACGGCATCATCTAGGCCAAAACGATGATTTCTGGCACCCCCTAGGGCCGTGGCATACTTTTCCAGGAGGCGAAATCCAGGGGTGGTTTTGCGGGTATCCACTAGCTGGGTTGCCAAATCAGCAATTTCCTGGGCATAGGTGCGGGTCAGGCTGGCAATGCCACTGAGGGCCATGATCACATTTAGAGCCACCCGTTCCCCCAACAAAATCGCCTCTAGGGAGGCCTCTATTTCGGCGGCGATCGCCCCCGCTGAACAGTCAGTTCCATCGGGAAAATGTACCACCATCTGGGCTGTGGCATCCAATAGCTGAAAAACTTTGGCGGCAATGGGTAAACCGGCGACCACACCCGCTTGCTTAACCGTTAATGTTGCCCGACCCCGGCGATCGCCTAAATCTAAGGCCGCGGTGGTGCGATCGCCCCGGCCCATATCCTCCTGCAACCACTGGATCACCAAGGGTTCAAGAACCAACCAGGGAGGTGACAGGGCAAGGGAAGACTCAGCCATGGATATCCTCACTAGAATGCCATGATTTTATCATTGGACGAGTTTATCCTTCGATACAGGCAAAAAAACCCCTCCGGTGAGGGGTCAATCTTTTTCTAGATCAATTTTCTAGGTCAATTTTTATGGCCCATGGCCAGATGGGGTTAGCCCGCCCAGCCCTTGGCAGCTTGATCGAGAACGTAGGCTGCCACATCTTCAATTTGGGCATCGGTCAGACGACCAGCAAAGGCCGGCATGGCATTTTTACCATGTTGAACTTGGTAAATAATCGCATCTTCAGAGTTCATGCCAAATTGTTCCAGGGATTCTTTCTTGAGGGTTTTATTGGCCATAACCACATTTCCGCCCCCCATGTGGCAAGCGGCACAGTTGGCACTAAACACCTTGGAACCACTGGCAATATCAGCGGCAAAGGCGGGTTGATTGCCCATAAATAGGAGGGTCAGGGCAGCTAAACAGATAAATGTCAATAGTCGTTTCAAGGGAGTTCTCCTCGGCAATAGTTCAGGGTAAAGGTTGAATGGGATGTGAGTTTCTGGAAGTCTAGGAATCGGGACTACCAACGGCAAGTGTAGCAAAACTTCCTCACTGGGGGGCACTGTCTTGGAAGGTTTCGATTCCCCAACCCGGTGCTTTCTCGGCTGCTCGTAGAATAAATGCGGCCAAGTCTTCCAATTGGGCGGTGGTCAACCATGTCTCTGGGACTTCCCGACACCAATAGCTTTCCTCCGTGCCATCGTAGGACATGGGTAAGCGTTGGTAGGCGACGAGACTGGTAATGGTATCCCGGGGAGGCGTTGCCCCTTGTAAGTCTTTCAATGAAAGAGAAATCAAGGGATTGGGCAGGGTGGCTCCCCCCACATGGCAGTTCTTACAGTTTTCCTCAAACAAATGTTTTCCCCTCGTGAGGTCTTCGGGGCTAAACTCACGCCGATCGCCCGAAGGATTTAAGGGTAAGGAAACTGGCTCGGCGGCATTGAGGTAGCGCAGGACATAACCATCAATACCTTCTGCTTGGGCGGGTGAACTGGGAATGACTGCCCACAAAACTGTCACAAGCAGTACCAAGCCCAACAAAAATGGGATAAACAAAAATGGGCCGGTGTGAACCGGCCGCCGCCAATGGGCCAGGGTCATGGAGAAAGTATCCTGAAATTACGAAACCTAAACCTAGTAGTAAATTTTACCACCACCCCATTTGTCGCCCAGGATTTTGGGTTCCACCAGGATATGACCGGCGATCGCCACCAAATCTTTTTCCGTTAAGTTACGCATTTTCGGGAAAATATCCGCACTGCGTAAACTGGGATGGACTTCAGCAATGGAGGTTTCACCATCATAGGTAGTGGGATCTTTCATATAGTCCACCAAACCAGAAATATTATCCCGGGGTGGATTGGCTAGGGCCAGGGTTTCCGTTGCCAAGTCTAAGCTGGGATTGGTTTTGGTAACCCCACCCACATGACAGGTGGCACAGGCATAGACAAATAAGCGTTTGCCTTCGTCGTATTGATCTTTGCTTAGGGTGACTGTTGCTCCTTGGCTATCAAGGGGTACAGTGAGGACATCGGCGGTTAATTCGGCGGCCATAGCGGTTCCCGTGAACAATTGCCATGTACACAGGATCAGAGTAACCGCTAGCCAAAAGCATTGTTTCAGCATAGTTCTCCCAAAATGCGGATGTTAAGATTGCGGTCTTGTGTTTACCGGGTCATGATCCTGAGTCCTGGATGGGGATGATTCCACCAAAATTAAGATAATGGCTTTAGCATCCTCTAGGGCTAGGCGAGTTTGGGGACTGCGATAGGAAATTCCTAGGCGATCGCACAGTTGACAGACCTGCTCTACGGGTACAGCATAATCCGCCGCCAAATCAGCGATCGCTAAATCAACAAATCCCATAGGTTCCTCGCTGGGATCAACGACCAAGTATCATTATCTACTTATACCGTTAAATGATCCCGTCAAGTTCAGACACAAAAAAACCACTAGACCCTAGTGGTTTCAATCTAAGGGAATAGAATTTATTTTCTCAAGGTTGATAGCACGGCTTTGTAAAGTAGGTTAGCGGTTCTGCAATAAAGCCTAGCCTGTATCTCACGCCCATGCAGTCGGTACGATTTCAACTCATCACACAAGGCCCCCAATTCTTCACCGATGGCATTCTTAGGGCGATGTGATCGGATTTCAATCATGGTATGGATATATTGCCATAGGGCAGAACGACACAGCTTAGAGCCTCCCTTTACCCACTCCGTTGATTCACCGCTGGATTTTTCAACCTTGCCAATTCCAATGAACAGCTTAAAGGCCTTCTGGCTACGATTACGCTTAGAACGCTGTCCCTTGCTACCTTTAACCCATTCAATGATTTCTGAACCATCGGCATTAAGGAAATTTTCAAAGGGATAGATGTGAGCCAGTAGAATGCTCTCAATCCTGAGACTAAAATTAAACGGCCCCATGGCTTGCCGATACAGGATGTAATCGGGATTTTTTAGCAGTTCTACTAACTCAGCATCCAGGCGATTAAGCCGTTTCTCAATTTCTACCCATTGCATAGCCTGGAAGCGGGTAAAGTCACTTAATCCCATCCCTATAGAATGGGCCAAGTCCCTTGTGTAGATAGTTTCTGTACGTTTGCTCTTGGCCGGTTCCCCAGCAATCCAGAACCATAGCGGGCCCCTAGATCGGGATTGTGCCATTTCGGGCCATTCATGGCTTAACTGTTGTCTGATCCGATTCATGATCGGCACTGATCGCCGTTCCAGGTGGTTAATTTCTAGGCAAACTTGCCGCAATTTATACGCTTCGCTGTATAGGTCAAAATTGAGAAACCATTTAGGCTTATCCAACTTCTGCAACCCATAGCAAGCTAAGGCAAGGGCATCGGCATGATCATTCTTGCCAGATAACCTAAATGACTTTCGGGTACTGCATAGTTGGCTATGCCCTACCCATAGGATTTCCGCACCCATCTGGGATAAATAATTTACCCAAATCTTGCTGTAGTGAATACCCGTAGGCTCTAAGGCTACATGGGTAGGCCCTAAATTGAGTAACTGTTCTATGCCCTCACGGTTGGGGTAAATGTCAATGATTTTATCTCTATTCTGCCTGAACCAATCAAGCGGTTCATCTGGCAATTCGTTGATAAGGCAAACTGAAGCGCGGCATCGGCTTATGTCGATACCCATCATTTTGATCATGGTGGATTAACTCTAGCTAGGGACGTTCCATCAGTTCCCCAAGCATCGGCCCGTGATTGTCCCAAAGATTCCCAAATCTACTTGAAGGCCACAAGGGCAGGGTGGCCTAAGACCGTGACCGAGATAATGAAAAGGCAACGGGGCCAATATCATGCCAAAATCATCAGCCTTTAGGTGATTACCCTGGCGGTCGGTGATGGAAGCCGATCCGCGATCGCCCCAATGGATAGGGGCAATTTCGTTCCCTGGCTTCAAGGGAACTCATCAGGCGGATTGATCTAGAAAGTGAAGTAATCAGCCTTGTTTAGGGTTTCGTACTGGCTGGCTGTGTCAACGGCGGCATCCCAATCTGAGCTAGTTGATTCCTGTTCATTAGGAAAATTAGGGCAGGCTAGACGAACGATCGCGCGATCTGTGATGTCATCCAGAAACGCTAGGATGGCTCGCAGTCTGATCGCCCCCGCACCTGAAACTTGGATCCGTGACTCCCCGATCTGCAAAACAAAAATCATTGCTTTGCCTTCGGCCTGAAATTCAGTAATACAGTCAATCGCTTGTAAGTTAACCCAGTGGTTTCCCACCTTAAAAAAAGTTGGGATGTCTACAAAATCATTCATGGCAGTTAGAGCGATCGTCAGTTCTTAGCCGCGATCGCGATACGGTGAAAAAAAAAGACAGTGACTCCAGGCGGATTAAAAATCATCTGGGTTATCTTGTGGAGGATTTACGGCCCTGACCGAAAACACTGGAAAGTATTCCTCGATCCATTTCTCAAGCTCTAGGGCCTCTGCCATTTCGATAAACAGGGGATCGCCGTCCACAAAGTCTAAACGTACAATCTGAATCTCAGAATCTATCCACTCAATCCTTACTAAGTGTTCAAGGTTGAACGTTGTTTGAATTCTGGGCAGAAATATAAAGTTAGGCATGGGGGAATTAGCGATCGCCGGTTCTTAGCCGCGATCGCGTTAGGGTGAAAAAAAGATGAAAACTCCCTGAGCGATTGCCAACCGGCGATCGCTTGTTCTGTTTTCAAAGCTCTATACGCTCAAGCGTATATCAGCACTCTAGCCTAACTCTCTTATCCGGTCAAGCGTATAATGGGAAATGAAGATTTACTAACTCTAAAAATGTTGCGGCAAAACGTTGGATTGAGTCAGGTACAACTTGCAGAGCTACTGGGAGTTAGGCAAGCAACTATCTCAGATTGGGAACGCGGAAAAACAGAGCCTACGCTTACCCCTTCTGAAATGCAGAAGCTTTGCCATCTTCTAAACTGCTCTCTAGCTGAATTGGTAGAGGCTCTAGAGAATATCAAGCGGATCCATCAGATAAATGGATGATCATTGGGATGATCCACGGCAATTAACTTTTGACTTTTACCTTCAAAGCGATCGCAACCAGGCCGGCGGCGATCGCAATCAGTCCAGCGATCGGCAAGACCTAAATAATTCCATGGCACCGATCGCCGATTCCCTAAATACTCCTCAACCCCTGGAAGCCGCAAAACCTAAACGTAAAGCGGATGCCTTAGAAAGCTCTAAGGCATCTTATCTAACCGATTCATCCCCAACCACGGAAAACGGGTTAGATAAGAACCCAATGGCAGGCCCCACCATGACCTACCAACTAAAGCCGCAATTATCCCCAAGGCAAGTTAAAAACCTATGCAAGGCCCTTGATATAACCATTGATCAACTTCCCGATGACTTTGGCCCCCAACCGATTGACAGCCAAGCCCAGGTGCTAGGCCATGAGTCCTGATCATTGGGATGATCCACGGCAATTAACCATTGAAGATGCCTTACAAAGCGATCGCAACCAGGCCGGCGGCGATCGCAATCAGTCCAGCGATCGGCAAGACCTAAATAATTCCATGGCACCGATCGCCGATTCCCTAAATACTCCTCAACCCCTGGAAGCCGCAAAACCTAAACGTAAAGCGGATGCCTTAGAAAGCTCTAAGGCATCTTATCTAACCGATTCATCCCCAACCACGGAAAACGGGTTAGATAAGAACCCAATGGCAGGCCCCACCATGACCTACCAACTAAAAGGGGTATACTGCGGAAAATCAGGCTGTAAACGATGCCCCCATGGCCCATACTGGTATGGATTCTGGAAACAGGATGGCAAGACCAGGAGCAAATATATAGGCAAGACCCTATAGAAGCTCTAGGCCTCCCCTAACTTCTATCGAATCAAAGTCAATATACCGCTGGACACTGGCCAAGGATTTATGTCCCGATATTTGCTGAATGACCCTAACAGATATTCCAGAACGCGCTAAATGAGTGATGGCCCCACGTCTAGCAGAATGGCTAGAGTAGCCCACTAGGCCCAATCGTTTGCAGGCCCTAGAGAGCGCGGCCTTATAGCAATCAGGATGAATATGTTTCTTAGGGTTTAACTGGCTTGGAAAGAGCCACTCTGAATCAGATTTAGGAATCTGGATTAATAATTTTCGCAGTTTAGGGGTAACTGATACTTCCCTGGTACACCGATCCTTTCTACTGGCCCCGGGAATTACCACAGCATCTAGGGGTTTCCCCTTGCGATCGTAAACATTGGCCCGCCGTAGTTGGCAAACGGCCCCAACCCGTTCAGCACAGTACCAAGTCACCCCTAAAATAAAATTATGGGGCGGTTTCAATTCCTGATAAAGCCTTAAAAAAGTTTCAGGGTTTAACGGTTCAGCTTGTCCAGATCGTAGAATTTTCATTAGTAATTAGTAATTCATTGATTTATAATACGAATGCCTAAGATAATCTCCTTTTAGTTGCACACGCTAAACCTAGTTCCTGTAAAGGTTCTAGGTTTTTCTATCCCATCGTATTCTATCTAAAATACGTTAATTGTCATGGCTTTAACGGCGGTCTAATCTGACAGTATCCAACCTTTAAGGATTGTCGAAAATGACAGCTTTTAGCACCGCAAATATTCCTAGCAATGTGAACACCCTTGAAGAATTGGCAGCATGGGCAGCTTCAGCCCTAGCTGAGGTTAACCCATCAGCTACTATCGTGGTAGCTCCAGGTCAAGCGGCCCGCAGTGCTAACGTACAATCCGTTTTCTTTGAGAACCAATCAACCAACCCAGAGCGGCTTGCCATTGTCCTATATCTCCCCTTGGTTGCTGGTTGGCGTGGTCAGGGAAAAATTTGGAGTAATGGGGTGGGCGAATTGTCAGCTACAGCATTACCAACTAGCTACACATCAAACTAGGTGTGGTTAATTGATTCCCCCCCATCTAGTACCGGAAGCGGAAGCCTACAAGGAAGCATTACGGCAGAGACAGATCCAAGAGGCCGCTAACCGTCCCCTAGTTGACCTTGGCAATGGCCCAGGCCAGCCCCCCCGGCCACCCTACAGCCCTAAGCCCCATCCTGGCCCCCTGACCCCTCAGACTCCGGCCCCAACATCCCCTAAAATCCCACTCCCTAAAATCCCCAAATTACCCAAACTGCCCAAGCCACCAAGCGGGTTAGGTGGTTTGGGAAAATTGCTAGGGCCGGCCCTTGCCGTCCCTGTTTTGATTGATGAGGTTGGCAAGCTAGAGGATATATCTCGCCAAAGGCAAGCCAGACAGCGAGAGCTTGAAGACTTCTACAACAAAAAACTAAGGGATGCTAACGATGGCTCACC